>JADGPT010000145.1 GCA_017882345.1 Bacteroidales bacterium
GCTTTGCGCATCATGTCGATATCAATGTTGTAGGTAGGGATTTCCACATCAACAAACACTGGTATTAAGCCATATTGAATAATAGGTGTAACTGTCGCAGGAAAACCTGCTGCAACGGAAATAACTTCATCTCCTGGTCTCAAACGCTTATCTCCAAGTTTTTCTGATGTCAGGGCAGAAAATGCCAACAGATTGGCGGAGGATCCTGAGTTAGTGAGTAGTACGTGTTCAACACCTAAAAATTCAGCTATCTTTTCAGAGAACTGCTCGGAGTATCGGCCTTCAGTCAACCAGAAGTCGAGTGATGCTTCAACCGCATTGATTATTTCTTTTTCGTCAAAGACCCTTCCGGCATAATTTACCTTTGATTTACCTGGCACAAATTCAGGCTTAGCAAATTTAGCCTGGTAATATTCTATTGTCTTAGATATTATTTCTGCTCTTAGTTGTTTAAAACCTGCCATTATTTTTGTTTATCGAATTATTAGGAATTACAGTGAATTACACGAAGTAATCCATAATTTGTTTTTCTGTTACGGTGCGCATGTTCTCGCCTGCAAGAAGGGCTTTATTCCAGACGACGATAGATTTGAGGGTGGTTTCGATATCCCATTCGGGAGCCCATCCGAGTTCAGCTTTTGCTTTTGAACAGTCAAGCTTAAGGTAGCTGGCTTCATGCGGTTGCGGATTTGTATCAATTTCGAATGAAGCACTTTCTCCCCAAAGCTCACATATTTTTTTGGTAATCCATTCGACATTTTTAGCATCTTTGTCATCAGGTCCAAAATTCCAACCTTCCGCAAAAGCAGTACCGGCAGTATATAGCTTTTCACACAATGTAAGATAACCTGATAATGGTTCTAATACATGTTGCCATGGACGAATGGCATACGGGCTTCGGATTTTTACCTTCTGTCCCCGCGTTATTGAGCGGATAAAATCCGGTATTAGTCTGTCATCCGCCCAGTCTCCACCTCCAATTACATTTCCGGCACGGGCTGAAGCTAAAGCCACTCCATGATTCTTATATTCTTTAGGATTAAAAAAAGAACTTCTGAATGAAGATGTGACTAATTCTGAGCAACCCTTGCTGTTTGAGTAAGGGTCATAACCTCCCATAGGTTCATTTTCACGATATCCCCAATGCCATTCTTTGTTTTCATAACATTTATCAGTAGTAACATTAAGAATTGCCTTAGCACTTCCTATCTGTCTTGAAATATCAAGAAGATTCACTGTTCCCATCACATTTATTTCGTATGTTTCTCTTGGGTTCCTGTATGATTCCCTGACAAGAGGTTGAGCTGCCATATGGATAATTACTTCAGGTTGAACTTTTTTGAGTGTTTCTGATAAGAGATTGTAATCCCTGATATCTCCAATTGTAGATGATACAATCTGGTCAATTCCGGCAAGTTCAAAAAGACTTGGATTGGTATTTGGGTCTAAAGCATAACCATGGACTTCAGCTCCAAGCCAATTAAGTAAAATGGACAACCAGGAACCCTTAAAACCGGTATGTCCGGTTATAAAGACTTTACGGCCTTTATAGAAATTATCAAATAAATTATTTTTTACCACTTGATCCATGGTGCTTTTTTATTTTCGATTAGCACTTCCAGTTGATTTTTGTCGCGCTGAGTATCCATTGGTTTCCAAAATCCATAATGTTTATATGTAAATAATTGCCCATTATGGGCAAGATTTTCAAGTGGTTCTCTTTCAAAGATAGTCTTATCTCCTTCAAGATAGTTAAATACCTCTGGTTGACAGACAAAGAATCCTCCATTAATCCAAGATCCATCACCTTTGGGTTTTTCCTGGAAACTACTAACCATATTTGTATTATCGATGCTTAATGCTCCAAAACGTCCTTCTGGTAATACTGAAGTCATTGTTATTAGTTTCCCATGGTTATTGTGAAACGCTACTAACTCTTTTATATTGATATCTGCAACACCATCCCCGTAGGTTAGCAAAAATGGTTCATTCCCAACATATTTCTGTACTCTCTTTATACGTCCACCGGTCATTGTATCTAATCCTGTGTCAATCAATGTAACTTTCCATGGCTCCGCATTATTATTATGATTTGTTATAGTATTAGATATCATATCAATAGTCATGTCAGCCATGTGTAGAAAATAGTGAGCGAAATACTCTTTTATCATGTATCCTTTATATCCACAAAGAATAATAAATTCATTGTATCCATAAGATGAGTAGATTTTCATAATATGCCAAAGAATTGGTTTACCGCCAATCTCGACCATTGGTTTCGGTTTCAAGGTTGTTTCTTCAGATAAACGGGAGCCCTGTCCTCCGGCAAGGATAAGTACTTTCATTTTATGCTTTTATTAAGCTGAATATTTATGTTGTTATGCCGTTCAAAGTTCAAGGTTCAAGGTTCAAGGTTCAAGGTTCAAGGTTCAAGGTTCAAGATAAAAGACAAAAGACAAAAGACACAAGATAAAAGTAAAATCAAGGAGAAAGGTTTAATCAAGATAAAGAACAAAAGTAGTCGGATTTTCGCCTCTGCTTCTTTTGTTTCCAGTTGTTTAGGTACCTCATGAATAAAAAATTGCTATTCTGACGAAGCAATCGTCTCTTCACCCGATTGAATGATATTTACAAATATTTGTTCCAAATCTGAGCTTCGTTTTTATCGTCTTCGATGATTTGATTATGACATTTTGCGAATTTAAGCTTCAATTAAGTGTCCATGGCAAAAGGTTATACAGGTTAAATTTTCGCTAACTTCTTAATAATATAATCCCCACGATTGCTATTCACCCTCAAAAGATATACCCCTTTAATTATTCCTGATGTGTCAAAATACAAGTTAATAACTCCATTTACAGACTTCTCATTCTGATGAATTAATAATTTCCCATTGAGATCACAAAGGATAATATCAATATCTGTCTGATCAAAAACTTCAAGAGAAAATTTAATATTATCAAAAAAAGGATTAGCACTCAGATAAACGAGTCGCATTCCTGTATTTATTTCCGGGGCAGATAGGAATTTTGGTCTTATAGTCAATAGCTTATTATCCGGTAATGCATTAAATAATATGAACTTACTTTTATTAAAGAATTCTGTTTTAACTTTTTCTCCATTTGAAATCCAGATACTATCCCAATTTGCCGGTACTTTAATTCTTATTGATAATTGTTGATTATAAATGGAGTCATCCATAAAATCATTAACTCTTATGTTATATACTGTATCATTACAAAAATCGCACTCAATCTTTGCATTTTTTGACTCATCAATGTATTTTATTACATTACTTACAGTACTGCACCATATATTATCATTAACTTTTTTAATATAGGTTAAATGTTTTATTAACACAGACGAGTCAATCGGTGAGTATCCAATGTTATTAATTCCATGAAGCATTTCTACTAACCACAGATGGTTTTGTATTGCATAATCAACCCATCCATTTGCTGTTCCAGATTCAGTATTCTTATCGAAACTCTGCGTTTTGAGGGCATATCTATCAAGATTATCGAATGAATTATAACCAGGATCGGTGGTACGCGCAGCCAGATATAAGCCTTTAACTATTTGTTTTATAGCATCGTTATATATTCCCCATGGATAACTCATCGTTAAGCCTGAGTTTATACCAAAATATTTCTTTAAATATGATTTTGAATTCGACAACTCCTGTTTAGCACCTTCATTTCCAATTTTGATTAAATCGGGATGGGTAGCAGTATGTGAACCAAACTCAAACTCATCTGAAACATCTTTCAGCAGTAAACTCTTAGTTGTGCTGTCTATATTCATCGTGATTACATAGAATGTTGCTGGTATGTTCATTCCCTTAAGGATCGGTATACCAACTTTAAATTGATTCTCGGAACCATCGTCAAATGTTAAACTGACAATACTTTGTTTAAAGTTATAGATCGGATAGATCTGATAAAAAAAGTTAGAATTGTCAAAAGAGACCTTTTGAGCGCTCAATTTCAATCCAAAACAAATTATTACTGCCAGAAAAATATATTTCTTATTTAACAACATAATATTTTAAGACAAAAATGAAATCAAGGAAAAAGGCTTAATCAAGATAAAAGATAAAAGTAAAAAGATAAAAGTAAAATACGGATTAGTTATATTGATTTTAGAACATTAACTGCTCCATTTTTCTCAATGAGATACGGACTTTAAAAGTCTTTTATAATGATTTTCTTCTTTTCTTCCACTTTTGTCTTTTTACTTTTGTCTTTTGTCTTTTCCCTTTTACGTTTCGCGTTTATTGTATTGGGTTAAAAGACCTCAAGACTGCAAGACTGCAAGACAAAAGTATGGAATGTTTCGCGTTTATCCCTTGACCAATAAGAAATCAGTTAGATAAGATCCACCCTGACCTGTGATTCCCGATATTAATGCAACTTTTTTCATTTTTAAAATACCAGGCAGATATAGAAAATATCAGATCCAATAATCTTTTATCCTAACCTTAACCTTAATTGCATTTGGGATATCAACTTCACTAATAAATATAAGGTACCCACCTCCTCCGGCACCAGAAAGCTTCCATGCTAACGCTCTATCTCTGTGCGAATCAATTACCCTGGAAATTCTGTCGTTCAACATTTTTGGAAACATCTTCACTTGTGCGTTAAATGAAGCAGAAAACCCTTTTGAAAATGTTTGAATATTTTTTTTATTTAGTCCTTCCCAGGCCATCTCTGCGGCAGCTGTCAGTTTTTTAACATTCACTCCGGTTATATTTGTATTTTCGAGTACAACAAAATCAACCGGACGAGGCCAGAGTGTTACCATATAAAGCCGGTCTTCAAGCCATTTTATTATTGAATGATCTGTTATTGTTTCAAATTTTGAAGGCCAGTATTTTTCTTTTTGATAATAAAACCTGTTTATTCCCGGCATCGTAATACCTATTGAATCCTGGGAGCCACTGACATCTTTAGTTCCGGGATCATTATCATATCTGAAAAGTATCTTCGCGAGCTTCTCCGGATTTTCCATTGGTAAATGGTCATTCCAAAGTTCAATTGCTTTTTTCCTGGTAGAGGTAGCCATCCCTGACCGTTCATTAAACTCAATCGTTGGTTCAATCGATGCGGTTATTGCCCAGCCGGGATTATATTTTGATACATAGGGTTGATCAATCCATGTTCCTGCCAGGTCAATCCTATATGGTATTGGGGTCTCTTTTCTTAAAGAGGTAGTGGAACGTACCGGCAAATTGGCATAAGGGATTCTTCGCAGAACCTTGTATTCAATACAAAGATCTTTGCATAATTGTTCTTTGTCGGGTGTATGACCATCCTCGTTTACAATGAAAATATCTGGTTTAAGAGCCTTCATATCGTCCAGAAAATCAAGAATCCCGCTGCCTCTGTTAACTTTCACATTATGCACACAAGACAACGCTTCAAGCATATATAGTCGTTCATCCTCAGAATTTATTGTCTTCCGTCCTTTCAGGTCAGCAACCGTTTTATCAGACCCCAGTCCGACATTCAAATCACCAAACTGAGAGGCTTCTTTCAAGAATGCTATATGCCCGGAATGGAGGATATCGAAACAACCGCTAACGAAGACTTTCTTACGAGTGTTCGGGGACATATTATGAATTTCTATGTGTTTACTGTGTTAAAAAAAGACAAAAGTATGGAATGTTTCGCGTTTCGTGTAATCGAAGCCTTAAAAGATCATGTGATTTTAAAGCTGGTTTGTTTTGTTCTTCAATTATAGCTTTAAAACATTTTTCTAAACATTGCTGACAATGAAAAGATACCAGACTGGTAAGTCGTTCGTCTCTTGAAAGTGTTTTAGCTGCAAGGAGGTCATCTTCAGCAACTGCCAGCCAATCTTTAGTTGTTTGCTTCATAAATCAAAGTTCCGGAATTAAAAATTTCTTTCTTAAAAGAACTGTTTAATTGTATGAACTTTTCGTACATAGGAATTGTATGTACGATAAGGTCAATATCAGCAAATTTTCTCAAAGGATTAAGTGCATTTGCTATTTTAAGCTTGATTTGCATCTTTTGAGTAAATGATTCAAAAACAAAAGCATCATTGGTAACAACCAGTAAATCAATGTCACTATCAGCTGATTGAGTCCCTTTTGCATAAGAACCAAATAAAATAACTTTGCTCACATTTAACGGTTGCAGCGAAAAGATTATTTCAGATATGATATCAGCTTTAGTCATAATGCAAAAATAGTAAAAAGATAATCCAACTTCGCTACCACCTTCAATAGCATTTCAGCGGTCAAAGAAAGCTATGGTGGACGAAGAAAGTAAAATCAAGGAGAAAGGCTTAATCAAGATAAAAGACAAAAGTAGTCGGATATTTGCCTCTGCTCCTTTTGTTGTCAGTTGTTTAGGGATCTCATGAATAAAGAATTTCTGGTCTGACGAAGCAATCGTCTCTTCACCTGATTGAATGATATTTACAAATATTTGTTCCAAATCTGATCTTCGTTTTTATCGTCTTCGATGATTTGATTGTTATTAGCCGCATAAAACGCCTCGTCTACTGACAGATGATTATGTTTTTTTGAAGGTTTGGTTGCAAGTATTATGATTTCCACCTCATAAGCGAAATCTTCCGGAATATTGAGCAAATGAAACTGTTCTTTGGATAATTGTTTTCTTATCGCTTTCATTATATACGAACTACATGTATTGAGCGAATTTAATACGAATTGCACGAATTATCATGAATTACACTGCCTGCCCCGAGTATCGGTGGATTAGGTTCTCTTATCGACTTTGACTAAGTGAAGTCCTGTAATTTCATCAAAGTCTTTTATGTTATTGGTAATTAGCGAATAATTATTGACCAGACAGGTGGCGGCAATAATTGCGTCAGGAAGTTTTATGTTGTATTTCTTCCGGATTTGAATTGTTTCAAGAATAATATCCTCCTCCAAATCGATAATAATTGAATTTGAGATAAAAGAACTAAGAGCATCCGATTCGTTTCCATTGAGTCTTTTAAATCCCAATAGCTCAATTCTGTTTATTACCGATATATAATACTTTTTCCCAAGAATCTGATCCATAAATTTCTCAGATTCATTTGACATAGCCAATCCAAAATAATAAATGGCAACATTTGTATCAATCAGATAGTTCTTTCGTTCCATTCGGTTCTTGATTTTTCAATTTCATTGGCCAGTTCAATAGCTCTATCAGTGCTTATTGCTCCTTTGAAATGAATGGGTGAATCCTTTGTTTGCCTTTCAGTACTATACATTTTAATCATCTTTGCTTTTTCAAGACTTTTCAAAATTGATAAGGCATTTTTATTTTTTAATTCTA
>JADGPT010000146.1 GCA_017882345.1 Bacteroidales bacterium
ATTCAGGTGCAGGTATTCAATTTAAGCTATGTTACAGAATGCAAGGATATATATTAATACGAAACTAACATGATATTAAGGCGATATATATGGTTCAGGCCATAATAAACATCAATGAACATACCAACAGGATCTTGAATATTGTCAAGGCTAAATATGACTTGAATGACAAAAGTTCTGCCATAGACCTTATGGCAATGCAATATGAAGAGGAAATACTCGATTCAGAGTTAAAACCTGAATATATTGAAAAGGCCAGAAAAATAAATCAGCAAAAAGCTATCGACGTGGGAAACGTTGAAAATTTGAGGGATAGATTAGGCCTTTAATATCTTCATGTACACTTTAAAGATAAAACCTGATCTTGAGAAAACCTTCAAAAAGTTGGCAAAAAAGAACAGTAAACAGGTTGAAATCATCCTTAAAAAAATAGATGAAATCTTATCAAATCCTCACCGATATAAGAATCTTCGTGCACCTTTGAATGATTGGAAAAGAGTCCATGTGGATAAACATTTTGTGCTAACTTTTTCTGTTGATGAGGACTCAAAGACCGTCACTCTGGAAGATTATGACCATCACGATAATATCTATAAACATTAATGTTTTTGAATAGTGGCGAATGACGCATGGCTTGTAGCAGGTAGGTAAGAATTTTCCTCAAAAATAGACGCCGGACTTGAGTTAATTTCTGCACTTGGCGCCATCGAATTAAAACCGATTGAAATACGGGATTTGCTTTACAAACTCATCACGAAAGACTACAATATAATTGATAAAATCTTGGAGGCTGCCCAAAAAGAGAAACTTTTGAAACTAACTGAAAAAACCTATTTAATGACCCCGGAAGCATCAAATCTTCAGTTTGAAAAATCCAAAATCGTAAAGCAGGAGGAGAGCGCCACTTGCAGATATTGCAGAAAGAAACTATCTACTGGGTATTACGTGGAATTCAAATCGCATACCTATGGGCCTTATGGATCATCCTGCATTCGGAAAATATACCTGGATCATTTATTGTGAAGAGAGAGCCAATATTATTGGAAATCTTTACTTTTAAAATGTGTCTTCATCTTCTTCTTCAAAATCTTCGGAGTTCATCCTTCCCATTAATTCAGTAATGTCCAAAAGAAGGCGCATACAATGCATATCATTCATGCCCATCATTTTTGCGCTATCGTCTAATTCGCTTGCAGCACTGTATGCTACACACGCAGATGTGCAATCTCTATCCATATAACAGCATTTTTTTTGTATTGTTGATTGTTTCATTGCCCGTTTATTGGCATTAAGTCAATAAAATCGTTTCTAAAAGCATCGAAAATCATCTACCTCAACCACATTATATTCGGTTTCCTCTCTCCTTCCCAGCACCCCAACCCTCTCACCTGACTGCGTCTAACAAAAAATTATATTCAGCTTTCACGAGATCGCTATCTGAAAATAAAATCCAGGGGGGGAATGGAATTTCTACATACTACAACGTAAGAATTAATTACATTTAATTACAATGTATTATCATGGAAAGCGTACAGATAAGGATCGATGAAAAGAATATGAAGAATTTGAATGAACTTGCACAAATGCTCAGTTCATCCAGATCGGAGGTTATACGAAGGATAATAGACGGGGGTATCAGAGAGTTACGTATGAAAATTGCCATGGAAAAATATATTGATGAAGAATTTTCTTTATGCAGAGCAGCAGAATTCTCCAATGTGTCTATACAGCAGATGGCAAGATATCTCTCCCAAAGAGATATTCCCTTTTTTAAGCAAAGTATAGAAGAGAGCGAAAAGGATGTAATAGAAGCTCAAACTTGGCTATAAAAAATGCGCGTGCTCATTGATTCATCTACTCTTATCGCTCTGGCAAAAATAGGCAAGCTCATCATACTTGAAATTGTCTTCAAAGAGATATTCATCACCACAGTAATTAAGAATGAAATTCTCAGAGAAGATTTCCCAGAGACAGAAGTTTTTAAGGACGCTATTAATCGCTGGATCAATATTATTGATTTCAAAGGGAAGCCAAAAGATTTTAGAAAATATGGGTTGGATGCCGGGGAAGCAAGTTTATTCCTTGCAGCTAAAGCCAATGATCGGCTTATACTTGATGAGGCAAATGCGAGGAGGTTTGCCGAGTCAAAAGGATTAAAATATACAGGTTTACTTGGGCTCATTGTTGCTGCTGTAGGAGCAAAAAAAATAACAAGAGAGCTCGCTTTAGAGACAATTAATAAACTCTCTTCGGGAGACTTTAGGATGAGCTTGGAACTTTATCTTTGGGCTCGCGAAAAAATCGAGCACTTCTGAAAGCATGTGGATAAGATCCTTGCTTTTATCATCTCCTCTCTCCCTTCCCCGCACCCCAACCCCTCTCACCCTTTTAAACCACTATGAAATGAGCATGGATGGGAGACAAAGAAAATTAACTGATGCCATTTATATACTATTTTGCAGATGATTTTTTAAGTCGAATAATGAATTTTTGGTTTAATCATCTGCGACTCCTGGGGGATACGTATCAATTCCTCTTACTCACAATCAGAGCTATCATCAACGCTAAAATTGTAAAAAAAACTTCAAAACCCATTATTCTTCTTGGGTTTTCAACTACCACATTTATGCGAAATTGTCGTGAAGGTGCTCCACAGGGCGGCTGCTCTCTTCGACATACAGGATCGCCAATAGCTGTCAAATTCGTGCGGCCTTCCTTATGTGCAATATATATTCCCTGTGCGCCTCTGACAACAGCGACATTCACGACGCGGCTTAATACCATCTGGTCATCTATCGTAATGTTCCAGTCATATTCTTCACCTAATTTAAGCAGGAAGGTTTCATTGACCTTGATTATGATTGTCTGGCTATCATTGTCAAGAGTAACGATTTTACCTTCAGGCGCTGCCACAGCTCCCGCAAAGATTGAAATAAAAATAATTACCCCGGCTATAATTAATATATTGAATAAGCTTTTCTCCCTGATCTTCATAAACTACTCCCTTACAGATTACTCATTGTTACTATGAATAGAATGCAATTTTATTATTTGTCAGTCACGGTATAAAACAATTTTCTTCATCATTTTTGCGGTATTCAGGGTAAGCTTTGTGGTAGTAAATGGGAAAAACAACGATCTTCGGTCAAGCATCTTTCCCATGCTCGGTATGGGTAAGTCAAGACCCGAACGGAAACTATGAATTCAATGTTGATGTGGAATTAAGCAGAACAGAATCGAGGCTGCTACGAGGTCAATAAGGTGCAGTGGGGAAGATTGTTGTTTTTTCCTATTTACTACGGAAAGCCCATCTTGAAGTACTGATAATAGAACAATAGTATGAGAAATGACTTATTTGCAAATACCTTTCCCAATATAACCCGATGGGTTACTGAACGGGGTTGGATTGAAATCGGCCAAGATGAAAACAGCAAATCTCTTGTGAGAGCTATTGATCCAGGCGGGCTAGTTTGGGAAAGCAATGAAAAACAAACATCTATTGATGATGCGCTTCATGCTTTAGAAAACTACTTGAAAAAGTAGTTTGAGGGAGACCATCTAATAATTTAACCCTAAAAATGCATATGATCGGTATAGGTAATATGAAACCTTGGCAGAATATACATTCCTGGCGGGTAAATTCTGCGAATCGGACACTTCTAAATATAATTTTATGGACACATCATGCCCTATGGTGAGTTCCAATTAGAATAAACGAATAAATATTGAAAGAACAATCTAAATCACCAAGTGGCTCCAGAATGTAGCAGCACTGGTACTGCCCCAGGAAGGTAAAGCTTATCGCAGTTGCTCTTCATGGACTATCAGGGATTGGACGGAAAGCTCTATATCAGGGATAACTAATTATATGCATGCTCATGTAATATTGTTTGATGAGTCTAAAATTCACGGGATGGCACATAGTTATTATATGAAGGAGTGCAGGAAATCACTGAATGAACATAGAACAAATTTCAAAATTTTATCTCGTGGGTTCAAAGGGTTGAGAATACCCCTTCCGATAGGTGGGGGATGAATCTGACCCTTTGCAATGTAATACCTATCCCAAAAAAAGTATTGTTCAGATAGCATGAGAAAGTCATTTCAATTTCGGATATACCCAAACAAAAAGCAAGAAGTAGCTCTTGAGAAGACACTCACGATTTGCAGACATCTTTACAATGATTCTCTTGCAGAACGAAAGCGACAAGCAGAGCTTAACAGAATGAAACAATCCTTCAATGTGTTCCCGTGGGGGTATCCTGAATGGATTAATTACTATGACCAAGCCAATCAACTACCATTGACAAAAACAGCATTCCAGAAAGAAGTACATTCACAGGTACTACAGAATACCCTGAAGCGTGTCGAACGAAGTTTCCAGAACCTCTTTAAAGGAGCGGGGTATCCGAGATTTCAAGGACGAAATAGATATAATTCATTCACATATCCTGGCAGCGGTCTGAAACTCAATCTTAATGAAGGTAAACTCATTCTCTCTAAAATAGGTGGTTTGAAAATCATATTGCATCGAGAAATTGAAGGCAAAATCAAGACATGTACTATTAAGAGAGATGTTGACCAGTGGTACGTTTCATTCTCATGCGAAATCGATATTCCGATCATTCCTATTGAAGTCAAAACAAAAACAGGGATAGATGTGGGTTTAAAATCACTGGTGACTTTCAGTAATGGTGAACAGATTCAACCACCAAAGTTCTTGCGGAAATCAGAAAAAAGACTTGCAAGAGAGCAGAATCATTTAAGCAAGAAGAAAAAAGGCCATCTAATCGTAACAAACAGAAAAATAAAGTAGCAATAGTCCATAGAAGAATCAGGTATCAAAGAAAGGATTTCAATCATAAATTAAGTACAAATCTTGTGAATAACTATGACCATGTAGTGTTTGAAAAATTGCAAATACAAAACATGCTTAAAAATCATTGTCTTGCAAAGTCAATAGTAGATGCATCATGGTCACAATTAATCAATTTAACTATCTACAAAGCAGAATACGCTGGTAAAATAGTGGAATTGGTTAACCCTAATGGAACATCGCAGACCTGTATATGCGGATATCATGTACCGAAAACATTAGCAGTAAGAGTTCATTCATGCCCTTCCTGTGGTCTTGTGCTAAATAGAGACCATGTATCTGATCGACTTCTGGCTCTGACAAAAGATCCGGACAGCGATGTGCGTTGGGGTACAGCAGTGGCTCTAGGCTCCGCTTTTTTCCTCTCTCCTTCCCAAGGAACAAGGTGACTCGCTCCGCACCCCGCGCCTGGTGACGCGAAAGTTTGTACTGAGCCCATAGGGGTTTTCATGGGAGTTAAGGGAGTCGTCATTTGACTGTAAGGTAAATTACTTATATGTTATCATCACTTTGTAGAATGATAGTGGCACCATGAAAAAAATCTTGATACTTTTACCTATAGCCATGATATTATTCAGCGGCTGTGTCGGAGAAAAAACAATTAAAAATGGAGATAATATTTCTGTTGATTATATAGGAAGTCTTGAGAATGGGAAAGTTTTTGACACATCCATTGAGAAGATAGCTGTAGAAAATAATTTATCCGCTCATGGCAGGGAATATAAACCCCTCAATTTAACCGTTGGTAAAGGGCAGGTTATAAAGGGATTTGACGAAGGTGTTATTGGAATGAAAGTGGGAGAGACCCGAAAATTAACAATTCCACCAGAAAAAGCATACGGTCCAAGTAATCCCCAGATGATCCGAGTAATGCCGATTTTAGAGGAAGTTCCCTTAACGAGAGTCCTCCCGAAAAATCTAGAAGTTCCGATAAGCCAGTTTGAAAGCATAATGGGGACGGGCCACAAAACCGGTGAAATCGTTAGATATCCTAAGACAAATATTAATTTTACCATCCAAAATATCACGTCTAATGTTTCATTATCTTATAATCTTAAAAAGGGAGACGAGATATGGTCGCAAGGAGCACCATGGAATGAGACCGTTGTTAACATCGATGAGAAAAACATAACACTGAAAGCAAATGTGAGTAAGAACGATATCGTTCAGTTACAGGGAGCTCCATGGAATACCACTGTAGTTGGTCTGGATAACATAAATATTACACTGAGACATAATCCAATTCCGAAAACCGTAATCGGTCAGATGAAAGTAAGTTTCAATGATACATCGATTATTATGGATCAGAACCCGGAACTTGTAGGCCAGACATTGATCTTTAATGTCACTCTCGTGTCTATTAAATAAATAGATAATGAAAAAGAGGACAAAAGAGTTGTTGTACTGATACTTATGGCAGTACTTTCACTTGTCCAAGTGATAGAATTTACCCGCCATGAAGGTTAAACCATTAGCGTATATTTACGGACGAATCGGGTGATACCCTTAAAGGCTAAAGAATTAGAAAATAGAAGGAGGTTTGAAAAAGTAATTGTCAAGAAAGAAGATGGCTATTACGTCCTCTCCGAAAAAACCAAGCGCAACTTAGGCGGACCTTACAAGACGAAGGAGAAGCCAAGAAAAGACTACGCCAAGTAGAGTTCTTCAAACATCAAAAGGGCTAAAAATCTATCTAAAAAGTTCTAGAGTGGATGGAGCAAGAAATTAAATATAAGTTATTGCAATTAAATTAATAAGATCGGGAGAGTGATTATATGGGAAACTTCAACAACAAAAAAAGTACTGAACCAAACAAGTGTGCACCAAATCCTAAACCGATTCCAGTACCTGAACCGATCCCTGTGCCTGAACCAATCCCTGAACCGACTCCTGAACCGACTCCTGAACCAGCTCCTGAACCTAAGCCTATCCCTGTGCCTGAACCAATCCCTGAACCGACCCCTGAATCGAACTAATCATTCAATCTTTTCAATCCATAATTTCATATTAAATCGTCCGAATAACAAGCTCATATCGCATTTCAGTAGTTCCGAACACCCCTACTTCCGAATGAGAAAAATATATGAACAAAGGTTAATTCAACATTCAGTATCAAGGTAGTCGGCCACTCCACGATCTATCCCACGCACTGCAAGCATATTCGTCCCTTTTATTAAAAAAATCGAAATGAGGTCGATTAAATTCGCCCTCATATATCTTTATTTTACACTACAGTGAATCCTATACCAGCAACGTAGTCCTTGCATGAGAAGCCCCATGGTGCCTTGGTGTTCTGTCCAGGACTCAGCATGAAGAAATCATAGCTGTGGAGACCGCTGTTAACTGGAGTATTACTGAAGGTCAGTGTTGTACTGCCACCTGCTGCAA
>JADGPT010000147.1 GCA_017882345.1 Bacteroidales bacterium
ATTTTTCTGATAAACTTGCCGGATTTGGCGAATTGGGTTATGGTCTTGGTTATTTGACACTTGGATTAAGCTACAAATTCAATTAGGATTACGATATTTATTATTATAACGAGGCTGTTAAGGATTTTGACAGCCTCGTTTTTTTGCGTTCATCAGGGTTGACAATTAGTATTCATAAGCAGGATAAGGGTTAAATTTGGACAATACAAAATTATCTATAAGCGTTGGTATTAATTCCTTAAATCCAAAAACAGAATTATCTTTATCAAAAAAATCAGACATGAAAGAAAGATTCAATTTGTTCTTGGGTAACCTTAAAAATCTGCTTGGAAAGTCTGCTCTGTCCAAAATTGTTTTTATCGCAATTGGGATCTCTTCAACAATCTGGTTCCTTATACGGGTAATTCCAAAGCCTCAGAGGGCAACTTATCCCTGTATGAGAGCTGCAGCGCCAATTATGTCAACATTTGTTATTTACCTGCTGACATTATCCGGTTCTATATTTGCCTTTAAAAAAGCGAAAAATCACTTCAGGAAGGCCGGATACCTATATGCCACCGCCTTTTTTGCAATTGCTGTTGTCTGTTCTTTGCTGTTTTTTACAAATAAAACTGAAGTAGCTAATGCAAGCACTATTGATATAAATAGTGTAATGTCAAATTCTCCGATAGGTGTTGAACATGGCATCTTCCCGGGACGCGTTACATGGGTATTTGACCCAAAAGTTGCAACATGGGACGGTACCAATAAATACTGGTGGGATGAAAAAAGCACATCGCAAGTCGAAGCTGATAAGATGCTTGAAAATATATTGAAATCGATTACTGGCAAGGGTACCGAAGCTATGGCATGGGATGCGCTTTTTAAGAATTTCAATAGTGAGAAGAAAAAAATCCCGGGCGGCTATACAAATAATCAGAAGATAGCTGTTAAGATAAATCAGAACAATACTCTCCGACATGCTGATACAACAGGTCTGAATGGTACTCCTCAATTGATATATGCTTTACTTGGCAGTCTGACAAAAGAAGCGGGAGTACCACAGAAGAATATAACAATTTTTGATGCGAGCCGTTTCATAACTGATAATATTTTTAATAAATGCCACAAAGATTTTCCGGAAGTATTATTTGTTGATAATGAGGGAGGTAACGGGCGTATTAAATCCACTTATGTTGATAAAGCAATCCCTTATTCAGTTGATAACGGAAAACTCGCAACGGGTCTGGCTACCTGCGCTGTTGAAGCAGATTACATTATCAACATGGCATTACTAAAGGGGCATATCGGACAGGGCGTTACCCTTTGCGGAAAAAACTTTTACGGAGCTACAAGTATAGATCGGAACTGGAGGAAAAATGCTCATGACAACTTCAATCAGGATCCACAGGGGAAAGATAAATACATGACCTTTACAGATTTCCTTGGTCATAAAGATCTGGGAGGTAAAACAATTTTGTTTATGATTGATGGCTTTTATGCAGCCCGTTCACAGGATGGCCCTCCATTGCTAAAAGACAAATGGAGAATGGCCCCGTTTAACAACCGCTGGTGTTCAAGTCTGTTTGCCTCACAGGATGGCGTTGCCCTGGATGCCGTAGGTATTGACTTTTTACGTGCAGAATGGCCCGATCTTTCAGATATTGCTTATACAGAAAAATATTTAGTCGAAGCGGCTCTTGCCAATAACCCACCTTCGAAGACAATCTATGACCCTGAGCGAGACGGTACCCGGTTAAAAAGTCTGGGTGTAATGGAGCATTGGAACAATGCCAATGAAAAAAAGTATAGCCGGAATCTGGGTAAAAATTATGGTATTGAGTTGGTTTATGTTCCGATTAATGCGAAATAGATAAGAATATCAAGTACTTAGAGTGAGCTAAGGTATGGAGTGAGCTAAAGTAAAAGAAAAGTTTGGAGTGAGCTAAAGTTTGGAGTACTTAAAGTTGAAGAATAAGAAATATCAACCTTTCTATAACTTTAGTCACTCTAGTCACTTTAGTCACTTTAGTCACTCTATTCACTCTAGTCACTTTAGTCACTCTAGTCACTTCTTAGTTGCAATCCTGTTCAACTCTTATAATAGATTTTACATCATATCCGTTATCTATAGCTTTCCGGAGTAACATTCTGTAGGTTGATTCATCCATTTTCTTTTCCCTGGCAAGAATCCAGAGGTATTTAGCTGATGGATCACCCACAAGGACGTATCTGTATTCTTTATCAAGCTCCATAATCCAGTAATCTCCTGAGAATGGCCAGAAAAACTGCACTTTGAGTTTTGCAGGGCTGTTTTTGTCAGGGATCCAGGCAACACCTTTTGAAGAGGTTGATTTTTTGGGATCAGTTAAATAATTTCCTTTATTCAGGACTGTTATTTTCCCGTCATCACGAAGGGTGTATGTTGCTGATGTACACTTTAATTTTCTTTCAAAAAAATTTGGAAGACGGGCAATTTCATACCAGACACCTTTATATCTGTTGAGGTCGACAGATGGTACTACTGAGGGCGCTTTTTGGGAATGGACGGAACCGAAAATCATTATTGTAATAAGGATTAGTATTGATTTTTTCATATCAGGCATCTTCTTAATAACAATTATAAAGGTATTCTGTTCTGATAAATAAAAATCACTCTTCCTGGGAACTAGACATGAACCCAAAGAAAAAGCCTTGCAACGCTTCGCGTGGCTACGGGCTTTATTATTTCCATCCCTTTGAAAAGCAAGCTTTTCTCGGTCTGCAAACAATAAAGCCCTGCCGTTTCACGGCAAGGCTTTATCTTTGTAGCGGAGGAAGGATTCGAACCTCCGACCTTTGGGTTATGAGCCCAACGAGCTACCACTGCTCCACCCCGCAATATCGAGGGGCAAATGTAGTACATCATGGCCAATTACCAAAACAATTCTGAAATTATTTTATTTTTGAGTCCGATGGCCGGAGTCAGAAGACCGATGACCATAGAACAGAATACATTACTGACTTCCGGCTGCCGACTTCTGACTACCGGTTTCATTACAATTTCAAATTAAAATTACTAAGTTTGTTGGCAAATTTTGCATCAGAGTTGTTATATAGATAAATTTTAGTATTAACTCAAAATAAATTACAATGCCGAGGGTATTTAAAGCAACCGAGATAGAAAAGGAAGACAAAGAGGTAAAACGCGATTATCTCGACAGACATATGCCACATGTTTTCTGTCCTGACACTGTTAAGCGAGGAGAGAAATTTGAGGTTAAAGTAAAGCTTGGTGATGAGTATCCCCATCCTGACGAACATGACCATTTTATAAGTGTAATCCAGCTTTGGAACAGGGAAACACTTCTTGCAGAAGCACGTTATACTGCGGGAGTTTATGGCAATATTCCTTCTCATTTTGAGATCGATTTTTATATTGTGGCTCCTGACGTATCAATGAACCTATCGGCAATGTCAGTCTGTACAAAACATGGGCTCTGGCAGAGTGAAGACAAACCAGTTAAGATAGTTTAACAGGTTTAAATTCCCATTTTTGATTCCGTTTACTCATTTGATGCGGCAGGATTATTATCTTTGCAGGCCAATCAAATTGTAGAAAATGGCTAAGGACGATAAGAAAAAAAGCAACTGGCGCGATAAATACAGGTTTTCTGTAATAAATGATCATACTCTGGAAGAGGTTTGGCGGGTAATTTTAACCAGGTATAATGCATTCCTCCTGATTACGTTTCTACTTGTTTTTATTATTTGGAGTACCAGCACTCTGATTTCATTCACTAATCTCAGAGAATTTATTCCCGGATATCCGAATGTTACAATGCGCCGTAATATCCTTATGAGTGCGATCCGCCTTGATTCTCTCGATCGTGAACTGAAATTACGGGATAAGTATTTCGACAACCTGAATTCAATTATATCGGGAAACCAACCACTCCCACTGTCTTTGAGACAAGACTCAGCAAAAAATTATAAAGCAATCAAATTCAGTACTTCACCCGAGGATTCTGTCTTACGAACTCGTGTTGAAAATGAGGAAAGATATAATCTTACACTCGGACCAACAACTTCTGAATCAGTATCAGGTCTGGCCAGTCTGCATTTTTTCCCTCCTGTAAAAGGAATTGTCTCAGCCAGGTATGAAATAAGAACAAAACATTTTGGTACAGATATCGTTACAAAACCTAAAGCGCTGGTTTCCGCCGTTCTTGACGGAACAGTTATTTTCACAGGATGGACTATGGAAACAGGATTTGTAATTGAAGTTCAACATCCGAATAATATTGTTTCTGTGTATAAGCATAATGCCAGCCTTCTTAAAGAGACTGGTGATCTCGTTCGGGCTGGGGATGCGATTTCTGTAGTTGGTGATTCTGGTGAACTCTATACCTCCGGTCCTCACCTTCATTTTGAGATCTGGTACAAAGGTAGCCCTCTGGATCCGGAAAAACATATTTTATTCTAATAACCAGAAGACTAAGTATGCCTGAAAGAATCGCATTGTTGGGATCTACTGGATCGATCGGTACTCAGGCTCTCGATATCATTTCAAAATATCCTGATAAGTTCCAGATTGAGGTTTTGATTGCAGGAAATAATATTGACCTTCTGATACAACAAGCTCATAAGTACCAACCCGATTCAGTCGTAATTGCGAATCCCGATCATTACCGTCAGTTAAAGGAAAGTCTTCAAAATACAAATATAAAGGTCTATGCAGGTAATGAGGCTGTAGAGCAGGTAGTTACCTCATCAACAGTTGATGTAGTCATTGCTTCTATAGTTGGTTATTCAGGTGTGCGACCAACTATTGCCGCAATAAAAGCCGGGAAGAAAATAGCCCTGGCAAATAAGGAAACCCTTGTTGTGGCAGGCGAGATTATTGGAAGACTGGTAAGCGAATCAGGCAGTATTATTATTCCGGTAGATTCAGAACACTCAGCAATTTTTCAATGTCTTGCCGGTGAGGCGGGAAACTCCATCGAGAAAATTACACTCACAGCTTCAGGAGGACCTTTTCTGAATCTGTCAGAAGATCAGTTGAAGTTCGTGAAACCATGCGATGCTCTTAAACATCCAAATTGGAATATGGGCTGTAAAGTTACTATTGACTCTGCCTCACTCATGAATAAAGGGCTGGAAGTGATTGAAGCGAAATGGCTTTTTGATCTTACTCCCGAACAGATTTCAGTTATTGTTCATCCCCAATCAATAATTCATTCCTTAGTCCACTTTGCTGATGGATCGGTAAAAGCTCAGCTTGGGGTACCCGATATGAGGGTTCCTATCCTTTATGCACTGTCCTATCCGGACAGACTGCAATCCGATCTCCCGCGACTAGTGCTTAATGAGTGTAAAGCTCTTACATTTAGTGATCCGGACATTAAAAAGTTCCGGAACCTTTCTCTTGCCTATGAGGCTCTTAAAAGGGGTGGAAATATGCCATGTATTTTAAATGCAGCCAATGAGATTGCAGTCAGGGCATTTCTTGACGAGAAGATTGGATTTACGCAAATGCCTGATATTGTGGAATACACAATGGAAAATAGTTTATATTACCCTACACCTGATCTGGATTTACTGGAAGTCACCGATTCAAGCGCAAGGGAAACAGCTCTCAGTTTTATTAATAAACTTCAAAAAGAAAGATGACTATACTTATTAAAATCCTGCAGTTTGTAATGAGCCTTTCAATTCTTGTAGTAATACATGAATTAGGCCATTTTACACTCGCCAAAATATTCAAAACAAGAGTAGAAAAATTTTATCTCTTCTTCGATCCCTGGTTTTCACTTTTCAAATATAAGAGGGGCGAAACAGAATATGGTATAGGATGGCTCCCTCTTGGAGGCTACGTTAAGATTTCCGGTATGATAGATGAATCGATGGATAAGGAGCAGATGAAACTACCTCCTCAACCCTATGAATTCAGATCAAAGACGTCATGGCAACGACTTCTGATTATGACCGGAGGGGTTATCTTCAATTTTATTTCGGCGATGCTGATCTTTATTTTTGTCTTATTTGCATGGGGTGAAACATATCTGCCAACATCTAATGTTAAATATGGAATTGTTACTGACTCGGTCGGATATGCCATTGGTCTCAGAAACGGAGACAAGATCCTTTCCGTCGACAATCACAAGGTCGAAAACTTCCATGAAATAACTTCAGATATTGTTCTCAACAATCGAAAAACAATTCAGGTTGAGCGCGATGGCGCTGTCAGGAATATTGAAATACCAAAGGAATATGTTCCAAAGATGTTGAAGGGTAAAGGTCAGATTGATTCCAGGGTACCTTTTGGACCTTTTGTGATTGAAAGCTTTGGAAAGAAATCTGCTGCCAGAACAGCCGGTGTTCTTATTAATGATCAACTCATTGGTATTGACGATAAAAAATTTACTTACTATGATGAATTTCAAAAATATCTTTTCGATAACAAAGAACATCCGGTAATTCTTAATCTCTTCCGGAAAGGAGAAAACCTGAATATCTCTGTAACACCCGACACTCTGGGAGCGCTTGGGATAGGCAGGTCCGTATCACTTAGTCAGATATTTGAGCTTAAAACTATCAGATACGGGTTGTTGCAATCAGTTCCTGCAGGTATTGATAAAGGTATTAAGACAATAACCGATTACCTGAAGCAATTCAAGCTCATATTTTCAAAACATGCAAAAGGATATGAATCACTTGGAGGCTTTATCACCATAGGCAGCATATTCCCCGGAGTATGGGACTGGCAACGGTTCTGGGATCTGACAGCTTTCCTTTCAATTATTCTGGCAGTAATGAATATTCTGCCGATTCCAGCTCTGGACGGAGGTCATGTTCTCTTTTTATTATTTGAGGTAGTAACCGGGAAAAAGCCAAGCGACAAGTTCCTTGAATATGCACAAATTGCCGGAATGATTTTATTATTGGCACTTTTGCTTTATGCCAATGGGAATGATGTTCTGAGGCTGATCAGGAAATAGATTTTATATTTATCATAACTTGTATATCAATAAAGTATTTATATATTTGTATAAATTCTAATACTAAAAGAGATGGGTAATTTAGGCATGACAGAAATTTTACTGATATTAGTTGTAGTAGTACTCCTTTTTGGTGGTCGTAAGATTCCTGAACTTATGAAAGGAATTGGTCAGGGGATGAAAGAATTTAAAAAGGCTTCTAAATATGATCC
>JADGPT010000148.1 GCA_017882345.1 Bacteroidales bacterium
ATGGGTTGCGCCGGGTATCGCAACCTTCCTCTACTCGCTGCCATTGTCGTGCAATGGTTCTATTCATAATTCTTCGAAAAAACACTTAAGTTTTTTGATATTTGTTAACAAGTATGTTAACTTTGTGCCGTGACCAGAAAAATAAAATTCTTTCAAAATTATTTTATTGATTTTTATATTGATCTGGATTCATCAGTTCAGGAGAAAATTGAATACGTCTTTAAATTAATAAGGACAGTTGACAGAATACCAGAGAAGTTTTTAAAACATATCGAAGGGACAGATGGATTATATGAGATACGGATAAAAACGGGTAGTGATATTTATAGAATTTTCTGCTGCTTTGATTCCGGGAGAATAGTGATTCTTTTTAATGGATTTCAAAAGAAGAGTGAAAAGACATCAAGAAAAGAGATCGATAAAGGATTGCGATTAAAAGATGATTATTTTAAACAGAAGAAAGGGTAATACAATGAAAACGATTAAAGATGCGAAGACTTTTGACGAACTGCTTGATATTAAATATGGTATGCTGGGTACTAAGGCGAGAGATGATTTTGAACTAAAAGCCAAATCTTTCATTGTTGGAGAGATGATCAAAGATGCACGTAAAAAAGCTCACCTGACTCAAGAGGATTTGGCAAAACGGACTGGAACAAAAAAGAGTTATATTTCCAGGGTTGAGAATGGTAAAATTGATATCCAATTATCAACACTTTTTAAGATCTTTGAGGAAGGACTGGGTAAACGACTTGGCTTAACTGTTCTTTAAAACCTACAATACCACAACAACAGCTATATGCAGTGCTTGTTTCAGAATGTGGATTAGCTTAGGGAGTATCTGAGGATACTTATTTCGCTGTTTTTGAGCAAAAGAAACTTCTCAATACTAAAAAACAGCCATTTTAGGACCACTTTCTTCCGGCTATCAGTTTGGGATATAAAATTTCCGTTTTCGCTGGCACCGGCTTAAATCAAATGAGAATTTACGGACTAAAAAAGGTTATCAGACAAACTGCCGTTAGCCTTAATTTCCTTCAGGACAGACAGTTTAGCAATTAACCCAAACTCTCAAGAGTCAGATTTTGTCACTTTCCCAAATTTGTCCAAATCAAGACTGTGGTGATTTTCCGATAAATATTTATCCAAGACTTGATTGGCGCATCAAAATATGTACTAACTTTGTAATTACATTTTGTAAATAGTTTTAACCATGGAAGTATCTGTTGTAAAGATTGGGAATTCGAAGGGGATAAGGTTCAGCAAGACCATAATCGAGAGATATAATATTCGAGATACCGTGGATTTGATCCTGGATAAAGGGCAGATTATAATAAAGCCTCTTGCAAGACCGAGAAAAGGATGGGAGAAAGCCTTCAAGGATATGCATGCCAATGGTGATGACAAATTACTCATCCCTGATATATTTGAAGACGAAAATCTCGAAGAATGGAAATAAAGCAATATCAAATCATACTTGCCACCCTTGACCCGACTATCGGTAGCGAAATTAAGAAAACCAGACCGTGCGTTGTCATTTCTCCCGATGAGATGAACAAATATTTAAGGACTGTTATCATAGCACCCATGACAACGAGCTCTAAAAAGTATCCAACCAGAGTCGAGGTAAAGCATGATAGCAAAGCGGGATGGATTGTTTTAGATCAAATCAGGACAATTGATAAGCAACGGATTATCAAGGATCTTGGAAAACTTTCAAGACCTGAGATCAAAGAGGTCAAAGCAATGCTGAAGGAAACTCTCGTTGATTAATTTAAAAAAGCTAATGCTAATAAAGAGGACTTCATTCGGCATGTAGTGCCAGGAATGGAGTACCCGGTTGCATTAAATCCGGGCGCCTGTCAATATTCTATGCACTTACCACCGTTATTAGTGATCCCTGAGCAGCCTAATTCCGTCCGGTAATGTGGTTTTAGGATTATATGTTGATGTTGTTTTTACATTTTCATTTATTTATAGGTTCCCCAATCAGCTGGTTTTACTCGTATTTGGATGATTTTGCAACTTTTTGAACATACTTTCCCAATCCCGTCAAAACGGGTGATTTAAAATACCCATAATCAGCACGATAATATTTTTGTTGGATAAAGCACATTGGTCGGTGCTCGGATCTTAGAGAGCAATTCTATAGTATGTATAAATCCTGTTTTACATACAGGACAGAGGCGGGAATCAAATCCGGTAAGACGTACAATGCTTTCCTGCCTGGTCCTGGTGTTTTAAAATAACAGCTTGTGTTGAATTCAGGATTAATAAATAACCAATTATTGTACGATTTTTAGTTTTCGTCTTTATATCTTTGCAAATAACCGTCAATTTGTTTAGGTTATTAATGTCTGTTTTTTATCATTAACCTGATTAACTATGAAAAAGATCTTATCGCTTGTTTTAATACTAATTCTTTCCACAGGGTTTTTTACGAGTTGCAAAAAGGACAAGGGAGCGCCTCCCGTTTTGCCTCCACAGGAATCTATGACTATCGATTTCACCAATTTTTCTTCCACGAAAAAGTCAGCTGAAATAATATCTGGCCAGAAAGGGACAAGCACCGATAATTGGAATTATGCTGCAACAGTTGCCGGGGTTTGGAAATTGATCATAAATACAACTCTTGCCGTTCCTGTTACTGCTTTTAAAGCGGCTCTTGACAAGACTCCGGTATTTATTTCGACAAAAACATGGCAATGGAGCTATAATGTAACCTTCTTAAACATTATTTATAAAGCAAGACTTACCGGACTGATCAGGTCAAGCGATGTTCAATGGAAAATGTATATTACCAGAGAGGGGACGGATGGGTTTGCTGAATTTCTCTGGTTTGAAGGTACTTCAAAGCTGGATGGTACCGGCGGGCAATGGATTCTTTATGAGAGTGCCCAGGCGCCCGATGCACTGCTTCAGATTGACTGGACAAAAACCGCTACAGGTGTTGGATACGTTAAATATACTTATGTTAAAAACGACTCTTTCAAAAACAGTTATATCGAGTATGGATTAACAACCAGCGCTTTAAATGCCTATTATACAATTCATTACTATGTTGGCGTGAAGTTTTCAGACGTTAATGTTGAATGGAATACAACAACTCACAATGGTCATGTAAAATCCATTGATTATCTGGGAGATGTCAATTGGTATTGCTGGGATGAAAATAAGGTCAATATCGTTTGTCTGTAGCAAACAGATAATAATAAAATAAAATCCCGGTAATTACCGGGATTTTTTATTCACTATTTTTACTATTTTGCGCTCCACAATTTTAACAAAACAATAATGTCTACAGGAAAAAAATCTGTTTTACTTATATTCCTGATCCTGATTATTGATCAGGTTCTTAAAATCTGGATCAAAACCCACATGGAGATCGGACAGGAAATTCACCTTTTTGGTAATTGGGGAATCCTTCATTTCATTGAGAATAACGGCATGGCATTCGGAATGGAAATGGGTGGCAAACCAGGCAAACTCATTCTAAGCGTCTTCAGGGTTTTTGCTATCTTTGGAATAGGCTGGTTCCTTTCGTCGCTTATCAGCAAAAAGGCAAACCCGGGACTAATTCTTGCTGTCAGTGCTATAATGGCAGGAGCAATTGGGAATATTTTAGACAGTGCATTCTATGGTATGATCTTCAGTGAGAGTTTTAACCAACACGCGATACTCTTCCCTCCGGGAGGCGGTTATTCTTCATTTCTGCATGGGAGAGTTGTTGATATGTTCTACTTTCCGATAATAAATACTCACTGGCCTCTATGGTCACCATTCAGGCCCGGCGAATCATTTGTGTTTTTCAGACCGGTTTTCAATATTGCCGATTCCTCGATAACCTGTGGAGTTATAACAATTGTATTATTCCAGAAGAGAATGTTCAGGAATCTGTCATGAATCAGTTAAAAATTGAAAACAAATCTGGCGGTTAAGGCTGGCAACAACTACTTACACAATTCAAAATTGTTTTAAGGTTTTCGTGTTTCAGAAAGTACCATGTATTTTTTCCTTCTCTTTTTGAAGCCAGTACCCCTTTGTCTTTAAGTATACCAAGATGATGAGAAGCAGTTGATTGTTCTATTCCAAGCAGCTTGTGAATTTCAGTAACAGTTCGTTTTTCGCCATCCTCAAGACATCCCACAATTGTAATACGTACCGGGTGTGCAATCGCTTTAAGCATTCCGGCTGCTCTCTCAAGACTTTCCGGGTTAAGTTCTTTAAAATCCATTCTTAAAAAATTTCATTACGCAAATATATATAAATATGTTGATATGATGAATGTTGCTAAAAAGGTTATCTTGAACTCCTGATTTTATTATATTTGACTGAAAAATAAATTTATGTCTGCTCTCACCGGAATAAAGAAACCTGTTGAAAATGAGATGGCTGAATTTGAAGCCTACTTCAGCAGAACTATGCGCAGTAAGATTCCTTTATTGAATATCATTCTGAACTACATTCTCCGTCGTAAGGGCAAACAGATGAGACCTTTGCTGGTCTTTCTGACAGCAAGACTTAATGGTGAAATAGTTGAATCGACTTATATTGCTGCAACCTGTATTGAACTTCTTCATACAGCATCCCTGGTTCATGATGATGTGGTTGACGATGCTCACGAGAGACGCGGATCGCTTTCAATCAATGCCTTATGGAATTCTAAAATAGCCGTTCTTCTGGGTGATTACCTGCTTTCTACCGGAATGCATATTTGTGTTGAAAATTCCCGATACGACATGCTCGAAATTATTTCCGAAGCAGTTAAGGCGATGGCTGAAGGAGAGCTATTACAACTTCAAAAAGCGAGAAAATCGAACATTAAAGAGGAAGATTATTTTAGGATCATTATAAGTAAAACAGGCGCATTACTTTCAGCCTGTACAGCCTGCGGAGCAAGATCTGTATCAGAAGATACAGATACTGTCCAGTTAATGAAGGATTTTGGAGAAAATATTGGGATTGCCTTTCAGATCAGGGATGATATTCTTGATTATGAAGGAACAGGATTAACCGGCAAAACAGTAGGAAATGATATTAAGGAAAAAAAGATTACTCTTCCTTTAATCCATGCGCTGGAGCAATCTGCAAACTCAAAAAGAAGACATATAATTAACATTGTAAAAAGCAGGAAAAAAACAAAATCTGAAATTGCTGAGGTAATAAGTTTTGTTATAGAATATGGAGGTCTTGAATATGCCGAACTTAAAATGAATCAATACCGCGATAAAGCAATGGCAATCCTCGATTCCTATCCAGGATCAGAAGTTAAAGAATCTCTCAGCGAATTCGTTCGCTATACAACTTCAAGAAAAAAATAATATTATTTCGCCTCCAAAGCAACCTGTGCAACTTTTCCAAGATCCTTAACATAATACTTTGAACCCATCCAGAAAAGAAATGCTCCGAGTAACAGCACAAACGGGAGGATAGACAATGCAGTCTGAATATTTGTCAGGTCATATATTTTACCCATAACTACAGGTGCTGTAGATGCACCAAGGAGGTTTTGCACAACAACAGCAATCGCGTAAGATGTTGCCCTGAGCCCGGGATGAATGACATCCTGAGTAACAGAAGCTGCACCTGAGATAAAAGCCAGCACAAGTACACCGAAAATAAGAAACAGTACATATTGAACAGTCCCCTTAAATAGAACCAGCGCAACAAAAAGTACAATTGCAGACATCAATGTTGAAATTGCCGGAAAGAGGAGCCTGGCATTATCTTTTGATTTTCTCCAAATGTCAGTCAGATAACCCCCCAATGGAGCGCCAATCAGGGCAAGTACCATAACCGAGCTTGCCATTTTACCGGCTGTTTCCTGTGGTATATTCCTCATTTTTTCAAAATATGTCGGCAGCCAGGTGAGCATTGATGTTGTTACGAATACGACGGCAGCCATACCGAGATAGGTTAGAAGAACAGATGGTTTAGAAAGAAATTCTTTCACCATATCTCTCTTTTCCATCTTAATTTTGTTGCTGTACCTGTCATAAAAGGAGAGGTCGACTGTTTTGTAATCTTTCACAAAAAGAAATAGAATTGCAACTATCATCCCTGGCACCGCAACAATTCCAAAGGCATGCTTCCATCCCAGCTTTGCTGCAATAATTCCTCCAAGAAGAACGCCTATTGCAGAACCAAGTGGAATTGAAGCATTCCATAAACCCATCATTCTGGCTCTTCTGTCAATCGGATATAGACCTGATATCATGGCGCTCCCTCCGGGAGCATATCCTGCTTCTCCAACACCTATCAGCATACGGGCCATAAAAAGCTGAACGAAATTTCCGGTTAATGCACAAAGCGCCGTGGCAAGACTCCACATTATTGCCATTACTCCGATTGTTTTGGTTCTGCTCCACCT
The DNA here is from genome assembly GCA_017882345.1 of Bacteroidales bacterium. GTDB lineage: Bacteria > Bacteroidota > Bacteroidia > Bacteroidales > VadinHA17 > LD21. The sequence goes on from JADGPT010000148.1 coordinate 6,371, forward strand.
GTCAACAAGAATGGAGATTGGAAAAGTAAGAAGGACAATTGCCCAGTACACTGCAGATACCAGTAAGCCACTTTGGGTATGTGTAATTCCCCAGTCTCTCTCAATAGATGTAAACATCGACGTCACAACCATTCTGTCGATATAATCAAACATATACAACAGGAAGAGTAACATGAAAACATAATTAGAGTAACGCTTTGAAAACAGATACCCGGTACGGACTTCTGGTTTTTTCATTCTCACTTCTTAATTTGTAAATCCTCAAGACCAAGTAAATAAAAATAAATGTCAGTTGGTTTTTTTAGTGTATTTTTAAGTCTTTATACTTAGAAGAAGAAGTTTGGAGTGCCTAAAGTTTGGAGTGCCTAGAGTTAATAAGTTGAATTTTAGTTTTTCTTCATACCTTTAGGCATTCCAGGCTTCCATGTTGAACCACAAAACTATCAGGACCTATGACAACTCTAAAGCAAATTAATGAATTTCTTGAATCACAGCCCATTGCATTAGTTGGGGCATCACGTAACCCAAAAAAATTCGGGTATACCGCTTTCAAAGAACTTAAAGAAAAGGGGATGAAAATTATTCCTGTAAATCCACAGGCTGAGGAAATCCTGGGGGAAAAATCCTATCCCAATGTAAAAATGCTTCCTCCTGAAGTACAAAGCATAATAGTCCTTACAAAAAAAGATCAAACGGCTTCAGTGATCCGCGACGCCAAAGAAAGAGGAATAAAACAGATCTGGATACAACAAATGGCCGACAGCAAAGAGGCTCTTGATGAACT
>JADGPT010000149.1 GCA_017882345.1 Bacteroidales bacterium
CTTTTAATTACATCGTCAGACCTGCCAACGAACCAGAAGTAACCATCTTCATCGCACCATGCCATATCTCCGGTTCTATATAAACCATTTGTCCAAACACTTGCGGTTAACTGATCATCGCGGTAGTATCCGTTAAACATGCCGACAGGCTTACTCCCTGCGGTATGTATTACTATCTCTCCCTCGTTTCCTGCTTCACATGGATTGCCATCTGCGTCAACAATCTCAATATCATAACCTGGTGTCGGCATTCCCATTGAACCTGGTTTGGGTTTCATCCATGGATAAGTTGCTATGGCTACTGTACATTCAGTCTGACCATAGCCTTCCATAAGCTCAATCCCTGTCTGATCGTGGAATTGTTTAAAAACCTCCGGATTTAACGGTTCTCCGGCAACCACGCAGTATTTAAGATGGCTCAGATCAAATTTTTTAAGATCTTCTTTTATTAGAAACCTGTAAATGGTAGGTGGGGCACAAAAAGTAGTAACTTTGTATTTTTCAATTACTTCCATAAGATTTTTTGGAACAAACTTGTCGTAATCATACGTCATGACTGCACTGCCGGATAACCATTGACCGTATAGTTTGCCCCATGCTGATTTTGCCCATCCTGTATCGGCAACAGTAAAATGAAGACCGTTATCCTGAACATTCTGCCAATACTTAGCAGTAAGTATATGCCCCAGCGGGTAAACAAAATCGTGGTTCACCATTTTTGGCATTCCTGTTGTTCCTGATGTAAAGTAGAGAAGCATTATGTCATTATTAGAAGTCGCTTCAGCTGAAGAAGGTCTTATGAAGTTTTCCGGACTATTTTCCATCCCTTTGGTAAAATTCAGCCAACCCTGTCGTTCCTGGCCAATCATCACTTTAAGCTTAAGGGCAGGTGATTTACTTTCTGATTCTTCAATATGTCGAATAACCTCGGGATCGGGCAAACAGACGATCATTTTTATGTCAGCAGCATTATTCCTGTAGATAATATCTTTTGTTGAAAGCAGATGGGTTGCAGGTATAGTTATCGCGCCGATTTTATTTAAAGCAATAGTGCAAAACCAGAATTCAAAATGTCTTTTAAGGATAAGCATTACGGGGTCACCCTTATGTATGCCTTGCGATTTAAAGAAATTGGCAGCTTTATCACTGTAATACTTCATTTGTCCGAAGGTAAAGATGGCTTCATTACCCTTATCGTCACACCATACCATAGCGATCTTATCCGGATTGCTGACAGCTATTTCATCGACAACATCATAAGCAAAGTTGAAATTCTCAGGGATTTTGATTTTGAAATCAGCCTTAAATTCCTTGTAAGAATCAAACTCAATTTTATCCAGATATTTTTTAAGTATCATTTTTCTATTTCTTATGGTTTTTATAAAACGATTGCCAGAAACCTCACCGGTTCATTATTCAACGCTCTCATAGCATGTTTGTATCCTGAATCAAAATATATCGAATCTCCCTCATTAAGGATGATTTCATGTCCGTCAATAATGGTCATCATTGTTCCTTTGATGACAAAATTAAATTCCTGTCCGGGGTGAGAATTAAATTCGAGCAATGTGTTTCCAGAACCGGGTTCAACAGTTACCATGAATGGTTCGGCATCTTTATGAATGAAATTATAAGCCAGACTTTCGTACTTATACTGCTTCCTCCGTTCAAGTTTTAATCCTTTTCCCTTTCTAACTACTCCATAGATACGTAGTTTAGGGTTGTCACCTCCAAGCATCACTGACAGTTCAATATTGAATAGTTCGGATATTTTAAAGATAATTCCTACAGGGATATCTGTATTTCCACTCTCAAAGTTAAGATAAAGATCTGTCGATATTCCCAGTTTACCTGCAAGCGTTTCGGCAGAAATTCCGGAGATCTCACGGATCTCTTTGATTCTTTCAGCAATCTGCTTAATCTGTTCCGTCATAGTTGATCAGTTTTTATTTTCAATATTACGGAAATTATTTAAATGACGAAAATTCTAAGATAAAAGACAATCCACCTTCGCTACCACCTTCACTAGCATTTCGTCAGTCAAAGAAAGCTATGGTGGACGAAGAAAGTAAAAAGACGAAAGAAAAAACAGCAAGATGATGTCCTCTGAATTCTTTTATGTAGAATACTTTTGTCTTGTGACTTTTATCTTTTGTCTTATTGAGCTTACATTTTTGTTAAATTTTAAAAACTTCGGAAACATTTTATATATCCTGCGTGTTTTAAGTTTTTCTGATATATATTTGCACAATGAATGAAGAGTTGAAAAACATACTTGTGAAAGTTCATGAGTTGTACATGAAATACGGGATTAAAAGTGTAACCATGGATGACGTTGCACGGGAGTTGAGTATTTCAAAAAAAACTCTTTATCAGTACGTGACAGATAAAGATGATCTGGTCGGGAAATTTATAGATAATGAAATTGCAACCAGGCAGGAGGAGATATGTAAATGTTTCCGGATTGGCTTCAATGCTATCGAAGAGTTATTCGAGATATCGATTTTCATGAATAAATTAATGCGCGATCAGAATCCGGCAACTGAACATGACCTGATGAAATACTATCCCAGTCACTATCAAAAAACTGTTAAGGCTCACCGGGAAGGAATATTTAACTATATTCTTTCGAACCTTAAGAAAGGAATAAAAGAAGGATTGTATCGTAAAGAAATGAACAAAGAAGTTATTGCAAAACTGTACCTGTGGCGGTCAGAAAATGTACATTTTAATGAACTCTTCACAGTTGAAGAGTTCACTTCAATCAAATTATTCGTGGAACTACTGACTTATCATGTTCGTGGCATTGCGACTGAAAAAGGAATAATTGTATTAGAAGAGAAAGTAAAAGAATTAGAAAAAGCTTATAATAAATAATTTATATTATTGATCTTATGCGTAAATACCTTTTAATGATTGTTATCCTGGGATCGCTTACGGAAGTATTCGGACAGGATAAAAAAGAATTACTTAAGTTTTCAATTTCCGAAGCTCAGACATTTGCACTTCAGAATAACCGTGCGATCAGGGCTGCCAGGATAGATATAAGCAGTATGGATAAACAGATTTGGGCAACTATTGCAACCGGGCTTCCTCAGTTTAATTTTGATGCCAATTATCAGCATCAGTTTGTGATTCCGCAGTTGAATTTCGGACCCGTTCTCGATATAAATTCTCTACCTGACGGGTTTATTACCAGGTCAGACCTTCAGAGTGCAAATAAGCCTTCTCCTTCATTTTCCCTGGGTGTCAGAAATAATACAGTATTAAATTTTACAGTTTCTCAGCTTATCTTTAGCGGTGAGTACATTGTTGGTCTTCAGGCATCCAAAGTGGTAAAACAGGTAACTGAGAAATCACTGGTAAAGACAGAGGACCAGACAAAGGAAACTGTAGCAACCACATATTATCTTGTCCTGGTTCTTGAAGAAAATGCAAGAGTATTAAGGGAGAGTCTTAAATCTACCGACCAAACCTACAGCGATCTGGTTAAAATGAACCAGGAGGGTTTTAATGAGGAAACAGACGTTGATCAGATGAAAATAGGCAGGTCAAACATACAGACCCTTATTACATCCATCGAAGCACAAAAGGAGCTTTCGCTCAAACTTCTTAAATACCAGCTTGGACTGGGATTTGAACAAACTATCATACTTACGGACAGTCTTCCAGGAATTATTAGTCAGGGAACCACCCAATATCTTGCAACTCCGGAGTATAATGTGAAAAATAGTGTTGATTACCTTATGATCACTGATCAGGAAAAAATATCATCCCTGATGTTAAAGCGTCAGCAGTCGAAACTACTACCAACAATCTCCGCCTTTTACCGGCATCAGGAGCAGACCAATATGCCTGCATTTAATTTTGCCGTTAAAGACGTTGCCGGGGTGACGTTGACTCTGCCAATTGTTACAAGCGGTCTGCGTCTAGCCACAATTGGACAGGCAAAATTTGATCTCATGAAAGCTCGTCTGAATAAAGAGAATGTTGAACAGGGTCTGGTGATGGAGTTTGAAACAGCTAAAAGCAGTTACCAGACTGCTTATAGTAATTACACAACAAATAAGGAAAGCTTGGACCTTAGCAGAAAAGTCTATGACAAAAGTGTTATTAAGTATAAAGAAGGTGTTTCCACAAGTTTCGAGCTAACACAATACCAGGCTCAGTACTTAACAACTGAATCTAACTACTATAACTCAGTTCTTTCACTGTTGAATGCCAAAGCAAAGCTCGATCGTCTTTTAAGCAGCAGTAAATAAAATAGAATTTATAAATCCGAATTATAAAACAAATCACATCAGATATGAAAACCATTAAATTAAGTATTGCAGTAATAATAGTTGTATTTCTTATGTTTTCGTGCACTGGCAACAAGCAGGCACAACTCACAAAATTAAGACAACAGCAGATTGATATAACTGATAAAATCAAAAATCTTGAAGATGCCCTAAGTTCAGAAAAAAAGGATTCTCTTAATCCCGAAAAATTCAAATTTGTTGGTTTGAAAGATGTTTCAGGCAGTACATTTGACCATTTCATCAGAGTGCAGGGTAAACTTGATGGCGATCAGAATGCAGCTGTATTTGCCGAAGCTCCGGGTACGGTTTCTTCGAAATTTGCTGATGTAGGACAGAAAGTTGTTAAGGGGCAGGTTTTAGCACAGATTGATGATCAGCAATACCGCAGCCAGATGCAGGGTCTGGAAACCCAATACAAATTTTCTTCCGATATGTACGATAAGCAGAAACGTCTCTGGGATCAGAAAATTGGAAGCGAAGTTCAATACCTGCAGTCAAAAACAAATAAAGAATCGCTTGAAAAACAGATTTCATCTTTAAAGCAACAAGTAGATAAATTCAAAATAAAATCGCCCATTGACGGTACTATTGAAGAATGTAATATAAAAGTTGGAGGAGTGGTTTCTCCTGATCCTCGTCTGGCAGCCTACAGGGTCGTTGCATTTAAAAACCTGAAAGTGAGCGCTGAAGTTTCGGAAGCCTATTCAGCCAAAGTTAAGGTAGGAGACAGACTTGTTGTGTTGTTTCCCGATATTAATAAGCAATTAGAAGCAAAAGTTAATTTTGTAAGCAAGTACATCAATCCGGTAAACAGAACCTTTATAATTGAAACAAAACTTTTGGATGGAATTAATGATTTGAAAGCTAATATGATAGCAATTATTCAGATAAACGATTACCATTCCGATAAAGCCATTCAGGTTCCTATGAATATGATTCAGACAGATCAGATTGGCAGTTATGTTTATGTTGTCCGTTCAAAGGACAAATTCAATGCGGCATTCAAACAACGTGTAGTTCTGGGGAGCAGTTATAACGGTGTTGCAGAAATTCTTCAGGGATTAGCTGCGGGTGATAAAGTCATATCAGTTGGTTTCCAGGAACTTGTCGATGGTGAATATATCAGATTTTAATTATTATTCTGACATTAAATTTATTAGAGAATAAAAAAATATTTTCATGGAAAAGAAGTTTAAAGAATTTTTTGCTACCAGCTGGGCAATTGACAATAAGATCAGTGTTTATGTTCTGGTATTTATAATATCGGTATTTGGTATAATTAACTATTTCAGCATCCCTAAAGAACAGATCCCGGAGATTGTGATTCCAATGATAAACATTAACACAATTTATCCGGGTACTTCGCCATCTGATATGGAGAACCTGGTTACACGTCCATTGGAGAAGAATTTAAAATCGATGAGCGGTGTTAAAAAGATTACATCACGTTCTGTTCAGGATTTTTCTGCAATTATCGTTGAGTTTAACACCGGAATTGAGATAAAAGACGCAAAACAAAAAGTTAAAGATGCTGTTGATAAGACTAAAAAAGATTTACCCACTGATCCCTCTTTTATTGAGCCATCTGTGATGGAAATTGATCTTTCAGAGATACCTATTCAATATATTAATCTATCCGGGGATATACCATTAGATCGTCTGAAGAAATACGCTGATGATATGCAGGACAGGATTGAAAGTCTTAAGGAAATTACCCGTGTTGAAATAGGAGGTGCTCTCACCCGGGAAATCCAGGTTGATGTTGATATGTATAAGATGAAGGCTGCCAGTCTTACATTCAGAGATATCGAACAGGCAGTAAGTCTTAATAATATGACAGTATCCGGTGGCAATATAGATCTCCAGCAAATGAGCCGTTCCATTAGAGTAGTTGGTGAGGTGACAGATATAGATCAGATAAAAAATGTAATATTAAGCACGGGTAGCGGAGCTATTATTAAACTAAGAGATATTGCCACCGTACGTGATGGTTTTCATCAACCTGAAAATTTTGCCCGCTATAATGGGAAAAATGTAGTAACACTTAACGTGATAAAGAAAAGTGGACAGAATCTTCTGGATGCCTCAGATAAGATAAAAGCGATCATTGCCGACATGCAGAAGACCAAGCTTCCGTCAAATCTTATTGTTCAGGTTACCGGTGACCAATCGCGTAACACACGGAATACAGTAAATGAGCTTAATAATACTATAATACTTGGATTCATCTTTGTTACCATCGTACTGATGTTCTTCATGGGTCTGGTAAATGCCCTGTTTGTGGCATTGTCGGTTCCTTTATCTATGGCTATAGCATTCATTTTTCTCCCGTTTATCGGCTTCACAATGAATATGCTTGTGATGTTTGCCTTTATTTTTGCACTTGGAATAGTTGTTGATGATGCCATTGTAGTTATTGAGAATACCCACCGTATTCACAAGAAAACCAAAATGGATATTACTTCCTCAGCCAAGTTTGCGGCGGGAGAAGTTTTTGTTCCAATACTTTCGGGTACCCTCACAACACTGGCGCCATTCTTCCCTCTTGCATTCTGGCCAGGAGTGGTTGGAAGTTTTATGGTTTTTATCCCGGTAACGCTCATTATCACGCTTTTTGCTTCTCTTGTTGTTGCCTATATCTTTAACCCGGTGTTTGCGGTCGATTTCATGAAACTTGATGATGACGATGCTCCTGTTAACAAGCGCAATGTGTACAAAACTACTGCTGTGATAGCATTGATATCATTACCATTTTATCTATTGGGGGCAAGAGGAATTGGTAATTTTACAATGTTCATTGCAATTTC
>JADGPT010000150.1 GCA_017882345.1 Bacteroidales bacterium
GAATACAGTAGCATTAGATTGTGGCAGGTCAATACGGTATTCGACTTTATCCATCACCTCATCGCTGTATGGCAGCATTGATACTTGCATGAGGGTGTTGCCGGATTGTGCCATAAGCCCGTTCCCGGATGCCGTGGTTACCTTTGCCCAACGCACGTCCTCGTGATTTCCACAGTCCATAGGCTTTTCATAGGGAGTAAGCTGCTCTTTGACAGTACTTTTATAAACTCCAATATCAAACCCTCGTTTCCGGTCAGCGTAATTTTCCATCGGGCCACGACCAAAATAAGAAGCCTGGTCATACTGTTTATCCAGGAACATCCTGACACCCATGCGAGCCACAACCTGTTTAGGATCGCTCGAACTAAAACTGTTTTCAGCTTTAATTGAGCCGTCACCTGTAATAGTATAAACAACATTATGGCTGACAGTGAAGTTATTCGCACCTTCTGCAGTGAGGTTAACAGCGATAGAAACTGACGAAGGCGATTTCTGCTCAACAGCAACAGACTGTGTTGTCCATTTCAGATCCCGCAGGCCTGACGTTACCCAGCTTTTGTCGGCCCACATATCGTCGTTCCTGTGAGGTGCACGCCACAGATGCAGCCTTGGTCCACCATCTTTGAGAAGCATATTAACGCCATTCTTTTCAAGGCTGGAAAAGGTGCCGGCAACTTTATCAAATACTATTGTAAAGCCTGAACCCTTAATGGTTATCTCCTTATCGCCCGGAATGAGATTAACCGGATTCATTGCTGTAATTGGTTTAACTGCAAGTGCCTCAAGAGGAAGTTTGAATTGTTCTGAAACGAGTTCAAATCCCTTTTTTGCCCAAACCTGATCATTTGCCAGAGCGAATGAAACACGCAGAAAATATTCTGCACCGTCATTTGCTTTTGATATCTTATATGGAAGTGTTATCACAGCTTCCTTTCCGGGATCAATAACAGGTAGTTTTATATCACCACGGGAAATCTCAGTGCCGTTTTCCGATAATGTCCACATACCGGTAAACCCATTTAGATTAATGAACTGATATTTATTCTGAATCAGGAACTGTCCTTTTACAAGGTCTTCAGCTGATACTTTAATCCACTGATAAACATGTTTCATTTCGGGATAATGTGGTTTAAGAGAACGGTCAGAAGCTACTACTCCTTTATGAATAAAGTAGTGGTCATTAGGAAACTCACCAAACCCGCCGCCAAAAGCAATAATTGAATGATTCGGATCACGCCGGTTATAAATACCCTGATCCTGCCATTCCCAGATGGCTCCACCTAACAGTTCGGGATATTTATCGAAAAGATCATTGTATTCACCTATTGCACCCATTGAATTGAACATGGCGTGAGCATATTCGCAAAGAAAGAAGGGTTTTTTAATAGTAGTATCATTTGCAATACGCTCAACTTCTTTTGGCTGTGTGTACATCTGACTTTCGATATCCGCAGGATTTTTCTTACCGGTTCCAAAGCCTTCATAGTGGACCGGTCTACCCGGATCTATTCTTTTTATAGCAGCCAATGCAGCCCTGAAGTTTGATCCTCCCCTCCCATTCTCATTTCCCAACGACCAGATAATTATTGAAGGATGGTTTTTAAAATTCTCAACATTCGCCACATTCCTGTCTATAATAGCCGCTTTCATTGTGGGCTCTTCATCAAACCTGCCCGAATACCCATGACATTCGACATTTGCTTCGGCAACCAGGAATATCCCATACTCGTCACATAATTCATACCAGCGCGGATCGTCGGAATAGTGAGAGGTACGCACCAGGTTGCAGTTTCCCTGTTTGATTAGTTCAAGATCACGTATCATCTGGGCCTCGGTAACAGCATGACCAACATCCGGCCAGTTTTCGTGACGGTTTACACCTTTAAGTTTAACCGGGGTTCCATTGACGAGAAAAAGTCTTCCTTTTATTTGAACCTCCCTGAAACCAGTACGTGATGAAAGAGTTTCAATGGTATTATTTTTATCCTTCAGAGTTAGAACTGTTGTATAAAGCCGGGGAGTTTCAGCTGTCCATTTCTCCGGATTCGTTACCATGAAAGTCAGCTTTACAGCTGTTTCTTCACCTGGTTGTAATGCAGGAACATCACTCTGAGCCTGAGAAGTTGTGACAGCGTTGGTACCATCATATAAGTTCGCTGAAATTCTTGCTTCTTTTACGGCTTTGGTTCCATAGTTCTTCACCCTGGCAGTTATTTCGACTGTAGCATCGCGATACTTATCATCAAGAAGAGTATTAATGAAAAAATCACGAATATGCTGTTGCGGGGCGCTCCATATTGTCACATTACGGAATATCCCGCTCAAGCGCCACATATCCTGGTCCTCAAGAAATGTACCTGAAGTAAACCTGTAGACCTCAGCAGCAACAATGTTTTTACCGGGCTTAACATACTTTGTTATATCAAATTCAGCGGCATTACGGCTATTAACACTATATCCGACCTTCACTCCATTGATCCAGAGAAAGAATCCTGCATCAACACCATCGAAAGTCAGAAATATCTGACGCCCTTTCCAGTCTGCCGGAAGGTCAAAATCACGCCGGTAACTACCGACAGGATTACGTTCTTCGTATGCGGTGAAATTCTTTGGTGGCATACTCATAACATGAGGGAAATCTTTTCTGATAATATAACCCATATTCCTGTAGTATGGTGTTCCATAACCAAGTATCTGCCAGTTAGAAGGAACTGATATCTCTTTCCAGGAAGTTACATCGAAAGTTGGTTTATAAAAATCGACCGGACGCATCTGGGGCCACGAAACCCAGTTGAATTTCCAAATTCCGTTCAGGCTCCTGCAAAATGTTGAAGCGTGTCTTTTAGCAATCAGAGCCTCATTAAGGTTTGCATACGGCATCAGAGTAGCATGGGCAGGCTCTTTGTTAATTCCGAGAATTTCAGGATTTTCTATTTCAGCAGGTACCGGTGCTCCGCCTAAAGAATCCTTTGGTGAGACGTTTTGAGAATAGCCCGACAAACCGGCCACAAAAAGAGCTACAAAACTCAAAACAAATTTTGAATAGTTTTTCATATCATTTATTGATTAGTTCTTTTAATTATTTCGAGGCACATCCTGGAATCATGATAGGGGCATTTCCAGAATCCGGCCTTATCTTCTTCACATTCTTTATTATAGTTTCATCACCAAGTACAAGAGCAGCTTCATAAATCAACCATGAAGATTCAATGTTATAGCCTGGCCTTCAGATCAGGAAGCCTATCCCATTTTTTGAGATCGTGAGTACGGGCTATTCCGGCAGCAGCAACAGCAGAGGAGAGATCTCCTGTCTTAAACGCAGCGTGTAAGCCAAAGCGTTCCATCAGATGAGGATTTGTTACCGGATCGAGGTCATATCTCCAGTATAAAGGTGCATGAGCTCCTGTAAGTACGGGATATTTATACCTGTGAAAGATTCCGTTTCCGGGGTCAACTTTTTCATTTTCCCTGTTTAAGAGTTTCCGGTGCTCTTCAGTAAGGAGATTCAATCTTGATTTGAAATCGGTTTTCATGATATACTTAATTTAGGCTTCCAGCTGTTGAGGAAGAAGCCCTGAACTGTCTGTCCATTACAAATACTCCCGATCCTGATAAGTTGAAATGCCAATATAATTGTCCAATTCTTCATTTTATAATACAAAGGTATTTAAATAACACCGGTCGAAAGGTAAAGATAACTTATACTTTCGACCGGATGTTTAATTAAACAAACCTAAAAGGTAACAAAGAAAGTCTATTTCACATAGAGAATATCATCAAAGTAGACTGTTCTTCCTGTTGTACCACTTATAATAAAGTTTAGTCTGCCATAAGTCCCGTTAATGAAATTTGATGGAATTTTGAAATATGTCCAGACATCTGCTGGAATGCTTACTATTTTAGTATCAGTTGGAGCGTTAGGAGGAGCATCCCCTTTAATTAAAATAGATACGTCCTTTCCGCCTCCTTTTGCCCAGAATGTGATATAGGTAGGAGAATAAAAGTCGGTGAACCAATGGCCATCAGACCAGGTATCTGAGCCCAGGAAGAGGCTCAGCCCTCCGTCTACATAATCAACTTTAAGAGATTTTGTTCCGGTTTTAAACTCAGTAGTTGATTCAGAAACATTGCAGCCATAGCTCCATGACTGAACACCACCGTTAAAAGCGCCAGTACCAAAGGCATCAGCATATACGATAAAGTTATTAGGTATGCAGACGAACTCCATGGTAGTGGTTATCATTCCGGTAACATTGGTAATATCCAGTGTTGCTCTGGTTACAGTCGTTGCAGGCATAGAAATTACCAACTTTGTCTTGACCTTTGAGATGATGGTTGCGTGCACAGTAGTTCCTGTTAATAATACATCAGTTACATCATTCAGGTTTGTCCCGGTCAATGTAATCAGATCCCCTTTAACAAAATCATAATTTGATACTGAGCTAACCTGTGGAAATGCAAGTACGTTAAAAGGTACCACTAAGGTTTTTCCCACGCTGTTTATAAAGATGATGTTCTGTGCTCCACCGATACCATCAGAGGGAACTCTGAAAAGAATAACATTTTCCGTATTTAGCGTAGACATAAGGTAAGCAGGAATTGAGTCCTTCTCAAAAATGATGGATCTCATATCGCCGAGACCTGAACCTTTAAGAGTAATAAGGTCGCCACCTGAGGCCAGAGCCGGAGTGATACTTTCGAGTATAGGAGTCCCGGCTTTTACAGAAGGGCTTCCGTCGCTGTCTTTTTTACATGAGCTTAGAGCCAGTGCAAATGAAAACACCAGAAAAGACAGCAGTTCTATTTTATTTATTATTATCTTTTTCATATCAGATATTTCTACTTTTTTGAATAATAAGATACCGGAGGTTTCAACAATTCAGGATCCTGTAAGGTCTCCCCTGCAGGGATCGGAAGATACATACCTGATTCATTGAAGGTAACGTAAACCGGAAGCCTCCATACCGGAGTATTTCCAATAGTTCCTCTGTTCTGTGCCTCAATTATCTGTTTTGCTTTTGCAAATCCCTGGCGCTGAATGTCGAACCAGTAGTCTCCTTCAAATGCGAATTCCACGCGACGTTCTTTCAGGATGTCATTAATAGTCAGGGAAGATTTAGTGGGTAACTCTGCACGGGCCCTGATTCTATTAAAAGCTTCAAGGGCAGAAACATCATTTGTTGATGGCTGGGTTCCAAGAACTGACTCTGCATAAATCAGAAGTATATCAGCATAACGTAACATCATGAAGTTTATACCGGTGTTCTGTCCTATAACTTGTTCTCCTCCATAGCTTAAACCGGGTCCTACAACATATTTCGCAATGGTTGACCGGGAGGCATTCAAAATTCCACCCTGCAATACACTCTGAATGGTGTCATATTTATACCCATTTGCCATGAAAGTGTTATAAGCCTGGTCATCAGGTTTGAATGAGCCATCATCCTGTGGTAGCTTTTTAGGTTTCCAATTCGGTTTATACCATCCTTGCTCCATGACTGATCCGGCACGCCTGTTGTCACCGACTTCATAAGCAAGAAGTATATCAAGTGAGGGCCTGTAAAGCTCCCACATTGATGCCTCATCAGTCTGCATGTTTGATGGTCCGCGGTCAGGATTTAAACGGTTTCCTGATCCCCAGGGGCTGCCAGTGCTCTGATGTTCGACTGCAAACAAGGTTTCGATGTTATTATTGTTAGCACTTGAATTGAACAGACCGGCATAATTGGAGAAGAGATCATATCTATGCGCACTGATCACTTCAAGAGACTTAATCCGGGCACTATCATAATCCTGACGGTACAGGTAGAGTTTTGCCATCATGCCTTTTGCAGAATAGGTCGTGACCCTTCCGGGAACATCCGATTCGGGTAATCCTTTTTCGGCAAGTTTCAATTCAGCAAGGGCAAAACGTAAAACATCGCTTTTAAGATACCTTGGAATATTAAATTTACCAGAAAGGGCGCTGGCCCCGGGATCGGTTACAATTGGTGCATCGCCCCATACGCGAGCAATATAGAAATAGACTGTTCCTCTAATAAAATGACATTCGGCAATAGCCGGGTTAAGAATTTCAGCCTTTCCACCTGTTGATTTTTTCTGCTCGAATGTTGATATAAGAGCACTTGTCCAGCCACCGATTTTATAGAATGATTTCCAGCAATCCTGAAGACGGACCGAGGTAGCAGAGATAGTCATGTTCTGAAATGGAGGGTCATCTGTACCACCTGTCAATTCATTACCAGACATAACTTCTCCTATAGCATCCATAGAACGACTTTCATACCCAGACCATGCTAATCCAGAGTACAATGTACTTGTTGCAGCCCTAACTTCATCAGCCGTATTATAATAGTTACTCACCGTGGTTCCGGAAAGAGATGGCCGATCAATGAAGGATTTCTCACAGGATGCAATCGTAATTGCAACCATTACAAAAGCAGATATGTATTTATATTTCATAATTAGAGATTTTTGTAGAAGTCATCATTAAAATTCAACATTAGCGCCAAATGAAATTGTGCGCGGGTTAGGATAATGCCCCATATCAACGTTCATCAATCTGATAGTGTTGTTATAAGCTCCGACTTCAGGATCATAACCACTGTATTTACTGAAAGTGAACATGTTCTGAATACTAGCATATACTCTCAGGCTGGACATTTGTACTTTCCTGACGATTTCTGTCGGAAGCTTGTATCCGATAGTAAAATTCTGGACACGCAAATAAGAACCGCTCTCAATATACCGGTCTGACATATAAACGTTGTTTGTATTGGTATTGGTAAACCGCGGAAGGCTGCCTGTGATATTATCAGCTGTGTATCTGTCTAAAACAGCAGTTGACTGGTTGTAATAAGCGTTGTCCATCTTCTCAATCTGCCATTTCAGGAAGTTGAATATCTTGGCACCATAGCTCCCCTGAAGGAAGAGTGAGAGATCGAATCCTTTATACTGGAAAGTATTTGTGATACCATAAGTAAACTTAGGCAGAGGACTGCCAATGAAGGTAATGTCCCTGGCATCAATTATGTTATCATTATTGATGTCTTTAAACCTTACATCGCCC
>JADGPT010000024.1 GCA_017882345.1 Bacteroidales bacterium
AAATCGTCGTTTTGCCAACATTGGTTATCCCTATAATTCCACATTGAAGAGCCATCAGTAATCCGGATTAATTGATTAGGCAGCAAATTTATCATAATTCCGGGGATAATTCAATAGTTGAGTGTAGAGTGCCTAAAGTGACTAGAGTACTTAGAGTTGATATCATTAGTTTGAACTCTAGCTCACTCCAAACTTTAGCTCACTTTAAGTACTTTTTAGTTCCTATCTTTAAACCTTTACTTGTTTTTTCCATCAAAGAAGAAAATCTAATAGAAATTG
Source organism: Bacteroidales bacterium (assembly GCA_017882345.1). Taxonomy (GTDB): domain Bacteria; phylum Bacteroidota; class Bacteroidia; order Bacteroidales; family VadinHA17; genus LD21. Next base: position 280 of record JADGPT010000024.1, read on the forward strand.
ACTATTAATAGTGCTGACAATAACATTTCTGGATTATTAAAGACAGATCTGAATAAAGGCTTCCGGCTTCTAGTTGAGAAATACAGCCAGAAACTCTATTGGCATATCCGAAGGATGGTAATCCTTCATGAAGATGCGGATGATGCACTTCAGAACACATTTATCAATGTATGGAAAAGCATAGGGAATTTCAGAAGTGAGAGTTCGCTTTATACATGGCTCTATACCATAGCAACCAACGAAGCGCTTGCATTAATTAACAAAAGAAAAAGAAATGCCGCAGTTTCAATCGATGATCTGGGAAGCTATTTTGCAAATTCTCAGGAAGGCAGTACATGGTTCGACGGTGATGAGGCACAATTGAAACTCCAGAATGCTATTCTTCAACTTCCTGAAAAACAGCGTATTGTTTTTAATCTGAAATATTTCGATGCAATGCCTTATGAAGAGATGAGCAAAGTACTGAAGACTTCAGAGGGCGCCCTGAAAGCATCTTATCACCATGCAGTGAAGAAAATTGAAAAAATAATACTCCATGATTAAACCTTTCTTATTCATAAATATCTAAGTGTATAATGAAAAAGTTTATTAACATACCGGATAACAATCCCTTTAAAGTACCTGATAACTACTTTGAAGAGGTAAACAGAAAAATAATTTCTGCCACTTCAGTTACTGACCAGGAAGTCAGAAAGGTAAGTAAACATAACAAATTCAGGACCATTTTTCTTATAGCAGCTACTTTTGCAGGGTTTATACTTATCAGTTATACTGCATTAAAACTTTTAACCCCGGTTAAAATTAATTCTCAGGTATCAGAAGTTCTATATAATGTGAACCCTGATTCCTACATAAATGATATTGACATTTCATCACTTGAGGAAGACGCCTCATCACTTGTGCTTTCTGAAGAAGGATCAGGGGTAAACAAAACAGATATAATAGATTATCTTATGCTTGATAATATAGAAATAAATGATATTTATGAACAACTTTAAATTTAAAGCCATGAAAAGAATTGTTATTTTTTTAATGATAATGTTGATCTTTCCGGTTATAAAGTCAACAGCACAGATTACAAATCTGGAAAAACTGAAAAATTATAAAATCGGATTCTTTACCACGAAACTGAATTTAACTTCAGAGGAGGCAGAAAAATTCTGGCCGGTATATAATGAATATCAGGGTCAGAGGAATCTTATTCAACTGGAAAAAATGAAAATGAACAGGAACTTTAATCAAAACGAAAGTTCGCTGAGTGATAGTCAGCTTAATGAAATGGGTGATAAAATTGTTGATTGTATTGTCCGGGAATCAACTCTGGCAGTTGAATTTCACAAAAAAATCAAGGAGGTTCTGTCTCCGGTAAAAGTGATCATGTATTACCACGCTGAAAATCAGTATAAAGCTCAACTTCTTAATGAGTTACAATCAGCTAAACAACAGAAAGGAAGACCAGGACGTAATTTCTAAGCTTGTGGCAAGTGGTCAGCAATTCGTTGCCAGTTAAAGTTCCTCAGGAAGTTTATAGATTTTTGAATCTCGGAATACATAACCTTATCATCATTAATAAAAGGTACAGTTTCCCGGAACGATTTTACAACATCTTCCAATACCGCAGATGATCTGAGTGGTCTTCTGAATTCCAGGGCCTGGATTGCAGTAAATAGTTCAATTGCCAGGATTTTTTCGAGATTTTCTGCAACGCGTAACAGTTTTGTTGCTCCATTTGCACCCATGCTTACATGATCTTCCTGTTCATTTGATGAAGGTATAGAATCTACTGATGATGGGGTACAAAGCTGTTTGTTCTGACTAACAATCGAAGCTGCAGTATATTGAGGTATCATAAAACCGCTATTCAATCCCGGATTAGCCACGAGGAATTCCGGAAGATCTCGCTGACCAGCTATCAACCTGTAAACCCTTCTCTCTGAAATACTTCCCAACTCAGCAAGAGCAATAGCAAGATAGTCGAAGATCAGGGCAAGTGGCTGACCATGAAAATTTCCTCCGGATACAATCAGATCTTCATCCGGGAATATTGTCGGGTTATCAGTTACTGAATTGATCTCTGTAAGAATTACTGATTTTGAATAGGTTATAGCATCCTTGCTTGCTCCATGTACCTGTGGAATACAACGGAATGAGTAAGGATCCTGCACATGAGCTTTCTTACGCGTAATCAACCGGCTCCCCTTCAACATTTCTCTGAACGCCTTCGCAGTTGCAATCTGTCCTTTATGAGGTCTGATTTGATGCACACACTCGAAAAACGGATCAAGTCTGCCATCGTATGCTTCAAGAGAAATTGCTGAAGTGATGTCTGCTATTGCAGATAATTTCTCAGCCAGAGTGATAATATACACCCCGTAAGAACTCATGAATTGTGTTCCATTCAGAAGCGCAAGACCCTCCTTTGATTTCAATTCTACCGGAGACCAGCCAAATTTATTAAGGATTACACTTGCTTCTGATATCTTCCCTTTGTAAATCACTTCACCCATCCCCAGCAGGGGAAGGACAAGATGTGCCAGTGGGGCCAGATCACCTGATGCTCCAAGAGAACCCTGCTCATATACTACCGGGCAGATACCCTCGTTGAAAAAATCTATCAGCCTCTGAATTGTAGCAACCTGCACACCGGATTTTCCCAGACTCAGAGCATGAATTTTCAGAAGAAGCATAAGTCTCACAATATCCTCTCTTACAATAGGTCCTACGCCACAAGCATGCGACATAACCAGGTTTTCCTGGAGTTTATTTAGCTGATCACTGCTGATTGTTTTATTATGAAGCGAGCCAAACCCGGTAGTGATCCCATAAATAGGTGATGTATTATTCTTCAGCTTATGGTCGAGATAGTTTCTGCAAAGAGTTATTAAATTTACAGATTCCTCCGAGAGAGATAGTTTGGCTTTTTTATCAAGGATTTCCCGGATCGTTTCAATTTTCAGCTCTTCAGGGGATATCTTAAAATTCATTATTCAATTGATTTAAAGATAAAAGACAAAAGTCACAAGATAAAAGTAATCCCACGCTTCATTTTGAAGAACTAAGATACTCACTTACAAATGAACTGAGATCAATCAGAGGTATGTTTTTCTGTTCTCCGGAGGACATGATTTTAATAGTTATGGTATTTTTACTTATCTCATCTTCGCCAGCCATAATTATATAAGGGATCTTTTTTGAATCGGCATAAGAGATCTGTCTTTTAAGTTTCTGTGCATCCGGGTACAATTCACTGAATACATTAAAGCTGTGTAATGAATCAAGAATTTTACGTGCATATAACGATTCTTTTTCCCCAAAATTAACTACAAGTACTTCCGTTGAAGAAACTGTTATCTCATTAAAAAGATTTAACTGGTTCAGAACATCATATATTCTGTCGGCCCCGAAAGAAATGCCAACCCCTGACACACCCTCCATTCCAAAAACCCCTGTAAGATTATCATAACGACCTCCCCCACAAATACTTCCGATATTCACATCCTTTGACTTTACCTCAATTATTGCTCCTGTATAATAATTTAAACCTCGTGCAAGGGTAAGATCAAGTTCAATGTCACAACTTAATACACTGCTCTCAATATATGCAAAAAGAGTCTGTAATTCTGTTATTCCTTTCATTCCCACTTCAGAGAGTGATAATAATTTACCGAGACTGGCAATTTTATCGGAGGTATTTCCTGTTAATTGCAGGAATGGCTGCAGATTTGATATTGCCTCATTTGACAAACCCTTGCTGATCAATTCAGAATTAACATTCGTGATGCCGATCTTATCAATTTTGTCTATTGCTACAGTAATATCAATAATCCTATCAGATTCACCGATATAGGCTGCAATTCCTGCAAGTACCTTCCGGTTGTTTATTTTTATTACTGTTGAAATTCCAAGTTTTTTAAAGATATCATCAATGATTCTTATCAGCTCATACTCATTTAATAATGAATCACTTCCGATAACATCAACATCGCATTGAAAAAACTCACGGTACCTGCCTTTTTGTGGTCTGTCGGCCCTCCAGACTGGTTGTATCTGGTACCTTTTGAATGGAAATACAATTTCATCGCGATGTTGCACCACATAACGCGCGAATGGAACTGTAAGATCATATCTTAACCCTTTTTCGCAAATCCTGGCGGATAGCTTACCATATTCCCGTTTCCCCAGTTCATCATCGCTGACTGAAGACAAGTAATCGCCTGAATTAAGGATCCTGAAAAGAAGTTTATCTCCCTCCTCCCCATACTTACCAAGCAGGGTAGTAAGATTTTCGATTGCCGGAGTCTCAATAGGCTGATAGCCATATAATCTGAATACATGTTTTATGGATTCAAAAATATATTCGCGTTTCAGCATCTCCGATGTTGAGAAATCTCTTGTTCCTTTCGGTATGGATGGTTTTGAGGACATGATAACCTAATAAAAGATAAAAGACAAAAGTATAAAGACAAAAAATAAAAGTAAAAAGATAAAAGTAAAAAGGCAAAAGTATAAAAGATATGGAGAATCTGAAATGTACGAGGTTCAGGGAGCAAGGTGCCCTGCAGTCCACTTCTTGTCCTTTGCTCTGTGCCCTGCGCTCTGAGCTTTTAGTATTTTCCCGGAACAAAGGTTTGTTCTGCAACCGGTGGCCTGATATAAGCCACATCGTGTTTCAATGGAGGAAGTTTCAATGGTTTGGGAGTAAGATCTTCATAAGGAATGAGATCAAGAAGATGGTCTATACAATTGAGCCTTGCTCTTTTTTTATCATCTGCATGCACAACATACCATGGTGATTGCTTAGTATCTGTATAAGAGAACATCTTATCTTTAGCCATAGAATACTCAACCCATTTATCGCGGGATTCGATATCCATCGGACTGATCTTCCATCGTTTTGTCGGGTCCTTTATTCTATCCTGGAACCGCTTTTCCTGTTCATGATCACTAACAGAAAACCAATATTTAAGAAGAATTGTACCTGATCTGATCAGCATCTTTTCGAATTCCGGGCATGATCTGAGGAACTCCTCGTACTCATCATTAGTACAGTAACCCATAACCTGTTCAACAACAGTTCTGTTATACCAGCTTCTGTCAAAAAGAACAATTTCGCCTCCGGCCGGCAACTTGGAAACATATCTTTGAAAATACCATTGAGATTTTTCTTTTTCAGTAGGTATCCCGAGAGCAACAATTCTGCATATTCTTGGATTCAGGCAACCTGCAATGGTTTTAATTACCCCGCCTTTCCCGGCAGCATCCCTGCCTTCAAATACAACAACAACCTTTAGTTTATTCGCTTTTACCCATTCCTGCAGTTTTACCAGCTCAATCTCAAGCTTCATAAGCAACTTATCGTATTCCTTGCGATGGAGTTTTTTCTTCTTTTCCTGTTCTATGTCATGATAAAAATCGTCATTCTCAGCAACTATTGCTTTGACTGATTTCTTTTCTACTTTATGTGTCATGACATGAGGTATTAAATGAAACAAAAAATTATCAAAAAATTATTGTATAAATGGTATCACAAGAGGGTACCTGAAGAGCTCTCCCTTTGGCGCTTTAATGCTGGCAATAATTATAAAGACAACTTTGAGAGTTCCCAGCAATATAATAATTGGAATCCCTATAATGATGAAACATAAAGGAATTGCGAGGACCATATAAATCAACATTGATAACTGGAAGTTAAGAGATGCCTTCCCGTTTACATTTACCCATGATGATTCATCTCTTCTGGATAACCAGCAAATCAGAGGGCCGATAACTCCTCCGAACGGGAAAAAGAAACCGGCAAAAGCTGAAAGATGACATAGCATCGACCAATTTCTTTCTGTTTCTGATAATACTCTGTTCTCTTCCATGACATTTAAGTATTTATTAAAAAGACGGATCTGGTTTCAAAATGTTGCATGCTATCTTTCATGCCATGCCAGTCGCCTTATTCTCAGAGGTATTATTCAACTGGTAAATACAAAGGATTCTTTTCATTGAATTTCCGTATATACACAAACATAAGTTCTTTCTTCTTTTTTCTGGACAGTTGAACATACTCCTCGTATAATTGATTATCCTTCATGAGAAGAAGTTCAGTATTTTCAACATCAAACTCCAGTACTTTTCCACTCTCAAAATCGATCAGATACTGTTTTAATTCATTTCGTGTCATATTAGATTGCCTGTATGGCGAATAATAAGAGCCATAAGGACTATAATAATTACTATAGCCATAAGGAGAATAGTAAGGATCGTAATATCCGTACGGAGAATTGTAAGAACGTGAATCATAAGTAGTTATATCCGCTACAAAGTGACAGATATTACCAACGAATGTAATCCTGTTGAAGTTATCCTGAATCTCAATATACAACACTCCATTACGTGAATATCCCCAAAGGCTGTTTTTAGCAATTTCCTGCCTGACACCCATATTGTCGTAAAAATAGATTTTATCCCCTTCAAGGATTTTCTTAAAGAATTCTCTGTCGTTGTAATCTATTGAGGTCAGTAACTTTGATTTGGGGATGGGACTATTCAGTTTAACCTGGTCAAAATTGATGTAAATTCCATCATTGAACCTGAATTCCGGAGTGTATTTTACCATTCCTTCTTTCTCTTGTCCGTACAACCGGAGAAACGGTATCCCCTGAGAAAATAAGCTAATCAAAAAAAATATCCTTAATACTTTCAACATAGCATTCGTAGTTATTCCTTTTCTATTCAAATTTCGTACCGGAAGCACAAATTTAACGTTTTCCTTCAAAGGTTGTTAATTTCGGTTAATGTATATTTATTACTTATTTTGTGTAAATTTACATAACCTCAAAATTATGGTTTATGGTCAGTGAAACTGAAAACAGTGTTAAGAGTAATGGAATTATTAAGTCAAGTGAGGAAATCTTCGAAAAAAAAAGGAAGACCATTGAAACATACTCAATTATTATACTTCTCATCCTTATATCGGCTGTACTTTTAATCTCTTTTAATCAGAAACTCCTGGCAGGATGCCTGATAATTGCAGGTGCAAGTCTGGGTGTAATTATTGTCAGAAAAGCTTCGGAACTTAATAAAAAGTTTAAAGAATCATTAAATGAGTTTTCCTCTTTGAACGAAAGAAAAGATGATGTCATAATCGATTTCTCCCACAGAATAAGAGAACCATTGAATAATCTGGTTATTATCTCTGATATGCTTATGGAATCTGGTCTTCAGAAAAAACAAAAAGAGTTACTGGAAACCTTTATTGCTTCAACCAATAACATGGTTACTATTGTTAATGAGTTAACTATGCAGTCGGCAGGCAACCTGAGTTACGAGCATAGAAAAGCTATAAAATTCAACTTATTATCTACTATTCAGAACACAATTGAGCTCTATAGCCTTAAAGATAAAGCCAACATCGATTTTATTTTAAACAAAAAGGAATTCAGTGATTTTGAATGCTTTGGAGACCCAATAATTCTCAAACAGATATTTCTTGATATTTTCAATACCATTGAGATTCAATCATCAGAAAGAGTTATTAAGGTTACAATAAACCTGAAAAAAACGAAAGAAACAGGAGCTGAAAGCATTATTGATTTGAGAATACAGACTGATAATCCTATTGTTCTGATTAATGATAAAGGTGTTGAGAAAAGTCTGGCTGCCAGATTCATCTCATCAGGAAGAGGCACATTCGGTCAGGAGATTGGTACAAATTCCACAGTTTTGAACATTTTTCTACCTTATGCTAATCCTGTTACTGAAATAAAACAGAACATTGCTTCTCAAAAGATTGAAGAGCTAATACAGAAGGACAAAATTCATAAAGATCTTAAGGACCTCAAAATACTCCTCGTTGAGGATAATCTGATAAACCAGAAGATAACTTTGCTTACTCTCAAGCCTCTGGTTTATAGTATTGATACTGCTTCAAATGGAAAGGAAGCTCTTGACAGGTTCGGAACCACCAACTTTGATCTGATTCTTATGGATATTCAGATGCCAGTGATGAGCGGACTCGTTGCTGCTGAGAAGATAAGAGCCCTTGAAGCAACAACTAAATCACATGTGCCTATAATAGCGATTACAGCTAATGCCATGATTGGTGATAAAGAGAAATGCCTTTCGGCAGGTATTGATGATTATATCAGCAAACCTTTTCAACCGGCTGCACTGATTGAAAAGATAAAAAAAATTATTTAGTTTTAGAAATTAAGGGTCTGAACCCTATTACCATCATATCATCGACCTGTTCATTCAAACCCATCCAGGTTTTAATATTTTCCTCAAGTATAGCTTTCTGATCATTAACAGGGAAACTGTGAATAGTCAATAACAAGTACCTGAAACGTCTGTACATGAATTTTTTATTTTCGGATCCACCGAACTGATCTACATAACCATCAGAGAAGATATAGAAAATGTCGTTATCTAAAAGGTCAATTTCATGATCTGTATAAGGTTGCCCTTCCGGATTCATACCAATGATAATCTTATCTGCCATTATCTCGACAATACTACCATCGCGAATAAGATAAAGCGGCAAAAACGCTCCCGCGTACTCCACCTTTTTTCTTTTTCTGTCGATGATGCAGAGCCCGATGTCCATGCCATCCCTTATGATTGTTCCAATGTTTTTTTCTCTGCTGAAGGTTTTTTCCAACCCTATGTTCATAACTGCAAGGATCTTCGATGGAATCTCAATGTTATCTTCATTGATGGTCTTTTCTATGATTTTCAGCCCAATCATCGACATCAGAGCTCCGGGTACACCATGACCAGTACAATCAGCTGCTACTACAAAAACTTTATCTCCCTTTTCACCAATCCAGTAAAAATCTCCACTTACAATATCTTTAGGTTTGAAAAATATGAAAGAGTCCTCAAAGTGTTTTCTGAAATAGGTTTCGGATGGCAGGAGAGCTTCCTGTATTCTTTGTGCATATATCAGACTATCAGTAATGTTTTTATCTTTTAATTCTAATTCGACTTTCTGCAATTCAATGAGCTCAAGAGCCTGCTCTTTTTCCCTGAGTAATTTTCTGGTTTTTACAAGCGTCCTCGTCTGGATCATAACCAGTATAAAGATAAAAGAGATAAACAGTGCACCAAAGAGAATAAAACGGAAAGGAGAAACAGGAGAATCCGTTATGCCACCTGTCATTACATCGTCAACAGCTATTAAACGATTAATAATATATATGTGAAAAAATATAGAATACAAGAGTCCCATCCGATAATACAAAAATAGATTAATTATCCGAATTTTATCTTCAGACTTTTAAAAATACGTCCCGGCTAATCAATGATTATTTCATCTGTTCCTCGCCGGCATAATCGTATGTATCTGGCTGATGGAGAATTAATAAACTCCCCTATTCCGAGAGAATCCCATTTCTGATCTATTGTTGAAATAGTTTCACTTCCGGAACAAACTACATTCGGCCATTTTCTGGGAAATCCACCTTTTCTGCAGGCTTTTATTGTACCATCAAATGAAACAGATTGCGGGGAAAGAAATTCATGATCCCGTTGGGGATCAGTGTTGGCAAGAAGTTGCCAGACTACCATATACAAATCAGTAACATCAACACTATGATCAACAATAAGAATCAACCTGAAGATTCTCTCAGTATCATTTATCCTGAACATATTTCTGGCCTTTTCAATAACATCAGCATCCTCTGAGGGGTTCACTGAGATTACTATAACAGGATTATTATCTGCTAAAAGATTGATGTTATAATTACTGACGATATTTTTATCTATGAAATCAACATTTATCTTATCAACATCCGTCTTATCTGATTTTGATATTTTGTCTCTCCCGGAGTTTTCTTCAATAAGTTTAATTGTGGCATCAACACCAACTTTCCCACCAAACGAAAAGTTATCTGATGAATGATCGAGAACATCAAGTGGGCCATGACTGAATAGCAGGTCTTTACTTAAATCAACATTAGAAAAAACATGAGCTAGCAGTCCCTTATAATTCCTGATATTGATATCTCCGCTAACTACAATCATATACTTTGTAAACATCATTTGGCCTGCTCCTGACAATGAACTTAAAACCTTCATCCCCTGACCAGGATAACTCTTTTTAATCTTTACAATTACCAGGTTATGGGCTATACCGGCATCTGGCATATGAAAATCTTCAATTTCAGGCTGCAGGGTCATTCTTACAGGTGAGAGGAACAATCTTTCCGTAGCCTTAGCTATCCAGGCATCTTCCTGTGGAGGTATACCAACAATTGTTGCAGGATAAATTGCTTTATTTGAATGTGTTATACATGTAACATGAAATTTAGGATACCAGTCAGCTAGGGAATAGAATCCGGTATGGTCGCCAAACGGACCTTCCCATACAGGATCTTCAGCCGGATCAACAAATCCTTCGAGAATTATATCAGCATCTTCCGGTACATACAGATCATTGGTGATGCACTGTACCATATTTACCTTGTTTTTCCTGAGAAACCCTGCAAGTATATATTCATTGATATTTTCAGGCAGAGGAGCAGTTGCTGCATACGTATAAACCGGATCACCTCCAAGAGCAACAGAGACCGGCATTTTTTTACCTGTTAGTTTCCAGGCTTCAAAATGGTTGGCACCTGTTTTATGCCGTTGCCAGTGCATTGCTGTGGTGTTTTTGTCAAGAACCTGCATCCTGTACATTCCCACATTTGTACTTCCTGTCTCCGGGTGACGTGTATGTACCATAGGAAGTGTAATAAAACGACCTCCATCGTGCGGCCAGCATTTCAAAACAGGAAGAATACCAAGGTCGGGGTTCCTGTGAATTTGCTGTTGGCATTTACCCTTTCTTTTAATACGGGAAGGAAGAAGGCCTGCCAGTTTAAAGAGATCGGGCAGGGTAGATAGTTTCTGAAAAAACGATTCCTTACCGGATGATATATTTTTATATAAATTTTCTATTTCCATTCCGGCATCGTCGAGGTTATTCCTTCCGATTGCCATTGACATCCTCAAGTCTGATCCGAATGCATTTATTAGCACCGGGAAGATGGTTCCCGTGTTTTCAAACAACAGTGCCTTTCCTCCTGATTTGGTTACTCTGTCGGTTATTTCAGTGATTTCGAGAACCGGATCAATAAATTGTTTTATCCGAATGAGTTCATCTTTCTTCTCGAGTGCAGTAATAAAATCTGTTAATCCTGAGTAACTCATAACTGGTTTTTATGATATCCAAAGATATTCAATAAGCCAACATGAGTTACATAAATCAACCCCCTAAATTGGGGCTGGGCTATAAAACAATAATGGGAACTCATCGCAAGGATTAGTTCCCATTCAACGTTTACAACCAAGGCTGTTAACGATGCCAGATTACTGTTATTCTGACCGGCTGCGTCATTGGGTACAAGACCCTTTTCTTCAGCCCTGAGCTTTCGGGTTTTGCCTGTTACAACAGAACCTTCCTGCTGTCCTTTCTCCCGCCTAAACGGAATTCCGGGACTAAGTGTCATTCAGGCGCCGGTGCATATTTCCCGAAGGATATTGCATCAGTTTTCAGACAACCATGGGCCGAAGCCCTTCGTTTTCTTTGCCCTGTGACTCAATCATTGAAAGATCGTTTCCGGTTTTCGCTGACTTACTGAACATTTTGAACGCTAAGTTCCTTTTGTTCAGACTTCGGCTCTCATGGTGTGCAGACCCGAAGGTCTGGATGAAGCGGATCATGTTTCATTTAAGTAACCCTTTCCGTTTCCACATCATTTGAGCAGTCTTTTATCGCTCACCTGATAGAATCAAATTTACACCATGTATAATGAAAAACAATACAATTATAGTCGTTGTTATGAACCCGATTTCAACAGAAACAACAGATTATTGTTAATAACGTCCGGAAGTGAGATCGGATGCTGATAAGGTAAAAAAAAGACCATCCTTTCAGACAGTCTCTTCCTATTCTATTTATTTCAATTTATTTCTTATATCCATATACGGCAAGATTGCCAAGAGTCTCTTCAATCCTCAATAATTGATTGTACTTAGCTATCCTGTCTGTCCTGCTGGCTGATCCGGTTTTGATCTGTCCCGAATTAGTTGCCACAGCAATATCTGCAATGGTAGTATCTTCTGTTTCGCCTGAGCGGTGTGAAGTAACTGTTGTATAACCTGCCCTATGAGCCATCTCAATAGCATTGAGTGTTTCAGTAAGAGTTCCAATCTGGTTCACTTTTATAAGAATTGAGTTGGCACAACCCATTTCAATTCCTTTTTTCAGATAGTCAACATTGGTTACAAAAACATCGTCACCAACTATCTGGCATTTTTTCCCGATTCTGTCGGTGAGCATTTTCCATCCGTCCCAGTCGCCTTCAGCCATACCATCTTCTACTGAATCGATTGGATATTTAGATACGAGCTGTTCAATATAATCAACTTGTTCTTTTGAAGTTTTTCTTGCACCTTTTGGACCTTCAAATTTTGAGTAGTTATATAGACCATCTTTATAAAATTCTGAAGCTGCGCAGTCGAGACCAATTGTAAGATCGCTACCCGGTTTGTAACCAGCGGCACTAATTGCTTTTATAATTGTTTCAAGAACATCTTCTGTACCCTCAAGTTTGGGGGCAAAACCTCCTTCATCACCCACTGCCGTGCTTAATCCACGCTCTTTAAGAACCTTTTTCAATGAATGGAATACTTCAGTACCCATACGTAATCCTTCACTGAATGAGGGAGCTCCGATTGGTCTGATCATGAATTCCTGGAAAGCAATAGGAGCATCTGAATGCGATCCTCCGTTAATGATATTCATCATTGGAATAGGCAGGGTAACTGCATTGGGGCCGCCAATATAACGAAACAATGGAAGTCCATGATAAGAAGCAGCTGCTTTGGCAACTGCCAGAGAGACGCCAAGTATCGCGTTGGCTCCAAGGCTGCTTTTTGTTTTTGTACCGTCGAGGTCAATCATTTTCTTATCTATCCCTGACTGGTCAGTAACATCCATTCCGATTATTTCCTCGGCAATTACGTTATTAACATTATGTACAGCCTTCAGAACACCTTTACCCATATAACGAGTCTTATCGCCATCTCTGAGTTCCAGCGCTTCGTTTTCTCCGGTTGATGCGCCTGATGGTACTGCCGCCCTTCCAAAATAACCACTTTGTGTCGTTACATCAACTTCAATTGTTGGATTGCCGCGGGAATCAAGTATCTCACGAGCATGAATACTAACTATCTGACCCATAGAATTTTATTTTTTTATTAAACAATTATGCAATATACAAAAAAAGGGATTAAGTCTTTATTAACTCATCCCTTTTTGATTTAATATTTTCTTAACATTTTATTTTTCCTCTGGAACTGATTCACCGGCAGCTTCTTCAGCTTTTGCAACGGGTTTCTCAGTCTTTTCTGCCTTTACGTTAGCAACTTTAGGAGCTTTTGTCCCGACAACAGTTTCTTCTTTTTTCTTTGTAGCTCTTCTTCTTCTTGTTGTTTTCGTTTTTGCAGCTTCTCCTCCGAGCATAGCTTCATTGTAATCAACAAGCTCCATGATGCACATATCTGCATTGTCTCCTATCCGGTTGCCTATCTTTAATATACGCGTATATCCACCTGGACGCTCAGCAACTTTTGGTGATACTTCTCTGAATAATTCAGCTACGGCAGTCTTATCTTTCAGATAGCCGAATACCACTCTTCTTGAGTGTGTTGAATCTTCCTTGGATTTAGTAATAAGTGGTTCCACAAAAGTACGAAGTGCTTTAGCTTTGGCTGTTGTTGTAGTAATCCTTTTATGAAGGATAAGTGAAGTTGCCATGTTCGAAAGCATTGCCTTCCTGTGTGAACTTGTTCTTCCTAAATGGTTAATAACTCTTGAATGTCGCATTTCTCTATTTCCTTAACCAGTTTTCAAATTAATCTTTTTCCAATTTATATTTGCTTACATCCATCCCAAAAGAGAGGCTCATGGATTCGAGCAATTCATCAAGTTCGGTGAGTGATTTCTTACCGAAGTTTCTGAATTTAAGAAGGTCGTTCTTATTAAACTTCACCAGGTCGCCCAGCGTCTCAACTTCTGCAGCTTTCAGGCAGTTAAGCGCTCTGACAGAGAGATCCAGATCGACCAGCTTTGTCTTGAGTAACTGTCTCATGTGCAGTACTTCCTCATCAAACTCCTCGTTTGCCATCTTATCATCCGAATCGAGAGTGATTTTCTCATCGGAGAAGAGCATAAAGTGATAAATGAGAATTTTTGCTGCTTCTTTAAGAGCATCTTTCGGATGAATTGATCCATCTGTTTCGATCTCGAAAAGAAGTTTCTCATAGTCAGTTTTTTGTTCGACACGATAGTTTTCGACAGCATATTTTACGTTCCTTATAGGAGTAAAAATAGCATCAATAGCGATAAGTCCAAATTCACTATCAACCGGTTCGTTTTCGTCTGCAGGTACATATCCTCTACCTTTATTAATGGTAAATTCAATTTGCAGTTTAACATCCGGTTCCATTCTGAAGATAACAAACTCAGGGTTTAATACCTCGAACCCGTTCAGAGAATTATTAAGGTTACCGGCCTTAAAAACATCCTGACCACTTACTTTTATTGTAACTTTCTCATGATCAACATCTTCAACCGTTCTTTTAAAGCGAACCTGTTTAAGGTTCAGAATTATTTCGGTCACGTCCTCCATTACACCGGTTATGGTTGAGAACTCATGGTCAATGCCCTCGATCTTAACCGTTGTTATGGCAAAACCCTCTAGAGAAGAGAGAAGAATTCTTCTTAGTGCATTGCCGACAGTAATACCATAGCCAGGTTCAAGCGGACGGAATTCGAATTTTCCGTGTTTTTCGTCCGCTTCCAGCATTATTACTTTATCCGGCTTCTGGAATGATAAAATGGCCATAGAATTTTTCTTAATATTATTACTTAGAATATAATTCAACTATAAGTTGCTCCTTTATGTTTTCAGGAATATCAGTACGTTCAGGTACGTTCATAAATTTACCTGCCATTTGCGTGTCATCCCACTCCAGCCATGAAAGTTTTGAATACTTTTTGGTTGTCAGTGAATCAACAATCGTCTCAAGAGATTTTGATTTCTCACGGACTCCGATAATATCACCGGGTTTAAGCTGAAATGATGGAATGTTTACTACAGTTCCATTAACAGTTATGTGTCTGTGAGAAACGAGCTGGCGTGCGCTTGCCCTTGTAGGAGCAACACCCAGGCGGTAGACTACGTTATCGAGACGCGATTCGAGAAGCTGAAGTAGTACTGCACCAGTAACTCCTTTACTTTTTGAGGCTTTCTCAAAAGTATTCCGGAATTGACGCTCAAGCATACCATAAGTATATTTTGCTTTTTGCTTTTCCCTGAGCTGAACACCATATTCTGAAGTCTTCTTCCTCTTTTTGTTCATTCCGTGCTGTCCGGGAGGAAAATTTTTCCTCTCCATGTGCTTGTCGGGACCGAATATCGGTTCACCGAATTTTCTTGCTATTCTTGTTCTTGGGCCAGTATATCTTGCCATTGTGCTATTTAATTTATAACTTACAAATAATCAATTATATAACTTTTTATACTCGTCTTCTTCCGGGAGCACGGCAACCGTTATGAGGCATTGGTGTTACGTCAACAATTTCAGTAACTTCTATACCCGTGTTGCTTATTGATCTGATTGCTGATTCGCGACCTGAACCCGGACCTTTTACGTATACTTTCACTTTTCTTAATCCGAGATCATAAGCCACTTTACCACACTCCTCAGATGCCATCTGGGCAGCATAAGGTGTATTTTTTTTTGAACCTTTGAATCCCATCTTACCTGCCGATGCCCATGAGATAACCTGACCGGAATTATTGGTCAGGGTCACAATAATATTATTGAATGATGAATGAACATGTGCCTGGCCTGAAGGTTCAACCTTAACGACCCTCTTTTTTAATGCTCCAGTCTTCTTTGCCATAATCTATTTATTTAGTAGCTTTTTTCTTATTTGCAACTGTTTTCTTTCTCCCTTTTCGGGTTCTGGCGTTGTTCTTAGTGCTCTGTCCTCTAACAGGAAGACCAATTCTGTGACGAACACCACGATAGCAACCAATATCCATAAGCCTTTTTATGTTCATTTGTGTTTCTGAGCGGAGTTCCCCCTCAAGCTTATAGTTATCGTTCAGAATTCTACGGATAGTATTGATCTGATCATCGGTCCAGTCCTGGACCTTTGCATTCCTGTCAACACCAGCCTCATCGAGTACTTTTTGTGCAATGCTCCTGCCTACTCCGTAGATGTAAGTCAAGCCAACTTCGCCTCTTTTATTTCTTGGTAAATCTACACCAACAATACGTGCCATATAAAACTTTTCTTAAATGAGTTGCAAAATTAGTTAAAATTATCCCTGTCTCTGTTTGAACTTGGGATTTTTCTTATTAATAACGTAAATGCGACCTTTTCTCCTGACTATTTTACAGTCAGCGCTGCGCTTTTTTACAGATGCTCTTACTTTCATTACCTTTATATTTCTTATTTATATCTGAATGTTATTCTTCCTTTTGTTAAATCATACGGTGACATTTCAACTTTTACCTTATCGCCTGGCAAGATCTTAATATAGTGCATTCTCATCTTTCCCGAAATATGCGCAGTTATAACGTGTCCGTTTTCGAGTTCCACCCTAAACATTGCATTTGACAGGGCTTCGATGATAGTACCGTCTTGCTCAATTGATGGTTGTTTAGCCATACATTACATTTTATTTAAAACTTCTTCGATAAATTCAAAAGATGTTAATACCTCTGCTTTTCCTTTGTCTACAGCAACGGCATATTCAAAATGTGCCGAAGGCTTACCATCAGCCGTTTTTATGGTCCATCCGTCTCTCATCTGTATCGTCTCTTTTTTCCCGGCATTGATCATGGGTTCAATACATATTACAAGTCCTTTTTCCATCTTTGGTCCTGTTCCCTTCTTACCCCAGTTAGCAACTTCAGGCTGCTCATGCAGTTTCCTTCCAAGCCCATGCCCAACAAGTTCCCTTACTACGGTATAACCTCCGCCTTCTGCTTTTGTCTGAACCGCAGAAGATATGTCTCCGACTCTGTTTCCGGCTATTGCCTCCTTAACCCCTTCCTCCAGAGATGCCCTTGTATAATCGAGCAGTCGTCTTACTTCCTTCGATATTTCACCGACTGGAAAAGTAAAAGCACTGTCGCCATACCATCCTTTTAATATCACCCCACAATCAACTGATATTATATCACCCTCTTTAAGAATATAACCGGACGGAATACCATGAACCACTTCGTCGTTGACAGATGTACAGAGTGTATTCGGAAACCCGCCATATCCCTTGAAAGCCGGAGTTGCTCCATTATCGCGGATAAACGATTCGGCTATACTATCGAGATAAAGAGTAGTAATCCCGGGTTTTATTATTGAAGCAATCTCCCCAAGTGTTCTCGACACCAGCATATTGCTCTCTTTTAACAACCCGACCTCTTCATCAGTCTTTAAATACAACATCAAAGAACGCTAAACTAATTATATCGATGTAACAGATCCGGCTCTTCCTTTAACACGACCTGTTTTCATCAGGCCATCGTAATGACGCATAAGCAAATGACTTTCAATCTGCTGAAGAGTATCAAGAACAACCCCGACGAGAATGAGAAGAGATGTGCCTCCATAGAATTGAGCAAACTGTGACGTTACACCCGCTTTCACTGCAAGTGAGGGCATAATCGCAACTATCGCCAGAAAAATTGAACCGGGAAATGTAATCCTGGACATTATTGTATCGAGAAATTCCACTGTTCTCCTGCCTGGTTTAATGCCCGGTATAAATCCTCCGTTTTTCTTCATATCTTCTGCCATTTGCACAGGATTGATCGTAATTGCAGTATAAAAATAAGTAAAGACGATTATGAAAATTGCAGTTACCAGGTTATACCAGAAACCGTACATATTCGAGAATGCTACAACAAAGCCTGAACCTGAATTCGTGTAACCTGCAATGATCATAGGAAGCATCATAATAGCCTGGGCAAAGATGATAGGCATTACTCCTGCAGCATTTACTTTAAGTGGTATGTATTGCCGAACGCCGCCATATTGTTTATTACCAACAATTCTTCTGGCATACTGGACAGGAACACGGCGTGTACCCTGAACCAGAAGTATAACACCAAGAACAACAACAAACAAAAACAGAACCTCAACAATAAGAGCAATTGCTCCTCCAGCACCATTCATCCTTGTACCTGCTTCAAAAACAAAATTTGCAGGCATCCTTGCAACGATTCCAATCATAATAATGAGAGAAATTCCATTTCCTATACCCTTGTCAGTTATCTTTTCTCCAAGCCACATTACGAACATTGTACCAGCAGTAAGAATTATTACAGATGATACCTGGAAAAAGGTACCACTAAGAATAAATGCAGACGCAGGTAGAGTATGGGTCAGGTTTACCAGATAAGTGGGAGCCTGAAGAACAAGAACTGCAATAGTAAGATACCTTGTGTACTGATTCATTTTACGTCTTCCGCTTTCACCCTCTTTCTGCAGTTTCTGGAAATAGGGGAAAACTATACCCAGCAACTGCACCACAATTGAAGCTGAGATGTAAGGCATAATTCCAAGTGCAAAAATAGAAGCCTGAGAAAAAGCTCCTCCCGAAAACATATCAAGCAGTCCCATTAAACCTGAATTGGTCTGATGTTTTAAATTAGCCAATTGTGACGGGTCAATTCCCGGAAGGGTAACATATTTACCCAGTCTGTATAATAAAATGATTCCAAAAGTATAGAATAGTCTTGCCCGAAGATCTTCTATCTTAAAGATATTTTTTATAGTCTGAATCAGTCTCATGAAATTACAGTATTACAGCGGTTCCCTTTTTAGCTTCAATTGCTTCTACAGCTGATTTGCTGAATGCATGAGCATGAACTTCAAGTTTTTTTTCAAGAGTTCCTTTTCCAAGGATTTTTACCAAAGCATTTTTGGAAACCAGTCCGGCCATTACCAGTGTTTCAAAATCAATTTTCTCAATATTATGTGTTTCCGCGAGGTTTTGAAGAGTACTGATGTTTATACCCTTATATTCTTTGCGGTTAATATTTTTGAATCCGTATTTTGGGACACGTCTCTGAAGTGGCATCTGACCGCCTTCAAATCCGATTTTCCTGCTATAGCCTGACCTGGATTTAGCACCTTTATGTCCTCTTGTTGATGTACCTCCTTTACCGGAGCCTTGCCCGCGACCTAGACGTTTACTACTTTTTGTTGATCCTTTTGCAGGTCTTAAGTTACTCAAATCCATAACTTTATCTTGTAATATGGTTAATATCTTAAATATTTTCAACTTTAACCAGGTGTCTCACCTTCACTACCATTCCCAATATTTGAGGAGTAGCTTCATGCTCAACACTATGATTCAATTTGCGGATTCCCAGAGCTTCGAGAGTTCTTTTCTGTCTTTCAGGTTTTCCGTTTTTACTTTTCACCTGGGTGATACGAATTTTTGCCATCGTAATGTTCTTTTCTAACCGTTAAAAACTTTGTCCATTGAGACACCTCTGTGTTCAGCCACCGTGAAGGCATCTCTCATTTCGAGCAGAGCTGCAAATGTTGCTTTCACAAGGTTGTGTGGATTCGAAGAGCCTTTTGATTTTGCAAGAACGTTCTTCACGCCAACACTTTCCAGAACTGCGCGCATAGCGCCACCTGCCTTAACACCGGTACCATCGGAAGCCGGTTTGATAAAAACTTTGGCGCCTCCGAATTTAGCAATCTGCTCGTGAGGTATTGTACCATTAATAACCGGTACTTTTATCAGATTCTTTTTTGCATCTTCGATACCTTTAGCAATAGCTGTGGTTACTTCACTGGCTTTACCCAGTCCGTGTCCGACTATCCCATCTTCATTTCCAACAACAACTATTGCTGAAAAACTGAATGTACGTCCCCCTTTTGTAACCTTGGTTACTCTCTGGATGCTAACGAGTCTATCCTTAAGTTCGAGATCGCTGGTTTTAACTTTTCTTATACCGTTTCCCATAATTCATTAGAATTTTAATCCGCCTTCGCGGGCTGCATCAGCCAATGATTTTACTCTGCCATGATATTTATATCCACTTCTGTCGAAAACGACTTTCTCAATACCTTTTTCTTTACATTTGGTGGCGAGAAGCTTTCCTACAAGTTTAGCCTGTTCAATTTTCTTAATACCTGATTGGGCTGCAATCTCTTTTTCTTTAGAGCAGGCCGACAGAAGTGTAACTCCGCTCAGGTCGTCAACAACCTGAACATAGATCTGTTTATTGCTACGATACACTGCAAGCCTTGGTGTTTCGGCAGTACCGTTTATTTTTTTACGGATCCTCATTTTGATCCTTGTTCTTCTTTCCAACTTAGTTAAGGCCATGATTTTTTACTTTTACCAGATTAAACACTAGCAGATTTTCCAGCCTTCCTTCTGAGCTGTTCTCCAACAAACTTAATTCCTTTTCCTTTATAGGGTTCAGGCGGACGGAGAGATCTGATTTTTGCTGCAACATGCCCGATAAGTTGCTTGTCGATACATGTAAGGGTAATGATTGGATTCGCCCTTCTTTCAGTTTTAGTCTCGACTTTAACTTCATCCGGGAGTTGAAGAATTACTTCATGCGAAAAACCAAGGCTCATCTCAAGGTTCTGTCCTTTTGCTTCAGCACGGTAACCTACTCCGACAAGTTCAAGTTCTTTCTTGTATCCTTCCGAAACGCCAACAACCATATTGTGAATAAGTGCACGGAAAAGGCCATGCAACGACTTATGATTCTTTGATTCTGAAGGTCTCGATAATATGACTTCGTTCCCCACCACCTCAACCTTAAGGTCTTTGTCGACCGGCTGAGCCAACTCTCCCAAGGGGCCTTTCACACTAACCACATTGGTGTCACTGATACTGACAGTAACGCCCTTAGGCAGGTTTACAGGTAATTTTCCTATTCGTGACATTAAGCTATCCTCCTAAATTTAGTAAACATAACATAATACTTCACCACCGATTTTCTCTTTTTTCGCCTCTTTGTCGGTCATTAAACCTTTGGAGGTAGAAATGATTGCAATACCCAGTCCATTCAGAACCCTTGGCATTTCATCAACTCCGATATATTGACGGAGACCCGGACGGCTTACTCGTTGTATTTTTTTTATTGCAGGTTTCTTGCTCTTGGAATTATACTTAAGAGCAATTTTCAATATATCCTGCGGTCCTTCACCATCAATAACCTTATAGCTGAGGATAAATCCTTTTTCAAACAGAATTCTGGCAACCTCTTTCTTAAGATTGGATGCTGGTGCCTCCACGACCTTATGACCGGCCATAATGGCGTTCCTTATTCTGGTCAGTAAATCTGCAATTGGATCAGTCATCTTCTATTATTTAATATAGTTTATAATTATTCACAAATTACCAGCTGGCTTTTTTTACACCCGGGATAAGACCGAATGATGCCATCTCCCTGAAAGTTATCCTGCTTACTCCAAATTGTCTCATATATCCTCTTGAACGGCCCGTTAATTTACAACGGTTATGCATTCTGTTAGGATTAGAATTTCTGGGCAGACGGCTTAGTCCAACATAATCGCCGGCAGCTTTGAGCAATGCTCTTTTTGCAGCATATTTCTGGGTCAGTCTTGCGCGTTTTACTTCGCGGGCTATCATTGATTCTTTAGCCATATAACTAGTTTTTAATATTTTTAAAGGGTAAACCAAAGCGCTTTAGAAGAGCCAATGCTTCTTCATCTGAATGCGCCGATGTAACGAAAGTTATCTGTAGTCCCATGATCTTTGCTATTTTATCAAGATCGATCTCAGGAAAAATGATCTGCTCGGTAATTCCAAGCGTGTAATTACCACGTCCATCGAGTTTGGAATTGATACCCTTAAAGTCGCGGATACGTGGAAGAGCAACAGATATAAGTCTTTCAAGAAATTCAAACATCCTGTCTCTGCGTAATGTCACCATTATACCGATAGGCATATTTTTTCTCAGTTTAAAGTTCGATATATCTTTTGTTGAGTTAGTCTGAACAGCTTTCTGACCAGCAATATCCGACATTTCTTTAACACCGAATTCAAGTAGTTTCTTATCGGCTATAGCCTGTCCTACTCCCTGGTTGATAACTATCTTTTGCAACTTTGGGACCTGCATTACGGTCTTGTATCCGAATTCCTTCATCAATGCAGTGACGATCTCGTCTCTATACTTGGTTTGTAGCGCAGGTATGTACATTACTTGATCTCCTCTCCTGATTTTTTTGAATAACGCACTAATTTATCTTTCTCATTAAGTTTCTTCCCAATACGTGTAGGTTTGCCGCTTGTTGGATCAATAAGCATCAGATTTGAGATATGAACCGGAGCTTCTTTTTTTATAATACCACCCTGTGGCGCTTTAGTGTTCGGTTTGGTATGTTTTGATACCAGGTTTACACTCTCTACAATAGCTCTGCTTTTCTCTCTGTCGACTTCCAGAACACGGCCTTTCTGACCTCTTGATTCACCGGTTATCACCATAACCGTGTCTCCCTTTTTTATATGTATTTTCTTCTGCATCGTTGTGTATTTAAATATATTACAACACTTCAGGTGCCAATGAAACAATCTTCATATACTTGTCGCGTAATTCCCGGGCAACCGGGCCGAAGATGCGCGTTCCGCGTACTTCATTAACATTGTTAAGAAGAACAACAGCGTTATCATCGAAACGAATATAAGAACCATCGGGACGACGAATCTCTTTTTTTGTTCTGACAACAACTGCTTTACTCACTGTACCTTTTTTTGCCTCACCTGAAGGAAGTGCTGATTTCACACTCACGACAATTTTATCACCTACGGTAGCATATCTTTTTTTGCTACCACCGAGTACCCTGATGCACAAAACTTCTTTTGCACCTGAGTTATCGGCTACGGTCAATCTGCTTTCCTGTTGTATCATGATTACTTAGCTCTTTCGATTATTTCTATTAATCTCCAGGTTTTATTTTTACTCAGAGGCCTGGTCTCCGATATGCGTACGGTGTCGCCAATATTGCATGAATTAGCTTCATCGTGTGCCATCAGTTTTTTACTTCTGTTAATAAACTTGCCATAAATAGGATGTTTCACTTTCCTTTTTATGACTACTACGATAGACTTGTCCATTTTAGTACTGACAACTACACCTATACGTTCTTTTCTAAGATTCCTTTCCATTGCTGATCTAGCTATTAGATTTCTTATTTAACTCTCTTGTACGCATTTCGGTATGCAGACGTGCAATCGTAAGTTTCAATTCTTTAACCTTTTGCGGGTTATCAAGAGGAGTGATTGCATGGTTAAGCTTCATTCGAACGAGGAGGGTTTTCTCTGTATCGATTCTTTCGAGAAGATCCGGAGTGCTTAATTCCTTTATTTCTGAAGTTTTCATTTCTGTTTAAAGTATTATTCCTGTACGTAATCGCGTCTTACAATAAATTTTGTTGTGATCGGAAGTTTCTGAGCTCCTAAACGAAGAGCTTCTTTAGCAACTTCGTAGGGTACACCTTCAGCTTCAAGCAGTATCCTGCCCGGGGTTACCGGAACAACAAAACCCTCTGGTGCTCCTTTTCCTTTACCCATACGTACCTCAGCAGGTTTCTTTGTAATAGGTTTATCAGGAAAAATTCTTATCCACAACTGACCTTCACGTTTCATGTGGCGTGTAACGGCCTGTCGAGCTGCTTCGATCTGCCTTCCGGTGATCCAGCTCTCCTGAAGTGCTTTGATACCAAATGATCCGAATGCCAGCTGGTTGCCTCTTTGTGCATTACCTTTCATTCTTCCCTTCTGGGCTCTCCTGAATTTGGTCCTTTTCGGTTGTAACATTGCTCAAATATTGTTA
>JADGPT010000025.1 GCA_017882345.1 Bacteroidales bacterium
AATACATACTGTATTCATGCAACGTCCTGATTATAATGGCGTTCACGGTGGTCAAATCAGCTTTCCGGGTGGGAAAAAAGAACCTGTAGATGAAGATGTGATTCAGACTGCGCTCCGTGAGGCATCTGGGTGGGATTTACAATTTAATTAATCGTAAAATGTCCAGGAAAGACCGTAACGTAACATCCTGATGTTCATAGGATAGTTAGGCACCATGTAGTAATTATAGCGTATGCTTTGTCCCATGAGTTTGGCATTTACATGATCGAACATTATAAAGACTCTGGTTCTTTTAACTTTTAAATTTATAAAGAAATTAATAAAAGGATAATCCCCCGCGGTTACCATATCCTGCCTGTAAAACCTTCCGGTTGCCGGCATATAAGCATAAGGATGATATGTGGTATTATATGTTACATCAACACCCAACTGTGTATTCAGTTTTCCTCCGGTTTTTGCAAATTTGAACAGGTGTTCAAAATAACCTGCAGAACGAATTGTTGCAAGCGGAAGGTCAAGTATTTTTGAATTTGTACTTTTCTGAACAATTAAATCAGTTGCGAGATGAAATTTCCAGACTCTCAGCTCATTTTTAAGTGTAATGGCTGCTACCGAAAGACCTCCCGAATACTGGGAAGGAAGTTTAGTGGTATCAAAATCTGCATAATTCTTTATAATTGCATAATTGAATTTTAATTCAGTCTTCTTTGCAGGATATTTGAATGCTGTTCCAAGATCGATCCTGAATTCTTTTTTAAAATTATTATTCCATTTGATATTGTTACCGCCCCACCGTTCGTACCAGATTGACGGTTGCCTGTTCATAATGGAACCGGTGATCAACCATAATGCTCTTCCCTTTTTCCAGTTAAATGTTTTAGATATTTCACCGTCCAGATTGAAATCACCTATTCTGTAACCTGTTAAATACAACTCTCCGGTTGTTACCCAACGAAACTTATCTCCGATGTTATTATACAATCTCCCGATCAGAACATTACTGCTTTTGTGTAATACAGGTGTATTGGCAGAAAAGGGATAGGGTGTTGGAATAATATAACTGTAGGTTAAAATTTCATTTCGTATTCCTACTCCCCCACCTAGTCTGAATTTCCTTGTTTCATCAGTAGTAAAATCAAACCTGATAGTATTTTTAATTATTCCGGAGTGGAGTGAATCAGCAGTGATCTTGTTGGTCACCAATACTACAGAATCATAAAGTACTGACATTGGAACCCCGTCTTTGTACGTTCGTGAATTACTTTCAAGTTCAAAGATATGAGAGAATGTCCCGCTTAATCCGAAAAAACCTGATCGTTTATGCGAACTACTGTCGGTTTTTACAATAGGATCGCTGCTGAAGGTATATCGCTGTACCAGCAGCAGGTTGCGGTTCTTAAGATTACTGTTCGCTTTATTAAGTACACCCAGTGTTGTAGGAACGTCGAGGGTTTTAGGTAGATTTAGATCTGCAAGATTAATTATCCCACCATTTTCATACGACAACAGGTTATTCAGACCTAGTGAAAAGTAGAGATTATATTTTAGACCTGTATATGAGGAATAAAAAGTAAATGTTTTATTGGCTGATCTCTCATAATTATATTGTCCAAGACTGAACTCTATATCATATATGACTCCAAAATTTAAAAATCTGTTCACATTCTGTGTATGCCTCACTCTGAATGTTTGCTCCGAAGTTTCTATGGGCCCCGCAAAACTCCAGTCCAGCTCTGTATAAGGAACCTGGGTATTCATAAATACAGTATTTGAAGGGACATGCATCAGAGGGTAATAGTAGGCATAAAGGAATTTATCAGGATCTGTAATCCTGTCAAAAAAACTGAGCTGGTAAAAAGGCAGGCCGTAATTACCCAGACTCGCATTAACAGGTGAGTATTTGTCTGCAAGTTTGAACCGGTCAGATAATGAAAAGACTGTGTCAATAGGAAGGGCCACCTCTTCGGAGTAATCGGCTGAAAGAGTCCACTCCCTTAGAATTCTTGGTTTTTTTACAGAATCCTGTTTAAGTGAAGTTGACCTGGGTGGAATGACATTTGGTTTCTGGGCATACAAACCTGAAGAAATAGCTAGAAGCAGTATTATAGAAATATGTCTGATCATCAGGTGCAAATATAGAAAATATGAAAGGCCCTGCCAAATTGAGGGTCTGATTTTCCGTTAAGCCACCAGGACACAAAGACACAATGAGGCACTAATCTACATTATCATTAAGATAAGCGTTGTTTTCTCTTAAAACAGGTTCGTCATTATCGTCGGATGTTAATGTGAACTTTGACAATTTACTTTCTGTTCCACCCTCCGGGGCCCCGAGTGAAAGGTTTCTTCTGACATAAGCAGGCACATCTTCAAAAGTATCTATATTCTCTTTCATTGTCTTATTTGAAAGACCTTCCCTTTTCAGAAGGTTTTGCATATGTTTCACTTTTCTCAAAGTTGCCTCCGGCTTTTCACCTGGCTCATCATTCTCTATCGATCTCCTGTTTCTGATCTCATCCATCTCGTGGTTATGTTCCAGACTGAAATCAATCACTCCCTGAGATTCTTCTTCAAAATCGGTAATAATGGACCTTTTACCTTTTTCATGAACAGAAAATACATCATTGCCGCTTTCAGGTAATATTCTTGAGGGAATTGCACTTTGACTTGTAAACAATTCGACCTTACTGGGTTTTTTAGGCTTATAAGGCTGGAAAATACTGTTCGATTCAAATCCTGTTGCTATAACTGTCACACTGATTTCTTCATTAAGATTTTCATCCTTCGACAATCCCCTTATGATCAAGGCATCATCTGAGGCCGAATCGTACATGTAATCAGTGATTTCACCGAGTTCATCCATCGTGATCTCATGTTCTCCGATTCCTGAAGAAATATTTATCAGAATACTTTTTGCCCCGGTGATATCATTTGAATTCAACAGCGGTGAGGAGAGTGCATCTTCAATAGCTTTAATTGCCCTGTTTTCTCCAGACGCTTTACCCATGCCCATTATCGAGACACCTGAGTTTTTCATCACAGTTTCCACATCAGCAAAATCAACATTAATATAGCCTGTAATAGTAATAATTTCTGCAATTCCCTTTACTGCTGTAGTCAGAATGTCATCAGCCTTTGCAAATGCCGTTGAAACAGATTGGTTACCGTAAATCTCCCTCAGCTTTTCATTATTAATTACCAGTAATGAATCGACATAATCTTTAAGTTCCGTTACCCCGTCAATCGCTTGCCGTATACGTACTTTCCCTTCTGATTTAAAAGGAATAGTTACAACAGCAATGGTAAGAAATCCAGCTTCCTTACAGGCTTTTGCAATTACCGGTATAGCTCCAGTCCCGGTTCCTCCTCCCATCCCTGTTGTAATGAAAACCATCTTCGTATTTCCCGATAATGCATCCATTACATCATTAAGATTCTCTATAGCTGCCTGCCTGCCAATTTCCGGTTTACTTCCGGCTCCCCTTCCTTCGGTAAGTGATTCTCCGATCTGAACTTTTATAGGGACCTGGCTTTTTAACAGAGCCTGATGGTCAGTATTACAAATCACAAAATTCACATCCATGATGCCCTTTTCAAACATGTGATTGACAGCATTGTTGCCGCCCCCACCTATTCCCAGAACTTTTATAATCGACGACCTCTCTAAAGGCAGATCAAAGTTCATTATATCGTCTGACATAGCATAGTTAATTAATTGATTATGAATAGCTACTTTTTATATAAAACCCTATATATTACTTGATAGGTTGATCTTCAACCTCAAACATCCTGGAAAGCATACTCTTAATTTTTTCAGTGATCGGTATTTTTTCCTCTTCATGAGTAGTCGGTGCAAATGTTTCTTGCTCATCCTCTTCTTCCTCAAGTTGACCAACTATCACTGCTTTGGGTTTAACATATTCTTCCGTATTGCCTGCATTGAATGTCTTTTTGTAGGTTTCAAGATATTCAAACCCGCG
Source organism: Bacteroidales bacterium (assembly GCA_017882345.1). Lineage (GTDB taxonomy): Bacteria > Bacteroidota > Bacteroidia > Bacteroidales > VadinHA17 > LD21. The sequence goes on from JADGPT010000025.1 coordinate 3,981, forward strand.
CATTATCAACCCGACACTTGTGGCATACATAGGCTGGTTAATTTCATTTTTCGCTGAACCTGCAAGATGTTCATTTGGCAAACCAATTCTTACATCCATAGCAGTTTTGAACTTCATCAGTTGAGGAAGGTGTTTCAACATGGCGCCTCCACCAGTGATTACAACGCCGGCAGCAAGTTTATCTGCATACCCTGAATTCTGTATTTCAAAATTAACTGCATCAATAATCTCTTCCATTCTTGACTGGATTATATAGGCGAGGCTTTTGAATGATATCTCTTTTGGTTCACGACCGCTGATACCAGGTATTGAAACGACTTTATCTTCAGGAGCTATATCTCCAAGAGCCGAACCATATTGAATTTTAAGCTGCTCAGCATGTCGTTGCAGTATTGCACAACCTTCCTTTATATCTTTTGTTACCACATTTCCGCCAAACGGGATCACCGCTGTATGTCGAATAATGTTATCATAATAGACAGCCACATCAGTCGTTCCTCCACCGATATCAACCAGAACGACTCCCGCTTCTTTTTCGTCATCAGTGAGCACTGCATCAGAGGAAGCCAATGGTTCCAGAATCATATCCTTCACAGTCAGATTTGCTTTCCGTATACATTTTTCGATGTTTTTTGCTGCAGCGACCTGCCCGATCACAATATGAAAATTGGCTTCCAGCCGTCTGCCACACATACCGATAGGATTTTTAACCCCGGTCTCATTATCAACTATGAAATTCTGAGGGATAACATGAATTATCTCTTCCCCGATGTCTATATGTATCTTATGCATATCCTCAATCAGTTTGAAGACCTCCTCTTTTTGAATTTCATCATCGTATGCCTCACGTATTATATAGCCGCGGTTTTTCATACTTTTTATATGTTGCCCGGCTATGCCAACAAAGACTTCAGAGAATAGAATCCCTGATCTCTTTTGTACGTCCAAAACTGTAGTCTGGATGGCGTTAACTGTCTCCTCAATATTAAGAACAACGCCTCTCTTTACCCCTTTTGAAAGAGCTTTGCTAAGTCCGAGAATCTCAATTTTGCCATTCTCGTTTTTCTTACCGACAATTGCCACAATTTTTGTGGTTCCGATGTCGATGGCTGCTACATACTGTTCCTTTTTATTCATAACTTATATATGGTTATTTCTGATTATCTCTTCTTTTACAAACTATCTGATCCTTAAATTCAAGGTTTATCACAGAATATTTATTCCAGCCTACTTTGGGCAATACCTTATCGTAGAAAGCTTCAAGGTTCCTGAGTTTACCTTCATAATTTTCTGCTGTACCCAGATGAACAACCTGGTTACCGGTTCGAGGTATAAGATCAATTTCATCGTTTCCATCCACATAAATCTGATCTATCAGAGCAGACCAGAATTTGTCATCATTTATATAATTCACCAGGTAATAAATATCTTTAAGTATTGAGTGTTTAATACTGGTGTCAAGAACACTCACTCCATTAAGCATGGCTGAACTTATATTCACATTACCTTCAACAATATGCAATCGCGGGTTATATAGATTTCTTCTCCTCACAACAAACCCGTCTTCATCTACAAAATAGTCTCCACCATCACCGGGCATCACCCTCATAACCGGATTACGCTGCTCAACATAAATATGGACTATTCCATCAATTGATATATACACTTCGGCCTTTTTTAATTCTCTCAACACATTAATCCTGTTTTCAATAGCCGATACTGATACATCTTTTACAAGTTCACCGGCGATTCTGGATGAGTTTCCATAGGCAAGGTTTAAAAGTTGTTTTCTCGTAACAAAATGATAATAAGACGAATCACTAATATCTATAACTATTCCTCCACAAGGTCTCGAATTGGCAGAACTGACAAGAAAAACCGGTATTATAATAAGGTATAACACAGGTATAATCAGTAGTATTTTCAGAATCTTCCTCATCATATTCTCTCTCTCCTCAACTTATCTTCTATAGGTGCAACAAGTGTATCAATATCACCAGCTCCTATTGTCAGCAAAACATCAATTTTGTTGGAATCCAGTTCACCCGGAATATCCGACTTTTCCAGCAACCTCTTTTTGCCGGATTTCATTTTATTGAAAATCAGTTCGGATGTAACTCCTTCTATCGGTTTTTCACGTGCCGGGTATATAGGCAGGAGTATTACTTCATCAAGTTCATCAAGTATTTTTGCAAACCCATCGGCATGATCGCGAGTTCGTGAAAAAAGATGCGGTTGAAAAATCCCTGTAATTTTTCGCCCTGCAAAATATTCCTTTATACTTTTTATGCATACCCGGATCTCTTCAGGATGATGTGCATAATCATCTACAAAAGCCAGACCTGGCAAGTTAATCCTTATATCAAACCGGCGTCTTACCCCCTGGAAGAGCATGACAGCTTTTCTGATTTCCTGTTCTGTTACACCGCACATCATTGCTACAGCAATAGCTGCAGTAAAATTTTCGATATTAATAATACCGGGGAAAGCGAAATGCAGATCTTCAATGGTAGCTGTTGGTGACTTAAAATTGAAACTGTAATAATCTTCAGATCGTTTTATATCCGTTGACCTGAAATCAGCTTCGTTGTTAAGCCCGTAAGTATAGCAGGAGACTCCTTCGGGAACCACAACATCTTTACGTATTCTGCTGTTTACTATAAGGTCGCCCCCATGTCTGATTTTTCCGCAAAACTCATTATATGCTTTTATCATTGTAGCCTGATCTCCATATATATCAAGATGGTCTGCATCAAGTGAAGTTACGATTGCAATAAGGGGTTTAAGCCTATGGAAAGAACGGTCAAATTCGTCAGCTTCCATAACTGTAAACCTGCTGTCGCCAAGGAGAAGATTTGAATCGTAGTTTTTTGATATACCTCCAAGAAATGCCGAACAGTCGATATGTGACTGCTTCAGCAGATGTGCTAACATGGTCGACACGGTGGTCTTACCATGAGTTCCGGCAACGGCAAGTGTGTCAGTATTCGATGATATCTCACCAAGTATCTCAGATCGTTTATAAATCACATATCCGTTACTCCTGAAAAAAGAAAGTATTTGATTCTCAGCAGGAATTGCAGGCGTGTAAACTATAATAACCTTGCTTTTATCTGAACTGTATCTGAAAAGATCAGGTAGAAATCTTAAATCATCCTTATATGTGACTGTACAATTATTTTCAATTAATGAAAGAGTTATCCTGCTTTCAGACCTGTCGTATCCTGCGACAACATACCCTCCTTTTGCAAAATAAAGAGCAAGGGCGCTCATGCCGATACCACCTATGCCGACAAAATACATTCCTTCTATATTTTTGAAGTCAATCATTTCCCGGCGAGTTTAAGTACTTCTTCAGCAATCCTTATATCTGCATCCCTGTCGGCCATTTTTAGTATGTTTTCAGCATACTTGTCTCTCCTTGTCTTATCTGAAATGAGTTTAATAGCCTCATCTACCAAAGTTTTAACGGCTTGATTATCTGTTATCAACATAGCAGCATTGCTATTTGACAAAGCCTCTGCATTCCTGGTCTGGTGATCTTCAGCCACATTTGGAGAAGGAATCAGAATTACAGGTTTACCAACAAGACACAATTCGGAAATGGTTCCGGCGCCGGCTCTGGAAACAATAATATCGGCAGCAGCATAGGCATAGTCCATCCTGTTAATGAATCCGTGTACGGCGATGTTTCCGCTGAATGATACGGAAACCAGCGCTTTTACATTTTCAAAGTAATATTTCCCTGTCTGCCACAACCATTGACAATCAGAGTCCCTAAGTTTATTTATGTTTTCTGAAAGGCTGTTATTAATAGTTCCGGCTCCGAGTGATCCACCCAGGATGAGTATAACAGGGAACTCTTTTTTAAGGTTGAAAAAACAAAGAGCTTCATCCTGCAAACTTTTAAGATTGTCGAAATTATGGCGTACCGGATTACCTGTTTTAATTATTTTTTTTGCAGGAAAATATTTTCCCATCCCATCATAAGCTACACAAATAACTGAAGCTCTTTTTGCCAGAAGTCTATTTGTTACTCCTGCATAGCTGTTCTGTTCCTGAATAAGGGTCGGAATTCCCATCCTCCCAGCCTGCCGGAGAACCGGGCCACTGGCATAACCACCTACACCGACTACAACATCGGGACTAAATTCCTTTATTACCTTTTTTGCTTTGTTCAGACTCTTCAAAAGTTTTATCAGAACTGATATGTTTTTCAGGGTCAGGCTCCTGTATAATCCTGCAACCGGTAAACCGATTATTCTATAACCTGCGGCGGGAATCTTTTCCATTTCCATTCTTCCCTCAGCGCCCACAAAGAGAATCTCAGTCTCAGGATCAATTTTCCTGAGTGCATTGGCAATTGATATAGCCGGGAAAATATGCCCGCCTGTACCGCCACCACTGATTATCACTCTCTTATGTTTTTGCAGATTCATATATCTTTTCTCCTTCATCAGAAATTTCTTCTTCGGGCAGTTCTTCTTTTTTTATTCTTGCATTTACTACCCTGCTTACACTCAGTATTGCACCAATTGAAAAACTCATTACCAGAACAGAGGTTCTTCCCCAGCTTACCATTGGAAGTGTCTGCCCTGTTACGGGAAACAATCCTACCGCGACCATCATATTAAGCATTGCCTGAATAACGATCATAACAATCAGACCCAGCACCAGAAAGGCCGGGAATGCAGTTTCGCATTTTTTTGCAATGGTAATCCCTCTGAACAGCAGTATCATATATGCCAGAATAAGCGGGATGGCACCGAATAATAATCCATATTCTTCTATAATAATTGCAAATATGAAGTCAGAGTTCGACTGCGGAAGCATGTTTCTCTGGGTACTTTTCCCGGGCGCTTTTCCGAATAACCCGCCCGTTGAAATTGCAATCTTCGCCTGATTCGACTGATAGTTTCCGTCTTCATCCGCTTTACCTGAGAAAAAATGTTCGATCCTGTTTTTCCAGACCTGAACCCTGTTATCCTTTTTGACCACAGTAAGAACCAGGGCAAAGAGTATAACTGCAACTACTCCCAAACCAACATAAGCAAAAAGAAATTTGAGAGGGACCCTGCCAATGAACATTATTATCATGCTCATACCAAATATCATGAGTGATGTAGAGAGGTTTTCTGGCAGGATCAGGCCACAGACAATGCCAACTGGGAGAATAAAATACTTTGATACCAGTATAAAATTATTCAACTCATTCTGATATTTTGCCAGAGATCGTGCCAGATAAAGCACAAGCGCCACCTTGGCAACATCTGATGTCTGAAGTTTAAATCCTGTGCCTGGAATCACTATCCAGCGGGTTGCCTCATTAACCCTCGATCCAAATGCAAAAGTCAAAACCAGTAATCCAACAGCTATGATAAGAATCAACCCTGCCATGGAAAAGTAAATTCTGTATGGAAGGTAATGAACAACAACGATTATAACCAGACTTAATACAAGCATAAAAAACTGACTCTTAAGAAAGTATGTTGTATTTCCTCCATATTTCATAAAGGCTACACCTACTGAAGAGCTGTAAACAGCTAATAGTGAATAGATCATAAAAAGAGCCACAAGACCCCATATCGCCTTGTCTCCTTTAAATGTCTTAGTAAGCCAGCCTTGTTGCATTAATATATTGATTATAGATTCCTTACTGCCTGTTTAAACTGACGACCCCTGTCTTCGTAATTCTTGAAAAGATCAAAACTTGCACATGCAGGTGATAAAAGTACCGTTTCACCTTTTTTTGCGAGATAATATGAAGCTCTTACAGCTTCTTCCATGGTAGTTGTTTCCACAATAGTGGGGACCTTATCTTTAAAAGCCTCGACAATTTTTTTGTTATCCTTTCCGAGGCAAACTATTGCTTTTACCTTCTTTTTAACTACCGGGAATAGCTCTGAATAATCATTTCCCTTATCAATTCCTCCAACAATCCATATAATATTGTTTTCCATACACTCAATAGCGTACCAGGTTGAATTAACATTTGTAGCCTTTGAATCGTTAATGAAATTAATACCACAAACAGTAATGACCGGTTCCAGCCGGTGTTCAACTCCCTGAAAATCAGCGAGACTTTCTCTGATTACCTTCTTGTGGATATTAAGAATCTTACCGGCAATGGCTGCCGCCATTGAGTTGTAGGTGTTGTGACGACCTTTAAGTGCAAAATCATGAATGGTCATAATGTTAGTTTTATCTTGGTAATCAATTATCAATTCATCGTTTTCGATATAAGCAGTCATGCCTTCCTTTATTTCATCAGAAAAAGGCAAGAGAGTCATACTATATTTTTTCCTGGATAATTCAGTTTTTATGATCGGATCTCCTTCCCAGTAAATCAGGAAATTATCTTTTTGCTGGTTTTGAATTACTCTGAATTTTGAATCTATATAGTTCTGAAGCTTGTAATCGTATCTGTCGAGATGATCTGGTGTAATATTCATTAATATCGCTATATCAGCCTTGAATTCATACATCCCGTCAAGCTGGAAACTGCTCAGTTCAATTACATAATAATCGTATGATCCTTCCGCAACAGCCATTGCAAAACTGTTACCTACATTGCCGGTCATCGCTGCATTCATTCCGGCTTTTTTCAGAATATGATAGATGAGATTAGTCACAGTTGTTTTACCATTGCTCCCTGTGATACAGATCTTTATACCTTTGGCATATCTGCCGGCGAATTCAATTTCTGATATTACCCGTATGCCTTTCTCGCGGATTTTTTTTATTATCGGGGCGCTTTCAGGTATTCCGGGACTCTTAATAATCTCATCTGCAGAAAGTATAATTGATTCATTGTGAGTTCCTTCTTCCCACTTAATCCTGTATTTTTCAAGAAGTTCCCGATAGTATTCTTTTATCTGACCTTTATCAGAGACAAAAACATCGAACCCATGTTTTTGTGCAAGCACTGCTGATCCGACACCACTTTCCCCTGCCCCGAGTATTACAATCTTTTTGTTCATTTTACTATCTTATCTTAAGTGTCACAATAGTTATTACAGCCAAAATTATTGCCACAATCCAGAACCGGATAACAATCTTTGGTTCGGGAAAACCTTTTTTCTGATAATGGTGATGAAGTGGTGCCATCAGGAAGATCCTTCTTCCTACGCCGTATTTTCTTTTTGTCCTTTTAAACCAGCTCACCTGCAGTAAAACAGACAGGATTTCAATGAGAAATATCCCACAAAGTATCGGGATTAAAAGTTCCTTTCTTATTATTATGGCAAATACAGCTATGATACCACCAAGTGCGAGGCTGCCCGTATCACCCATAAAAACCTGTGCCGGATATGAGTTGTACCACAGAAATCCTATTGTAGCTCCGATAAAGGCGCTTGCAAAAACAACAAGCTCCTCAGTACCTGGGATATACATTATCTGAAGATATTGGGCATAAATGATGTTACTGGAAACATAGGCAAGCACTGCAAGTGCCGTTCCTATTATTGCCGAAGTCCCTGTTGCAAGTCCATCAAGTCCGTCAGTGAGGTTTGCCCCATTTGAAACCGAAGTGACAATGAATATTACTATTATCACGAATACAATCCAGGTATATGGTCGCCTCTGAGCATCATTGATAAATGATACCAGCCAGGCATAATCGAACTCATTATTTTTTACAAAAGGGATGGTTGTTTTTGTTGACTTTCTTTCCATAGAAATCTCACCATGCTCAGGAATCTGTATAAAAGGGTTGATAAACTCATGCCTTTCTCTTAATGTAAGATTGTCAACGTTAACTTTCTCCACAATTCTGACCTCATCACTAAAAAACAGAGTTAACCCGATAATTATTCCGAGGACTATCTGACCAGCAATCTTGAACCTTCCGGCCAGTCCATCTTTGTTCTTTTTAAATATTTTAATATAGTCATCAAGAAATCCGATAAGCCCAAGCCAGATTGTTGTTATCAGCATCAGAATGATATAAATATTCCCTAGTTTAGCGAATAGAAGAGTCGGAATTATAATTGACGCTAAAATTATGATTCCTCCCATTGAAGGGGTTCCTTGTTTCTGGTATTGTCCCTCTAGTCCCAGATTCCTGACAACCTCTCCAACTTGCTTCCTCTGAAGATATTGAATGATCTTTTTGCCTATCATAAGTGAAATAATAAGGGAAGTGATAACAGCAGCAGCCGACCTGAATGAGATGAATGTAAATAACCTGGCTCCCGGGAAATTAAGTGATTCAAAATATTGAAATAAATAGTAAAGCATTTCCCCCCCTGTTTTATTTAAGTAATAATGCGTTTCTCAATTCTTCCCTGTCGTCAAAGTGATGTTTCACTCCCATAATCTCCTGATAAGTCTCATGGCCTTTCCCGGCAATGAGTACCACATCTCCATCGTTTGCAAGCATTATTGCTGTTTTAATTGCTTCATGCCTGTTGGTTATTCTCAGAGTTTTTCTTTTTAGATCCGGGGTTATTCCGGTTTCCATCTCATCGAGAATCTTCTCAGGATCCTCTGTTCTGGGATTATCTGAAGTAAGGATTACTTTATCACTTCCTTCCGCAGATATTGCTGCCATTTTCGGCCGCTTTGTACGATCGCGGTCCCCCCCGGCACCAACAACTGTGATAAGATGAACACCGGCCTCCCGTATCTTATTAATTGTATCAATCACATTTAAAAGAGCATCAGGGGTATGTGCATAATCTACAATGCCCGAAATACCTCCCGGAGATTTGATAACCTCAAGTCTTCCGGAAACAGAATTCAAATCGCTGAGAATAATGAGTATCTCTTTTTTTGCAGCGCCAAGAAGTTCCGAAGCAGCATAAACTGCAAGCAGATTTGAAGCGTTAAAAGCGCCTATAAACCTTGTCCATACCTCTTCGCCCTGAATCTTTAATTCCATACCCTCAAAACCCTGCTCAATAATATTACAACGGTAATCGGCCATTGTCCGCACAGAAAATGTGTAATGACTTGCTTTGCAATTCTGAAGCATAACCCGTCCATTACGGTCATCAAGGTTTACCAGAGCAAATGCCTCCGCGGACAATGAGTCAAAGAAGCTTTTCTTCGCCGCGAGGTAATTTTCAAACGTTTTATGATAATCGAGATGGTCGTGAGTAAGGTTAGTGAAAATACCTCCTGCAAACTTTAGTCCTGCAATCCTTTTCTGATGGGCAGAATGAGAGCTGACTTCCATAAATGCGAAGTCGCATCCCTCATCGACCATCTGTGACAACAGGCTATTTAGCTGAACCGGATCTGGTGTTGTGTGTGTTGCTTCCAGTTCCTTTTCATTAATATAATTACATACTGTTGAAAACAATCCGCATTTATATCCCAGTTGCAGGAACATCCGGTAGAGAAGTGAAGCAATTGTTGTTTTTCCGTTTGTTCCTGTAACTCCAACCAGCTTAAGAGAACGGGAAGGGTTTCCGAAGAAGTTAGAGGCCGCCAAACCGAGGGCTTTTGCTGAATCACCGGTTTTTATCCAGCAAATATTTTTATCGGGTTTTTCAGGAAGTATTTCGCATATAATAGCAGAAGCTCCTGATGCAATAGCTGAATTAACAAAATCGTGTCCATCAGATTTATATCCTTTGATTGCAACAAAAAGTGAATCTTTTTTAACTTTACGCGAATCAAATTCAATACCGGTTATAGCTCTGTTTTTTGTTCCTGTTACTGAAACAACTTCAATTCCGTTTAATATTTCTTCAATCTTCATCATTTCACATATTCATCTCAAGAGAAACGACTGTTCCACCAAAGTACCTGGCTCCATGTTCAGGAGATTGTCTCTGCACCCTTCCTTTACCACTGTATCTTACTCTTATCCCTGAGTTTTCGAGAAGGTAGAGCGCATCGCGCAAACTCATTCCTCTCACATCGGGTACAAGACCAGCTTGAATCTTCACACCTGTAAGGCTTACAGTATCCCCTCTTTCGTGTGTAGCGACCCAATCTTCATCTGAAGTCCGGCGGTAACGAACATCAAGGTTTTTCAGTACTTCATTAATATCAGCCCTGTATCCATTACCGGCATCAGGTGCAGATGGTTTTATATCATCTTTATTTTCAGGTCTGTAATCCCTGAAAAATCTTGTTGCATAAACCTTATCGGAAATCTCCTTGAAGACTGTTCCGGCAACCAGATTTCCGTAGTAGACTCCGTTTGATGGGGCATTAACTACAACAATACAGGAATACAGGGGGTTGTCAGCAGGAAAGTATCCGACAAAAGAGGCCTGGTAAGACACCCTGGCTCCGGTCTTGTAACCATACTTATCCCTCGCTATCTGTGCAGTTCCTGTTTTTCCTGCTATTTTGTAATTAGCATTTCTGAGATTTGTTGCAGTACCACGTTCAACAACACCCTCCATCATCTTTTTTGCTTTTCGTATTGTTGAGCGGGATGCTATTGAGTTTATTATGACTTCAGGTTCGTAGCTCTTGATAACGCTTCCGTTTCTCATTATTTTAGTCACAAATAACGGACGCATCATTCTGCCATTATTTGCCACCGCATTATAGAATGTAAGAATCTGCAGGGGAGTAAGTTGCACTTCATACCCATGAGACATCATCGGGAGTGAAAGACCTGACCAGAGTTTATCCCCCGGATATCTTATCAACGGTTCTCCTTCGCCTTTAAGTTGCAGATCAAGCTGTTTATTCAGTCTCATCGCATAAAGCCTGTTCACGAAATCTTTAGGGTTATCTTTGTAATGATCGTAGATAAGTTTGGATGTTCCCACGTTGGATGATTTTTCAAAGACCTCCTTAACTGTTATTTTGCCGTAACCACCCTCTTTTGTATCCCTGATAATCTTGTCGTAGTATTTCACAGTGCCGGTGCCAGTGTCGACAATATCACCAGTATCAATGACACCGTCCTCTATTGCAGACATAAGAGACGGAAGCTTAAAGGTTGAACCCGGCTCGGTGCTCTCTCCTAAAGCATAATTATATATTTCATGATAGTCCCCATCGCTCTGAAGTCCAAGATTTGCAATTGCTTTAATATTTCCAGTTGAAACTTCCATAAGGACAGCGCAACCATGATCAGCATCATTTTTCCTGAGCTGGTTCAGAAGGGCAGTAGTAGCAACATCCTGCAAGTCGAGATCCAGAGTAGTTATCACATCATTTCCATCTCTTGATTCCACACTGTTCGGACCCTCAACTATTATCCAGTCGCCTCCGGTAAGCCTTTGTTTCACTGCAACCCCATTTTTACCTGCCAGATCTTTATCAAATGCTCCCTCGACTCCAACTTCATTTCCTTCACTTCCCAGATTGAGATAGCCAATTGTACGTGAAGCAAGGTCACTATTTGGAAGTATTCGTCTGTTTTCAGCCTGAGCTACCATTCCTCCTTTATACTGACCCTCTTTGAATATTGGTAGTTCTTTCAACTTCTTAAGAGTTTCGTAGTCAACTTTCCGTTGTATCAGGAAATACCGATCGCCCTTTTTCCGGGCTTCTGCTATTGCTGATCTCCAACCTGATGCCGACCGTACTCCTAAAAATCGAGCCAGGCCAGCTGATAACCCACTGATTCCGTTTGACCATGTAGAGGATGCCATTCCGCTACTCCGGGTATCCATGTAGATTGTATAGTATGGAACTGAACTTGCCAGGAGGCGTCCGTCGCTTGTAAGTATATCACCCCTGTTTGCAGGCATCTCTGCAGTTTTATAGACATATTTCTCACTCATATCTGCCCATTTACCCCTCTGAACATATTGCAGAATAAGGATACGCACGAGCAAAGCAACAGCCAGCAATCCAATTGCAAAATATACCAGACCACCGCGCCATACTATTTCATCCCTTGCTGCCATTTCATTTACTTCTTATCGACCAAAAGTTTATAGGGTGGAGTCTTCATCTCTTCAAGGGACAGCCCTTTTTCCCTTACCATAGTGAATACTTCAGACTGCTTACTTATATACATCAGATCGGCGGAGGTTGAAAGGGACTCTGCTCTCAGATCTTTAACTTCACGTTGAAGCCTTGTTGTTTCCCTCGTTATTTTTTCAGCATGAAACCTGTTTCCAATGTATATTGCAGCAAGAAGAGTTATCAGGGAAACATACCCAAGATTTTTAAGTATGATCTTTTCAGAAACCATACTACCACTCAGTAGCTCCTTAATGAAACTTCCGGTATTTAAACGCTTCTTAGTATTTTCCTTAATATTTTCCTTCTTCTCTTCCATTAGTCAGATCTTTTCAGCTATCCTGAGTCTCGCGCTTCTTGCCCTGTTATTTATTGCAACCTCTTCATCGCCAGGCGTTGTTCCTTTCCTGTTTATAATTCTGAAAGGAGTTTCTATATTACCATAAAAGTCTTTTTTCCCTTCTCCTTCAAAATTGCCTGTCTTCATAAAATTCTTAACCACCCTGTCTTCGAGCGAATGGTAACTGATGACAACGAGTCGTCCTCCTGTATTTAGCACTGACAGAGCCTGTTCAAGCATCTCCTGCAAATAGTCGATTTCATGATTGACAGCTATCCGCAATGCCTGAAACAACTTTGCGTAAAATTTATGTTCCTGCCGGTAAGGAGCCAGCTTACCTATCGTGTCAATGATGTCGTTAACAGTTTCCATTGGTTTTGCGACTCTGGCTGCAACAATTTCCCTTGCGATCCTTCTTGAATCTGATAGTTCCCCATACCTGTAAAGGATATCTGCAAGGGTCGCCTCATCCATTGTCTTAAGCAGGTGGGCGGCTGTAACAGAACCAGTTTTGTTCATCCTCATATCCAGAGGAGCATCCTGCCTGAAAGTAAATCCTCTTTCCGGTTCATCAAACTGGTGAAAAGAGACTCCGAGGTCGGCAATCAGGCCATCTATAGATTTGATGTTATTGAAATGGAGATTATTTTTCAGAAATCTGAAATTCTGGTGGAGAAAGAGGAACCTATCATCAGCCGTAGTGTTTATTGCGGCATCCTCATCCTGATCGAAAGCTATAAGTTTGCCAGACTTAAGACGTTTAAGAATCTCCGTTGAATGGCCTCCTCCTCCGAAAGTTACATCGACATAAATCCCATCGGGCTGGATGTTCAGCCCGTCAATACTCTCTTTGAGCAATGCGGGGATATGGTAAACCATGATAGTTAAGGCTCATTAATAGTTCCCAACAATTTTTCAGCCTGGTTTGCAAAATCTTCAGGCGGCATAGCGATTTTGTTATAAATGTCAGCTGGCCAAATCTCTATCCTTCCATCTTGTCCGGCAAGAATAACATCCCTGTCAGCTCCAATAAGATCCATTAATCGTTTAGGTACAAGAATGCGGTTATTGTTATCCAGGGATAGTTCTGCCGTTCCCATATAAAAATTCCTGAGGAACGTATTTTGCTCACGGTTATAGGGGTTTAGTTTTTTCCTGATCTTCTCCAATTGCCTGTTCCAGTCTTCAATGGCATAGAGCACAAGGCAATTCTCGAAGATATCCTTCCGAACCACAAAATGATCCTGTGCATCAGCAGGCATCTGCTTCTTAAATGCCACTGGAAGTATTATTCTACCTTTGACATCAACTTTGCACGTGTAATCACCTATAAATGTGGCCATCCTCGCTTTTTCCAATTAAACGGCTAAAATAAGAAATAAATATCCACTTTACTCCACATTACCCCACATTTTTTATTTTTTGTTAATAACTTTTAGATAGTAAAATGTAGCCTGGTTACATGCACATTTGTATAATATGACGATGGAAGTGTCAAAGCCCAGTAACCTAATCGCGATGCAGGAGGTATCGAATTCCAATCCAAATATCATATCCGGTCTTTTTTTTGGTAAATTTGAACCTGAATCCGTAACAAAAATTACCGGAAATATGGATAGTCAAACGGGTAATGAAGAAAATCAGAAAATAGACGTCAGAAATGTCCTCTATTCTAAGAATCCGGCTCTTGCCAGGACAATACCGGGTTTTGTCATAAACTATCTGAAAAGAATTGTACATCAGGATGAATTGAATGAATTCATGAAAAAATTTGGTCATCTTCGGGATTCTGAATTTATAGCGGCAGGTCTAAAGCATTTTGAAATAAAATTCAAGGTCACAGGTAGTGAGAATATCCCAAAATCAGGCAGGTATATATTTGTTTCAAACCATCCGCTTGGAGGTCCTGACGGACTTGTATTTATTTATGAATTATCGAAATATTTCCATGACATCAAATTTCCGGTAAACGACATCCTTACCAATATCAAAAACCTGTCAGGCATCTTTCTTCCGCTAAATAAACACGGATCACAGGCAAAAGATGCTGCCAGAATGATAGAGGAAGCATATTCGTCCGACTGTCAGATTCTTTATTTTCCGGCAGGATTATGTTCAAGGAAAAAAAGAGGTATAATAAGGGATCTACAATGGCATAAAAGCTTCATATCTAAGGCTATACAGCACAAGAGAGATGTTGTACCTGCATTTTTCTCCGGCAGAAACTCCAGTTTTTTCTACAATCTTGCCAATTTCAGAAAACTACTCGGGCTTAGAACAAATATTGAAATGCTATATCTTGTTGATGAGTTGTTCAAACAAAAGGACAAAGAGATCAGTCTGGTTTTCGGTAAGCCAATACCCTGGGAAACTTTTGATAAAACAAGATCTGCGTTGGAATGGGCCGATTGGGTTAAGTCAAAATCGTACAATCTGGAATCATTTATTTCCGTATGACCCGGAAATAAAAAAAAAGATTAAATTGCACTAGATTTTGTTAAGATAATATTCAGATATATCACCCTCCCCATTTTTTTATAATAAATGAAACCAATTGTTGACCAATTACCAAAGGATCAGATAATTGCTGAGCTTACAAGCGATAAGCTTCTACGCAGGACTAACAACGGCAACAACGAGGTTTATGTATTTGACAATAATAATTCTCCTGCGTTAATGCACGAAGTAGGACGAGTCAGAGAACTTACCTTCAGACATGCCGGAGGCGGTACGGGAAAAGACATCGATATAGACGAGTTTGACCTGGCTAAAACTGATCCTCAGAAACAGCTGATTGTTTGGGATCCTGAAAAGAAAGAAATGATTGGAGGATATCGATTCTTTTTTCCGGAAAAAGGATGCACCAATTGCGATATTACCAAGCTTGCCTCGTCAGCTTATTTCCATTTTTCTGAAAAATTCCTTTCTAAGTATTATCCTCACCTCATGGAACTTGGAAGATCATTTGTTCATCCCGATTATCAGTCTCGGTCTATGGGCAGGAAAAGCTTGTTTGCACTCGATAACCTGTGGGACGGACTCGGTGCAATCATAATTGACAATCATCACCTTAAATATTTGTTCGGCAAGGTTACAATGTATCCTCACTTCAATCCAAAAGCCAGGAATATGATCCTCTATTTTCTCAAAAGGCATTTCAGAGATCCGGATCGCCTTGTTGTCCCGGTTGATCCTGCAAATATTGATATCCATCAGGCAGAAATGAAAAAGCTTTTCCGGGGCTGGAGATATAAGGAAAATTATAAAATCTTATCGAGGGAGGTCAGAAACCTCAATGAGAATATACCACCTCTTATTAATGCCTATATGAATCTGTCGCCTACAATGAGGACATTCGGCACCTTCATAAACCATAAATTCGGAGATGTAGAAGAGACCGGAATAATGATAACCCTGAGAGATATTTATGTTGAAAAGATAAACAGACACCTCTCTTCCTATAAGAAGGATTTTGAGATAACCTGGTTTTCACATGAGAATCAATAAGCCCTTACATTTCTTCCTTCCATATAGTTAATGAAAGACTGGTTTACTACTTTATTACCTCCGGGTGTTGGATAATTGCCGGTAAAATACCAGTCACCTAAATGCCCTGGACAAGCTTCATGAAGGCCTTCGATTGACTGAAATACAATTTTAACTTCAGATTTTATTTCGTCCGATTTAAGCATTGAAGCAATTTTCGCCGATATCTCCTCTGTACAGAAAGGTTTATAGATCTCCCGTACCATATTTTTCATCTCTTCAACAGGTTTCTTAAGCTCAGCCAAAGCATCCTTATAGACAGTCTGAATTACTGATTCTCTCATTGTATCTTTTAATAGCTCAATAGCTGCTCTGAAAGCAATAAAATCACCAAGTTTAGCCATATCAATTCCGTAGCAATCGGGGTATCGCAACTGTGGTGATGAAGAGACTACGACTATCTTTTTGGGATCAAGTTTATCAAGTATCCTGATTATACTTTTCTTCAATGTGGTACCTCTGACAATAGAGTCATCAATAACAACCAGGTTATCTTTGCCTCGCCTTATTACGCCATAAGTGACATCATAAATATGTCCGACAAGATCATCGCGGCTTGTATCTTCTGTTATAAATGTACGCAACTTTGCATCCTTTACCGCTATTTTTTCAATCCTCGGTCGCTGGTTAATAATTTTTTCAAGTTCCTCCTTGTTCAGGTATTTACCCCTGCTTAGTATATGATCAATTTTTACCTGGTTAAGATAATTATCTACTCCTTTTATAAGTCCGTAAAATGCACTTTCAGCAGTATTGGGAATATATGAAAATACTGTGTTGTCAAGATCGTAGTCAACAGTCTTAAGAACTCGATCCGCAAGCAGTTCCCCGAGCTTTTTTCTCTCTCTGTATATAGCCTTATCAGTTCCTCTTGAGAAATATATCCTTTCAAATGAGCATTTCCTGAGTTCGGTTTCCTCCCTGATCTTCTCAATTGATGTTTCGCCCGAAGCCTTAATTATAATAGCGCTTGCAGGTGGAAGTTCAATGACATTATCGGTTCTCACATTAAATATTGTTTGAATGACCGGTCTTTCAGAAGCAATCACAACTACCTCATCATCAATATAATAATATGCAGGTCTGATGCCCGCAGGATCTCTCATGACAAATGCATCACCATGGCCAATCATTCCTGCCATTGCATAACCGCCATCCCAGTTCCGGCTGGCTTTTTTCAGAATTGATGTAACATCCAGATTTTTCTCTATCATCGGAGATATCTCTTTTTTCGAAAATCCTTCCTCTTTGAATCTGCGGAATAATCTCTCGTTTTCCTCATCAAGCCGATGCCCTACATTTTCGAGTATTGTTACAGTATCTGAAAAATCAACGGGGTTCTGACCCAGTTCAACCAGGCTGCTGAATACTTCTCCGACGTTTGTAAGGTTGAAGTTACCCGCCATAACAAGGTTTTTTGATTTCCAGTTATTCTCGCGGCTTACAGGATGTACATAATCAATATTATAATTCCCATAAGTCCCATATCTCAGATGTCCAAGGTAGATATCGCAGGCAAACGGGACATTCTCTTTAATAAAATCGGGATCCTTAAAACCTTCAGGATGTGAATGGGTTAATGCATCTATGTCCTGATAAATGAGACCGAAGACTTCTTTAATAGGATTTGCTTTATTTGATCTTTGTCGGAATATGTACCTGTTCCCTGGTGGCACATCGAGCTTAATTCCTGCAATACCTGCTCCATCCTGGCCTCTGTTATGTTGCTTTTCCATCATCAGGTACATCTTCTGCAGACCATAGCTCCAGGTACCATATTTTTCAATATAGTATTTCATCGGCTTACGCAATCTTAACATTGCAATGCCGCATTCGTGTTTGATGTTATCGCTCATAATTATTTAGTTTTCTGGTCCGGGAAATATATAATATCGGGAACGATATATGCGTCGGGAAACACCTTACTGATCAATAAAAACAACCTTGTTGCCTCGGTTTTTGTTCTGAAGTTGCCAACCCTTATTTTATAATAAGCGGGCTGAGCAAATTGTGTATATGATTTTAATTCCGGAAACTCACTTTCCGGAAACTTGCTTAAAAACTCTGCATTTGCTTTACTTGATTCTTCTTTGGCATTTCTGTTAGAACTGCTGTATATCTGAATCCTGAATCCATCCATACCGGAGTACCCATTTTTTTCTTTCAGATTCTTATATCCAAGAATATATCTGCTTATAAGGGTGTCTAATGCCGGATCCTGTATGATATTAAGCCGGGCAGCATTTGGATTTCCATCTCTTCTTGTAAAAAGATCCGATGATCTGACAATAGACTGTGACTGGACAATCAGCATTGAAAAGCCAAGAATAACTACTATCAAAAAGAGTTTTCTGATCATGTTGCAAAGGTAGCAAAAAAATTTATCCCAGTTCTGCTGCCAGTTCGTCAGTCATTTCGAGGTTATGATATACAAACTGGATATCATCGTCATCTTCAAGTGTATCAATGAGCCTGAGGACTTTTCTCGCGGAATCAAGATCGAGCTTCTTAGAATCATTTGGAATCCTTTTCAGGCCTGCTTCTTCAGGTTCTATTCTAAGCTCAATAAGCTTCCTGTTTACGTTTCCGAAATCTTCTTTGGCACACGTAACTGTGACCATATCACTTTCTACTTCAAAATCTTCTGCACCTGCATCAATCATTTCAAGCTCTAAATCTTCCAGAGTCAAACCTTCATTTTTTATTATGAATACCCCTTTTCTTTCAAAGATGAAGGTCAGAGATCCATTAGTTCCCAGATTACCTCCATGCTTATTGAAAGCCGATCTTACCGATGCTACTGTCCTGTTATTGTTATCTGTCAGGCATTCAACAAATACTGCAACTCCACATGGACCATAACCCTCAAATGAAGTTTCTATAAAACTTTCAGCATCGGCACTGGTAGCCTTTTTAATTGCTCTGTCAATATTATCCTTAGGCATATTGGCGCCTTTTGCATTCTGAACAGCAAGTCTGAGCCTTGCATTAGCTTCGCGATCTCCACCGCCCTCTTTTGCAGCAATTATTATCTCTTTAATAATTTTGGTAAATTTCTTTCCTCTTTTAGCATCTATTGCCCCTTTTTTCCGCTTTATGGTTGACCACTTGCTATGTCCTGACATACTTTAGATATTTATTAAACAGAATGCAAAATTAAATAATTCTTTCAAACCTCGGTCATAGTTTATATTTTTGTCAGGATCAAGTTCGGATTTGAACGCGAAACAAGATAAACGACAAACGAGAAACGATTAAGGAGAAACGAGAAACAATGAGAAAATGAGTAAAAAGGTATATATAGAAACTTATGGTTGTCAGATGAATGTTGCTGACAGTGAGATCGTTGTATCAATTCTTTCCAAAGCAGGTTATGAACCTACTGAAAATATTAATGATGCCGGATTAATATTAATAAATACCTGTTCAATCCGCGATAATGCTGAACAAAGAATCTGGGGTCGTTTGAAAGCAATCAGCCATCTTAAAAAGCAGAAAAATGATCTGAAAATCGGAATAATAGGATGTATGGCTGAAAGGCTGAAGGAAAAACTAATTGAGACCGATCAGCTTGTTGATATAGTAGTCGGGCCGGATGCCTACAGAGAACTCCCACTTCTTGTTACTGAAGCCGAAGCGGGCCATAAAGCAGTAAATGTTCTTCTCTCGCGTGAAGAGACCTATGCTGATATTTCCCCCGTAAGGATGGATAAAAATGGGGTTTCCTCATTTGTCTCAATAATGCGGGGCTGTAACAATATGTGCGCATATTGTGTTGTACCTTATGTACGCGGAGCTGAAAGAAGCAGGAATCCGGGTTCAATCATGAAGGAGGCGAAAGTGTTATTTGAGAAGGGTTACAGGGAAGTAACACTTCTTGGACAAAATGTCGATTCTTATAATTGGAATAACGAATCGGGGATAATGGGATTTCCGGAACTCCTGGAAAAAATAGCCATGATTGATCCACTTTTACGGGTAAGGTTTTCTACTTCACATCCAAAAGATATTTCAGATGAACTTCTGCATACAATTGCCAGGAATAAAAACATATGTAAGCATATTCATCTTCCTGCACAGAGCGGAAGCACCCGTATTCTCAAACTTATGAACCGGGAATATACCAGGGAGTGGTACATGGAACGTGTTAATGCAATTCATACCATTATTCCTGATTGTTCCTTATCGACCGATATGATTACCGGTTTTTGTACTGAAACAGAAGAAGATCATAAAGAATCTCTTTCCCTCATGGAGTGGGCTGGATTCGATTTTGCTTATATGTTTAAATATAGTGAAAGACCCGGAACGAGAGCTGCAAGAAAATATAAAGATGATGTTATTGAATCTGTAAAGTCCGAAAGACTGAGTGAAATGAT
>JADGPT010000151.1 GCA_017882345.1 Bacteroidales bacterium
TCTTCAGAAAGGAACTTATTCATCCTCTGATCTCAGAGGTGAGGGGAGAGGGTCTCTTTTTGGCTGTTCAGCTTATTGACCCGTCATACATTCCTTATATTATTGCCAATGCTCCAGGTTTTGGACTGGTTCTTGATTATTTTCTCTTCTGTGACAACGCCTTCAGAATTGCTCCTCCGTTGATCATAGGAGAGGAAGAGATAGTTATGGCTTGTAACCTTCTGAAGAAGCTTCTCGATGATGCCGGAAATAGCATAAAGAAGTAATGAGGTCATATTTTTTATACTTTATATTTTTTATTTTCTTACCAGTAGGAATAGCAAAAAGTCAGGTATCGGTGAAGGAGACCCCACAGGTACTGGAAGAACTTTATGACAGACTCGTTGATAATTATAATGATAATGACAGGATCCGTATAAATGATTCGATAAGGATGATTCTCGACGGTTATGTTAAATCTGATACAGTGTTTAGTCACAGATTCACTAACCTCAGGTACCTTGGTCAGATTGTGTCACCGGATTCGCTTTTGAAAATAATTACGTGGAATCTTGTATTAGTGAATGAACCGGGCAGGTACTTCTGTTATTTCATAAGAAAACAGGAACCGGGAACTAAAAATATAATATATAGATTATCAGCAAATTACAACGAGATTCCGATTAAGACAGATACTACATATTCCGAACCGGAGTGGTATGGCGCATTATATTATGATCTGAAACCTTATATAATTGACAATCGGCGCTGCTGGGTACTGTTGGGAATTGATTATGGCAACGCAGTTATAAGCAGAAAAATCATTGAGGTATTGAATTTTACACCGGAGGATGCAATTGTATTCGGAAGGAAATGGTTTGTCACAGGAGACGATAAAAAGTTCAGAGCTGTATTTCAATATGCCTCAAACGCAATGATGTCATTGAAGTTCAGATCTGACAGCTCAATCATTTTTGATCACCTCGTTCCATTCTCTCCGACATTGAAAGAAGACCGCCAATATTATGGTCCTGATTATTCATCTGATGCATATAATTTTAAAAATGGGTTGTGGAAATTGATTATTAATGTGGACGCAAGAAACCAGGAGTGAAGAGGTGCCTGGAGTGACTAAACTTTTCTTTAACTTTAGGCACTCTAGTCACTTCTTATAGTTATGGCAAAGATTGTTAAAACACATATTTTCTGTTATGATGACCACCGGGGATTCGCTGAGGATGTCAGGAAAAGGTTTACAGATCTGTCAAGATATAATGTAGTATCTTTTCAGACCCGTGAGGAATTCATCGATCGTCTTGAGCAGGAAAAAGAGCATAATTACTGCAAGGTGGCAATACTTGGCCTTCATGATACGAAGGAACAGTTCGAAATGATCGATAAGCTCACGATGGAGATAAAGAAAATTGACCCGGCGACAGGACTTATCCTTCTGGGCCCTCCTGATAAGATGGAGATAATAAAGAAAGCAGTGAAGTTTAATATTGATGCATACATCCCTAAAAATGCCAATTCAATCCTTCGCATCCATAATGCTGTTAAGAAACTGATAAGTGAACATGGTATCGTGATCTTCAGAAAGAGGAGCAATCATTCAATTTATGTGCTGTTCGGATTTCTTTTACTCACTATAATTTTGATTATTGTTGCCTATTTCAGGCTTCCTCAGTATTTCTAGGGGATTTTTTCCAATACCGTGTACTCACCCCCTCAATCCCCCTCTCTACTTCTATACTAAATGTACTCACCCCCTTAATCCCTCTCTCTACTTCGTAAAGAGGAGGAAACTACATGATAATGTGGGACGGGGGGTGAATTCGTTTATCAGATGTGACTATTTGTCAGTCGATAACTAACGGCACACCTTTTGAAAGTGATCGGCAGATTATTCATGTATAACTATAAAATTATCTGATATGGAAACCGGAAAGATTGGAGTAACAACTGAGAACATTTTCCCGATTATAAAAAAATTCCTTTATTCTGATCATGAGATTTTCCTTCGTGAGCTTATTTCAAATGCAGTAGATGCAACACAGAAGCTCAGGACTATGGCTGCTGTTGGTGATTATAAAGGAGAAATTGGTGATACAACTATCAGGGTGTCGGTTGACAAGAAGAAAAAAACTATTAAAGTTTCAGACAGTGGTATTGGTATGACCAGGGAAGAAGTGGATAAATATCTTAACCAGATTGCTTTTTCCAGCGCCAATGATTTCCTCGACAAATATAAAGACCAGTCAAGTGCAATAATCGGCCATTTTGGTATGGGTTTTTACTCATCATTCATGGTATCTGACAAGGTTGAAGTAATCACTAAATCATATCAGGATGGTGCGAAGGCAGTTAAATGGAGCTGCGACGGTAGTCCGGAGTTTTCAATTGAAGATATTGAAAAGGAAACTATTGGAACTGATGTTATTTTATATATTGATAAGGAGTCAAAAGATTTTCTTGAAGAGAAAAAGGTTGACCAGTTACTTAAAAAATACTGCAAGTTCCTTCCTGTTGAAATAGCATTCGGAAAAGAAACAGAATGGAAAGACGGAAAATCTGTAGAGACAGGCAAAGACAAGATCATAAATAACACTAAGCCAGCCTGGACACTTAAACCGGCTGACCTGAAAGAAGATGATTACAACAAATTTTATCACGAGCTCTATCCGTCAGGTGATGATCCATTGTTTTATATTCACCTTAATGTTGACTACCCGTTTAAACTCACTGGTATTCTTTACTTTCCGAAAATCAAAAGCAATATCGAAATTCAGAAGAATAAGATACAATTATACAGTAACCAGGTATTTGTAACCGATTCCGTGGAAGGCATTGTTCCTGAATTCCTTACACTGTTACATGGGGTACTTGATTCACCAGATATCCCTCTCAACGTATCAAGAAGTTATCTTCAGAGCGATTCCAATGTGAAAAAGATATCGAGCCATATAACCAAAAAAGTGGCCGACAGGTTAAATGATATATTTAAGAATAACAGAGAGGAGTTTGAGAAAAAATGGGACAATCTCAAACTGTTTATCGAATATGGAATGATAACCGAAGAGAAGTTCTACGAAAAAGCTTCAAAGTTTTCACTGTTGAAGAATACTGATGACAAATACTTCACTTTTGAAGAGTATGAGAAGATAATAAAGGATAACCAGACAGATAAAAACAAGACTCTCATCTACTTGTACTCAACAAATAAAACGGATCAGTTTACCTACATCGAAAAAGCCAAAAACAAAGGATACGATGTTTTGCTCCTTGATGGTCAACTGGATGTTCATCTGATAAATCAGCTTGAATCTAAGCTTAAGGATACAAGATTTGTCAGAGTCGATTCGGATGTTGTGGATAAACTTATTCAAAAAGATGAAACAAGGGAATCAAAATTATCTGAAGTACAAAAAGATGATCTTAAAAATGTTTTTAATGTCAAAGTAAAGTCAAAAGAGATATATAATGTTGTATTTGAAGCACTTGACGAAAATGAATCGCCGGTCATTATAACTCAGTCGGAATTCATGCGCAGGATGAAGGATATGTCGGCGATGGGCGGAGGGATGAATTTTTATGGTGAATTACCAGATAGCTATAACCTGGTTGTTAATCCCAACCATCAGATTGTTAATAAAATATCGGAAGATCTTCAGATTCAGGAAGGTAATAAACTGACAGAGAACAACAAGGAGAGAATGAAGATTAAAGAGGAAATTACCTTCATGGAGCAGGAGCATAAGAAAAAGAAGGCGGATGAGATCAGCCAACTGGAAAAAGATGATCTTGAAAAATTGCGGAAAGAGCTATCCTCTGTCGAAAACACCAGAAAAAATATTCTTGAATCGTATGGTGCCGGCAATAAGGTAGTTAAACAGTTGATAGATCTGGCTTTACTGGCAAATAATATGCTGAGAGGGGAAGAGCTGAGCTCTTTTGTGAAGAGGAGTGTGGAGTTGCTATAATTAGCTAATAGCCTTTATATAATTCTCGCTATCTCATTTTTTACGTAATCTATCGCAGCTCTGGTAGGCTCCTTCTCGAGTTCCATGATTTTTTCAAGCAGCTGTTTACTGAGGAACATACCCGAGGAATCCGGAGGTAACTTCTCAACTTCACTGTTGATTATTTTAATCATATTTGAGCGTGCATTCCTGACAACTTCCCAAGCCTGCTGGCTCATATAAATCTGTTGCGATAAATTATGTTCAAATTCACTCCTTATAGCATTAAGCAATGCATAATGTAGTTGGGAGGCGGTCATCTCAGGTAAGCTAACTCTGACTAACAGTGATTCAAGGGAGATCCTTTCAAGGAAAAGAACAATTCTTTCGTATGCCTGAAGCTTTATTGGAGTCACAGTCCGGCTGTTCTGAAGTATCAGCTCCTGTCTTCTTTTGTCCTGGTCGTTCTTAATCATATTTCTGAGAAGAACCCATGCAGTGAAGAATACAATCAGTGCAGGGATGGTGATTTTCAGTATTTCTGTAAAAGCTTCCATTTTTTAATTTTTATACAAACCTAATTATATTTATTGATTCAGTACGCCTGTTTTTTTACAGATTATTTACAACGCCGTTCAAGCAACTCTTTTTATATTCTTTTTATCAATTTTACTTCATACATTTGGTTGGGACGTTTTTATGTTATTACTATATATTTTTAAACATGGAATATTTATCTGACAGAGTTAAATCTTTATCCGTTTCCCAGACACTTGCAATGGCTCAGAAGAGCAGGGAATTAAAGGCAAAAGGCATAGACATTATAAGCCTTGGTCTCGGGGAACCTGACTTCAATACTCCTGATTATATCAAAGAGGCAGCAAAGAAGGCTATTGATGAAAATTATTCTAAGTACCCGCCTGTGCCGGGTTATGCAGATCTCCGGGAAGCAATATCCAGGAAGTTTAAAGTGGAGAACGGAGTCACTTATTCTCCCGATCAGATTATTGTATCCGCAGGAGCAAAGCATTCCCTTATAAACGTTATTTTATCGATAGTTAATCCGGGTGATGAGGTTATTATTCTTGCACCTTACTGGGTAAGTTATTACGATCAGGTAATCATCGCAGAAGGAAAACCTGTAGTAATCGGGGCTAAGATTGAGAATGATTTCAAAATAAGACCTGAACAGCTGGAGGCTGCAATCACCAGCAAAACAAGGTTAATTATTTTCAATTCTCCATCAAATCCAACAGGTATGGTATATGACCGGAATGAGATTGAGAAAATTGCAAGGGTAGTCGAAAAACATGATGGAGTATTTATTATTTCGGATGAGATTTATGAGCATATCATATTCACAGGAGAACATGTAAGTCTGGCTTCTTTTGATTTTATATACGACAGGGTAATTACGGTTAATGGAGTATCAAAAGGATATGCAATGACCGGCTGGAGAATCGGTTATATTGGAGCTCCGCTATGGATAGCAAAAGCATGTAATAAATTGCAGGGGCAGTTCACATCAGGTGTCTGCTCAATCGCACAACGTGCTGCACTGGCCGCGTTACAGGGCAATGGAGATTCCCAGCGAATGATGAAAGCGGCCTTTCTACGCCGGCGCGACCTGATATGCGGGCTTTTAAAAGAGGTGAAAGGAATTAAAGTTAGAATCCCACAGGGAGCCTTTTATGTGATGCCGGATATAAGCTCCTACTTTGGTAAGACGGATGGTGAAACCAAAATCACCAACTCTGATGAACTTGCTCTATTCTTACTTGATAAGGCACAGGTAGCCACTATAGGAGGAGATGCTTTTGGCGCTCCTGAGTGCCTGAGAATATCATACGCAACGTCAGATGATCTTCTGATAGAGGCTGTTAAGAGAATAAAAGGGGCTCTGGGGAAATTACGCTAATATTACTCAGTATTTATTATACGACACTGTCTCGCCCGCAGGTTTTCTCCTTTTCTCCCTTTGCTCACTCAGTGAATATCCTAATGAGATAATCAGCTCAACTCGTTTTGATCTCGGGATGGAAAGCAGTTTTCTTATCATTTTTTCATCAAACCATCCGATTATGCAGGATCCGATTCCTTCGGCTTTAGCCTGGAGACAGATATTTTCAGTCGCGATACCTATATCGAAAAGAGAATAATCTTTGTTTTTAATGGTAGCCCCGACTTTAGATGACATGTTTGACTTTTCTCTTACAATAACAATAATTACAGGTGCCTGGGCAACAAAGTTATTCATCCCGATCAGTTTTGCAGAGGCTGCGTCCGCGATCTTCATCACAAGTTCCGGATCATTTACAACAATGAATTTCCAGGGTTGCGCATTGCATGCAGACGGCGCCATCCTGCCGGCTTCAACTATCCTCTCAAGAATTACCTTTTCAATAGGCTTGTCACTATATTTTCTGTCGCTCTGACGACTTATTATAAGGTCCAGAATATTTTTACCATCAACCATTATTAGTAATTATTTGGAAGGAGTTCGAAATAGGCCTCAGGGTGCAGGCAGGCAGGGCAATTCTTAAGAGGTTTTGTTCCGAAGTGTATATAACCACACTTTCTGCAATACCAGAAAACCTTTTCATCACGCCGGAATACTTTATCCTGCATCACATTCTCGAGTAACTTTCTGTATCTTTCTTCGTGAGTCTTTTCTGCTACCGCAATAGCTTTAAAAGCAGATGAAATGTTTTTAAATCCCTCTTCTTCTGCTGTCTTTGCAAAAGCAGGATAAAGATCGCTCCATTCTTCATGTTCACCTTCTGCTGCTGCAAAAAGATTATCTTTTGTAGTTTCAATTTTACCGGCAGGATAGGACGCTGTTATTTCAACCATTCCGCCTTCAAGAAACCTGAAGAATCTTTTAGAATGTTGTTGTTCCTGTAATGCAGTTGCAAGAAAGATTCCGGAAATCTGTTCAAAACCTTCTTCTTTTGCAACTTTAGCTGCAAATTCGTATCTGTTTTTAGCCTGCGATTCTCCGGC
>JADGPT010000152.1 GCA_017882345.1 Bacteroidales bacterium
AGCTTGAGCTTTTTTACAAGAGGGACTTTATTTAAAATAAATCCGTTAAAACAATACTCTATATTAACCGAAGCATATTGATCACTGACAAATTCGAGGAAATTCATCATGCTGAAGGAATTCTTCTGATATGAATATGTCTGATTAGCCCTGTGTATAAACAAGAGCGGGAAAGGAACTTTCCCCATTATTTTGCCTGCCTCAAATGTAATATCCCCATATCCTAAAATTGAAGCATAAAATCTTTTGCTTACACTTATCTGAAGTCGCAAATAATTGAAATCGTTATATATTAATTTTGATCCAACCGTACCTTTTAACTGAATAACCGGGTATTTGTTACGAACGGGATATCTGAATGATTTCCCCTGATAAAATGTTTCATTTGGAGCATAACGCAGATTAAGATAAAATTCAGAGATATTTATATTATTGATTTCATTTGTCAACGACAAGTAATCCTCCGTATTGAAATGAAGATTACCATAAGGAGATTGCCTGGAATAGCTAAACCCTGCCAGGTAAGAAAAATGATTTTCAAATTCATTAAGGAATTCGGTTTTAAAAGTTTTGTTTAAAAAGAATTTATCGTTTATCCCTCTTTTTAAGGATAATAATATGTTATCATCCTCTGATAACTGAAGTTCCTGACCCGGAATTCTGACTTCTTTCTGGTAACTTATCCTGATTGATTTAACAGGGAATACGTAAATTGATCTTGGTGTTAATGAATAGGTGAAACCTAAATTATACTTGAGCATTTTGTCAGTCAGGCCGTATGCAAGGTAACCATCAATATTAAATTTTTTACTGAATTCAGGTGTAGTTCTCCCTCCGGGTCTGAACCTGGATCCTTCCACTGGATTATAGCTGTAAAAACTATCGAAAGGTCCTAATTCTACTTTTTTCAGATTCAGAAAATCGGTAGTTATTAACAGCAGTATCTTCATCCTTCTTTGAAATGCGGGAATCTTTTTTATGCTGTCAATCGTTGAATAGATTTTGCTTTCTGAGTTGGTCAGAGGTATATATCTGTTTGATTCCCAAAATTCTGCTCCGTTTGCAGAGGGTTCAAGCCTCTCAACTTTCTCCGGGCCTCTGAAGACTTTATTATCAATAGGCTCATTGATTTTATAGTCCTTAAAAGTGATAGTACGCTGTCCATACAAACCCATTGAGTTTTTAGCTAAACCAAAATCAATTGAGATTTCGTCTTTTGCAAGCAACCAGGTCTTATGTCCGAACTGTTCAAAATCCTGCGTGATAGTGATATCCTGTACCCAATCAACATTTATATTCTTATTTAACCCCATGTCGATCTTTCTAACAGCAAAACTACTATCAAGGGTTATGTAGAGATAACCATGGAAAAGATAATCAGATTTGTTACGTGGTTCAAAAAACAGCCTGATACATTTAATATCACTAACGGACAAGGTATCTATAATGTAATACTTGTAAAAAACAGGGGCGCTTTTTGCAATCGGACTTACGAATTTGTTTGTCAGAAACAAAATTTCATTGTCATAAATATTTATATTCTGATATAAATAATCAAGATGCGCAGAAACACCTTTATTATCAAGATATTCGTCAATATTCGTTGTTTTCTCGTCACGGACTATATCTTTTATAGCTTCAGGATCTTTTCTATAATAATGATCAGATATTGCTTCTTTTATATAAATAGGAAGAACATTATTGCCAATTCGTTTTGTTGTATCTATGTTTTCAAAGACAAACCTGAATTTTCCAAACAGTTTACCCTTTTTGAATTTTTCAGTTATGTTGCTTAAAGCAAGCTGTAATTTTTCATACTTTTTGTATTCCAGGTAATTGTATTTTTCTTCTTTATTTGCATCCTTATTCTCAATTACTTTTTCAATAAGATTGACTGCAGGGTTATTTTTGTTTTTGTAGCTCGTTTTCCCCCGGTTTATTATCACTTCATTGAGAGCAATTGCAGATAATTTCAGTCTTACATCGATTATCTGATTCGCGTCTTTCGATATGCTCCGGGATTCGGTTTCATATCCTATAAATGAAAAGAGAATTGTGTCTGCTTTTACTGATGTCTCGATAATATATTTCCCATCCTTATCAGTTATGGTTCCAACAGTTGTCTTAGCCAGAAAAACTGATGTGCCGGTAAGCAGGGCGCCTGTTTTAGCATCAATAACAGTACCACTGATTATCCTTTTATCAGAAGTCTGAGAAAATGAATTCAGATTGGCCGAAAGAGAGAATATAATAAAGAATATATATAAATATAATTTTCTGATGTTCTTCATTTAGTATTTCAGAAATATTAATACAATCTAAATTCCTGTATAAAGATAAGACACTTTTATAAAGAACTTTCAAGAAATTATTCAAAAGTTCATAATGGGAGAATATCACCAAAGCGTTAAATAATAAACGCTGCAAGATGAAACATCTGCGAAGTTTGCGTTTTCCAGGACGTGGCCGGTGCAACAAATGTAGATTTAATTACTTATTTTGAGGTCAGAATCAGGGTAAACATTAAATATTTGTTTTTTTAATGTTTGATAAGTAAAAAGATAGTAATTTTGATGTCAGAATTTGAGTAAACATTAAAAATTGGATTAATTGATGTCTGAAGTACTTTATACAATCAACCCTGACAGAAATGTTCCCTGGAATGACCTTCCTCTATTGCCAATTAGAAAGGAACTCTATCAAACGATAGAAATATTGGAAAAGCTTGGGGATGCAAAAGCAGCATTAGCAAGACTTTATGGGCGAAGTGTTGTAATTCCAAATCAAGGTCTATTGATTAATACAATAAGCCTTCAGGAAGCAAAGATTTCAAGTGCGATTGAAAACATATTTACAACAGATGATGAACTATACAAAGCATATAGCGATCAAAACACTGAGACAAACGGAGCATCCAAAGAAGTATTAAGATATCGGGAAGCACTTTGGTCCGGATACAACTATTTACAAAAGACCAGACTGTTTGATCAAAACTACTTCATTCAGGTATTTCAGGAAATAAAGAAAACGAAAGATGGGATTCGTCCTGGTTTTTCGAATACAACTATTAAGCAAGGAGGCACAGCGCCGAATGCAGGTCAAGTTATCTATACTCCGCCCAGAGATCTGGTGATAATTCAAAATAAGTTAGATAATCTTGTAAACTTCTTGAATGATGATGAGCAATATAAAGTTGATCATCTACTAAAAATGGCAATTGCGCATTTTCAATTTGAGGCTATTCACCCATTCCGGGATGGAAACGGCCGGACAGGGCGTGTATTCAACATCCATTATTTGACGAATAAAGGACTCCTTGATGTCCCAATATTGTTCCTGAGTAGATACATTCTGGATCATAAAGATGATTATTACTCTGGTTTAATGGGTGTCTCTCAAAGAGGTAACTGGCGGAACTGGTTATTATTCATGTTAAGAGCCATTGAAAACACATCAAACATTACATTCCACAAGATCAATGACATTGTGTCTGCAAAAGATTCAATTCTGGAACATATTAAGAAAGAAGATAAAAAAATACGAAATCCAGAAGATTTGACAGGATTATTGTTTTCTCAACCGTTTACCAAAGTAAAACATCTCGTTGATGCAGGAATTTATGCCGAAAATACTGCAAGAGATTATTTAAACAAGTTGTGTGATATGCAAGTGCTTGAGAAGAAGGAAATAGATGGTCATCATTATTACTTGAATCTTGAATTATACAAAATACTCTCAGAATAACGTTTCAAATTGCTGGTAAACCCTTTATTCAAATCATTAGCAATTGCAATTCCATGGATACCTTTTGTATCTGGTATGGCGCCGACCAATTTCCCGGTTTTTATATCTATGGCTTGAGCCACTGTTCCATGTGACACAAATATTCTGCCGTTGACTTCATCGACGTTAAGATAGTCCCAACCTCCATCGCCCTCTACATGGATTTTATTTCCTGTCTTGTAGTTCGATTGAGCGATCAGGCAAGTACTGCTCATAATCAAAGCAGCGCTAAGGATTGCAAAAAATGTTTTTTTCATAAAATAATGTATTAAGAAATAATATGAACTTCGAAAATCAATCTATGAAATTACTATCCAATTCTGTACTAAAATTGAAGTTCACTTATTTGTTCAACTGTTTATATACCATAGAAAGAACACTGTTAATATAGTACGAAAGATTTTATGACATATTAAACCAGCTCCTTTTGTAATACAGGGAAAAACCCTTTTGATATCAAAATGTTATATTTATAACGAAAAAAGGTCATAGAATCAATATTGGGAATATCGATGTTATGTACAACAAGTCTTAGTCGCTTATGATTGAAAAGAATGACGGTCGTTGAGATAAGAGACGCAAGTATTTTTAGAAAATACAGCTCTCTTTTATTATCGCTTGCCAAAGAAACAGGTAATGAAAAAGAACGTTTCCTTTTATAATTTATTGACAAGAGTTTTTCAATATACAATGGCGATAAGCTTTTTATAAACCTCCAACCTGCAGGTGTTGCTATCCAGCATGGTGGACATATACCTGTTTTAATTTGCAGTATTTCATTTAACTTGATGTATCTATCCCTGTTTATGTCTGTCTGAAAGGTATTTGATAGGAATTCTGCCTGATATTTATGATACCAGGAGAAATATTTTCCTGTACCAATGGGGCATTGATGCGATATTCCATGAAACACAATTTCTAATTGTTTATTCTTAACTTCTTTCTTCAAATAATGGAAAGTTTCATCATCATTACTTACATCTATGTCCATCACAAGATGTATTGTAATTGGAACCAATTTGAAAAATTCCCGGGTAGTTTTAATTGTTTCAACAATTCTTTTCCCGTCTGAAGCCCTTAGATCATGAATACACAATGCAACTTTTTTCATAAATATTCGCTGACCACCATTTCATGAAGTTTCGAGAATGTAATAATCGATGGGTCCAATTCAACAGAAGGAGGTGTTATGGAAATTTTTTTTACATTCAAGACCTCATTTATAAGCGATGCTAATTCCTCAGCAGTATTAAAATTATAAATGTTCTGATACTTATCGGGATTTTGACCTAAAAAACCTACCGGGGTTGTAAAAACAGGAATCCCCCTGGAATAAGCTTCCAAAGAAGAAAGAGATGTAGTTTCTGTTTTAGACGCCAAAACAAAGGCGTCTAACTGATCCAAATACGGTATTACATTATCCACAAATTCTGTAATTGTTGCAATAACATGGGGATATTGCCTTACTAACGTGTTGGCCTCAGATCCCTCACCAATTAACAGCAATCTGATGTTTTTCCCATTGTATTTCTTCTGATAAATTTCAGCTGCTTTGAAAAGTTGTTCAATACCTTTTTCGGGGTCGAGCCTGCCACAGTAACCAATGGTTATGATTTTGTTATTTTGATTTCCATTCCTGTATGATTTTTCATTTAAAAATCTTTCGTTTAAGGGTGGAGGTATATACTTAAATTTACTGAAAAATTTGTTACTACATATCTTTTCAGTATTATCAAAATGGTAAAAAGCAACATCAGAATCTTTTAACACTATTCTCTCAACAGAAATAGCAACTATTTTAAAAAACCATTGAAACCCTACCGGGATTTTAAGATGGGTGCACCATAAATCGCCATCGAAACAGTGCTTGGTGTAAATTACAGGATACTTATTTTTAGATAACCGGGCAGCTCTCATTCCAAGGAGCCCAATAGTATGTATCCATACAATATCGGGTTCAAACTCATTCAAGGCTTTTTTCATCCCACCGGGCAAAGAGAGAATGAATTTATCTGAGCTAATAAACTTCAGATTTCTAAATTCCTTAACTTTAGCCTTATGATTGACAGTTCTGAGATTTTTAGGGTTTATTGGTACCGCAGAAAGCACCAATAATTGTGCTCCATCTTTATAGGCACATTCTAATAATTCATTAATATAGGTGGCTATACCATCATAATTATAAATGGAAGTATCAGCTACATGAAGAATTTTCATAGATTGAGTGTGTTCCCGGGTAATCTGATTAGTTCAAAGATAGCATATCTTTACTCTTAAATAAATAAAAATTTCAAGAGCCTTTGTTAAAGACACGGCTCCGTTACCTAAAAAATTCAAGCTGGTTATACAGGAGGTAATAAATGAGATCCAAATCGCTAAAGTTCCCGGCGATATCCGGGATTGTTCCAAGCTAAAGGGGGCAGATGATATGTACCGTATACGTCGTGGAGTTTTCAGGGTGACTTTTCAATATAATGGTACCACGGCAACATTAAAGAGAGTTTTACCAGGAGGCCAGATTTATAAAAAACACAATTTAAAGTAATCATTTTGAACGCAATATCAAATGGACGACCATTAGAAGCTATTCGAATATCCTGTTTTTTAAAATGTATTTTAAGGAATCAGAATCATACTTTAATCCTTTGCATACAAATATCTGAAAATAGGCATTGAAATTATCTCTTGCATAAGGACAAAACACTGATTCTTTTACTTCAATACTATCAAAACCGGGCTTAAAATAATTCATTTGATAGAGATAATCTTCCTTTTGTGAAGAATTACCAACTGCAATAATGGATATACCTTTTGAGAAATCCGGTAAAAAAACGCCAATTTTTAGACCATTTTCAGGGGGTCTATATCCTCCGAATTCTCCACCTCATAAAAACTTGAGCATTTCTTCATGTTTTTGGAGTATTCCCGCTTTAATTTTCCGATATAATAACCCAAAATTTCAGATAGGAATCGAACTCGCCAATGACGACAGTGCCAATTACCTATACGCTACCGATTTTCATAATGGTAAAATAGATGTCTTCGATAAGAGTTTTAACCTTGTTAACTCGAAGCCCTTTATTGACCCAACAATTCCGGCTGGTT
>JADGPT010000153.1 GCA_017882345.1 Bacteroidales bacterium
ACCATCGCACCTGTCGGCTTATCATTGATATAGAAATTACCGGCAGCATAACGCAATGCCCTGCATGCTTTTATCATTGCATATTTATCATTGCTGAAAATTGAACCAGTAAGACCATAAGGTGAGGTTTCATCGCAAAGTTTAAGTGTCTCATCAAAACGGTCATCGTTATAAATATGTATAGTCATTACCGGGCCAAAGATCTCCTCTTCCATAGTGAAATAATGAGGGTTATCTGTTACAATGACAGTAGGATCAATAAAATATCCTTTTGATTTATCACCGGTTCCCCCGGTAATTATTTTTGCTTCGCCCGATGATTTTACCTTATCAAGGCACGACATAATTTTATCAAAAGAAATTTCGTCAATTACTGCGTTGACCGGGTTTTTGAAATCAATAACATCTCCAACTTTAATTTCGGAGATCATCTTCATCATCCGGGTTTTTGTCTCTTCCCAGATCGACTTTGGAATATAGGCTCTGGACGCTGCGGAACATTTCTGTCCCTGGTATTCAAATGATCCTCTTACTATCGCAGTTGCAAGTTCGAGAGGATTGGCTGACTGATGGGCAAAAATGAAATCTTTTCCTCCTGTTTCACCAACAAGCTTGGGATACGATTTATAAGTAGAGAGATTATCAGACACCTGTTTCCACAGAGAATTGAATGTTGAATTTGAACCTGTAAAATGAATGCCGGCCAGATCCTTGTGTTTTAATACGATACTGCTTATCAAAGCGCCGGAGCCGGGTACAAAGTTAATAACACCTGCCGGCAGCCCTGCCTCCTCAAATATCTTCATCAGGTAATAGTTAGAGAGGAGGGAAGTTGTGGCAGGTTTCCAGACTGTAGTATTTCCCATAAGGGCAACACTTGTATTCAGGTTAGAAGCGATAGCTGTGAAGTTGAACGGGGTTACAGTAAAAACAAACCCTTCAAGCGGACGGTATTCGAGACGGTTAATATTTTCACTTTCGGATATCGGCTGTTCCCTGTAGATAAGTGAGGCAAAATATGTGTTAAACCGAAGATAATCAATAACTTCGCATGCAGCATCAATCTCTGCCTGCATAACATTTTTCCCCTGACCAAGCATTGTTGCGGCATTAATCCGGTACCTGTATCTTTTTGAAATAAGTTCAGCTGCCTTAGCCATTATGGCAGCCCTCTCCATCCACGACAGGTTCATCCATTCGCATTTAGCATCGAGCGCTGCATTAATTGCAAGAGAGACTTCCTTTTCTGTGGCCAAATGATAGGTTGCAAGAACATGCTGATGATCGGAAGGCATCACCACTTTCCCGGTTTTCCCTGTCCTGATTTCTTTTCCACCTATAATCAGAGGTATATCAATAATCTGATTTGTCTGAGCCTTTAGTTCTTCTTCAAGTAATCTACGTTCCCCGCTACCTGGTTTATACAATAATACAGGTTCATTTTTCGGTTCTCTGAAATTATATATTGCATTATTCATCTTAATTATTTTTTGCAATATGGGTCCTTTTCCGACCTTATTCTATGACTAATATCTGTTTAAGCCAACAATTCCGGTTTTTCCCTGCTTACCCCCACACTAACCCTAAACATATCTGTTGTAGAAATGTTCGTTAGCTGAGGACTAAAGAAATTTTCGAAATATTGTTTTTTGTACTAATTTGCCCTGGGTTTGGAATTAGAAATTAACAGCATTTTAAATATCATGCTTATGTCAGAATCAAAATATTACCATTTTCCTTCGTCAGGATCATTTTACGGTATCGCAACATTAGACGCAGCTGTCGCAGCAACCATGGAAAACGGGTTTGTCTGGTTCGATTTTTATCAACCGATTAAGGAAGTACTATCCTCACTCATTGATAAAATAGGCATTCATCCATTATCTGTTGAGGATTGCTTTGACGATAATCAGGTTCCGAAGATAGAATACTTTAACAACAATGCATTTATTATTTTTAATGCTTTCAGTTATTCAGAAAGAACTCTTTTTATCGATGAGGTTAATCTCTTTATTGGAAAGAATTTTCTGATAACTGTCAGTGGAAATAATTCAGTGTCAAGAAAACCCCTGAATAATATTGCAGCGTTAATTGAACACGGCAATTCAAATGCAAAAATCGGCCCGGACTTTTTAATGCATATTGTTATGGATTGGATGGTTGATCAGAAATACCAGGCATTCGATGATATGGAAGTGGAGCTTGAAGAAGCAGAAGAATCTTTACTTGATAATGTTGAAAAGTTTCAGCCTTTTCAGCTGATCCGTATGAGGAAGAATCTTATGCTGCTGAGAAAAACTTTATACCATGAGAGAGAAATCCTTGTAAAGATCTGCAGACACGATTGTCCTTTTGTAACTGAAAAGGCAATAGTCCATTATCGCGATATTTACGATCATCTGGCTAAATTCTTCGAACTGACTGAAACATACAGGGAGATAGAAACAAGTCTGATGGAGTTATATACTTCGCTTCTGAATAATCTAATGACTAAAATGTCGAACGATACTAATATATCTGTAAGACGGCTTACTCTGATTGCCACCATTTTTATGCCTCTTACATTACTTGCCAGTATAGGGGGTATGTCCGAATGGTCAATGATGACCGGTCCTGAAAACTGGAAGGTTGCTTATCCTCTTTTCCTTTTAGGGATGGTGATTATTGGCCTTGTAAATTATTATTTTATCAATAGGATGGAAAAGAAAGGGGGAAGTCAGTTACAGCACTGAAGGATTATTAAAGCAAGTATCAAATTTTTTGCACTATCCGGATCGGAAGGGGTCCTTCACTGTTCCCGAGATCAAACATTGACAAATGTTTTTCTCCAAATGACCGGATAGCATAGGAAAAGAAAAGTCCGGATAGAATGTCAATACTATAGTGTCCGCGAGCAAGGAACAATGCGCCTACAACAACAACCAGGCAAATGAAGATAAGCCATTTATAACTATTGTCTTTAACAAGTAATAACAATAAAAAAACATTTCCTGCATGCCCCGATGGATAGACTCCGAGTTCATAGTTTGAAAATCCGTGAAATAAAGGATCTGATCCATTAAACATTGGTGGATTTCCGAATGGTGTTAAAACAATAAAGATTCCTCTTACAATATAAAAAATACCAGCCATTAATAAAAAGAAGGGGATCCTGTTATAATCTTTTTTATGGACAAAATATATTAAGACAAGCAAAATAGGAATAAGGCAGGCAATGTCATAAATCAGCGATACATTATAAAAAGGAAGGTTATCGAGGATTAAATCGGAAAGCATTGGCAAGGTCTTACCTTCACTCATATAATTATGGAGATAAGCTTCAGAAGCAAAATTTAATCCGGCTCCGGTTATTATGGATAGGACACCGATATAAAAATACTTGCTTTTTATCACCGGGATAATGTATTGAAGCATCTCTGATGTATAATTTAGCAGTCTGTATTTCTCTTTATAAATCTGATTCATTTACATATTATATAAACAATTACAATTTATTCAACCATGAAGGTCGCCATAAAATGAGGAACAAAGATAAAAACTTAACTTGATTTTACAGGCAATATGAGAATTACGATTATCCGGACATCTGGTTATAGACATTGAGGATTTCATCTGCATATTCTTCAGGCGCTTCAATATGACCCCAGCCCGATTGAGTTTGCCATAATCCATCGTACGCTGAGTCGTGATAGGAACGTATCAGATGAGGGATCTGTTTTTCAGTGAGTATTTCATCGAGTAACATCGCCTCAATTTCGTTTTTAAACATAAGTATTTTTACAGGATTACTCATGGTTTTATTTTCGGTTCATTACCGTGGCACAATTATTAAGAAGTACATCCATGAGAAAACCAGAACATTCTCCACGTAGGGCAATTTCATCGCCAGTTTTGAACTTTGAAGGATCGGTAATTGCGGGGAATGTACAAATTACAGAAGAGAAGTCACTTCCGGTTTTCAGAGATATGTTCGTACTTATACTATCTGTAGGTGTTATAGTAACAATTGTTCCTGAAACCTCAAGGATTTTATTGATATACCTTGCAGATGCGGCAGCTTCATTATCTTCAAATTCTTTCTGTAAGACCGTAGCGGTTACGACAAAATCCGGTTTGGCTTTAGCCATATCAGGGTGTTTCTCATTGTAAAGAATAAGTGCAGCCAGAATTCCTGATACGGCAATAAATAAGACAACAAATAATGCGATTTTAACGTAAAGTTTCATTGGTAATGGGTACTAAATATAACTTTATTATGCTTTGGATATTCTATTTATTTGCAATTGGAGTGTACTTCATTGTAACAGTAACTGCCATGGATTTATCAAATTTGTCTCTTACAACTCCTGGGATAGTTATCTTGTAATCTTCAGGAACTATATTGAATTTAGAATTTGCATTTATACCGCCGTTCACTACCTCGATTGTTCCTTTAGTGCTGATCTTGTTTGTTACATCGCGGATGGTAAGATCTCCCTCAACAGTAACATCATAGGTTCCGGTCTTTGAAAAATCGACAGATGCAAGATTTGTGATCTTTCCCTTAAAAAGCGATTTGGGAAATTTTTCCGATTCCATATAGTTTTCGTTGAAATGTTCTTCCATAAGAGCTCTGTCGAAATGGAACGATTTGATAAGTGCCTGGAAAACCATCTCTCCGGTCGATATATCGAGAACCCCGACAACCTGGTTATTGTCTGCTTTTATGTCCTCCATCGGAGTATGGGAATAGAATCCGATAAAACCATTTTTGGTCATATATTTCTGTCCATTTACGGCAAAAACAATATTCAAAAAGAATGCCAATAAGAATAAACGTTTCATAATGATTCCATTAAGTATAAGAGTGACTATGTATTATAGATAAACAATAAACAAGTCTAATAGTTTGAAGATTTCAGATGTTTTTTCAAAGTAAATACCCTTGAAATATTGAATCCGAAATGGATATCACCCTTTTTCCATGAACCGGTTGTTTCGCCGATAAACTGCTTTTCAATAGCTCCACGAGAGTTAGTGAAAAACAATTGGAACACATGTCCTCCCGTTTCAATATCAAAACCTACCGAGAGCGGATTATATACCTGCTGGCTCAGATAAGTTTTTGGATTTGCTATGTAGTAATATTCGCCGTTCAGGCTGACTCTTTTTGATAGCTTCAATCTGGCTCCTGCACCTAAAGCAAAGATATCATTAGGATCAAGTTCTGTAGCAACAAGGTTTCGGTGGACATAAGATGGGGTTAATTGGACAGAGAATCCCTCGCTTATTTTCCTCGCGACAAGTATCTGTGCAACATAAGCCAGCCTTGATGTAAAGTAATTTGTTGGGTTTTGATCAGGGAACTTCAATGTTTTAAGAGCAACTGAAGTAACGGCAGAAACAGATACAGGCATCTCTTTAGAGCCTGTGGATT
Source organism: Bacteroidales bacterium (assembly GCA_017882345.1). GTDB lineage: Bacteria > Bacteroidota > Bacteroidia > Bacteroidales > VadinHA17 > LD21. Next base: position 5,417 of record JADGPT010000153.1, read on the forward strand.
GTCGTAAAATGCTAAACTTGGCGAATCCATCGAAAGTTTTGTCGATCTCGGTTCGTCCCACGCCTATCATGAGCCAGTTAGTGATACCGTATTCAAGACCGAGGTGAATGTACGATATGTCGAGACCGAAAAAGTTATACCCACCCGAATTAAGTGTTTCGAAACGGTGGGATATTCTTACATCAAGTTGTCCGGTCTGCATTCTCTCAATTGAATGGCCATTCATTACCCTTGTCGATTTGAAGGTAGCTGTTGTGTAGTCTATTTCCTTTGGAGTGCTCTGATTAACAATATTCATCAGGTCTTCCTGTGCAAAAATCCCCAATGTGATCAGAGACAGAAGAATGGTTACAGATAGTCGTCTCATGCTATAAAGATATAATAATAATTTAGTTATTTTGCATTCCGTTTCTTACCCATATGTCCCATTGTGTTATTGAACAACTTTTGAGCTTACCGCCGTTTTTAGGCATTGCAAAGAAACCCGGGAGTTGTTTAATAGATCCTGTAATACGTGGTGCACTTCCAACAACTTCAGCATAAGTGGACAGCAGGATAGATCCTCCTGTAGCAGATACGCTATGACAACCAAGACAACTATTATTCAGGATTGGAAATATGGTTCCGCTATATGTGACATTCGTTGTATCGCATAAATTATTTAGTACCGGATATAATGCTTCTTCATTATCATAATAACACGAAACAAAGAACATTAAAAACATGGTTATTGATACTATTGAAATAATTAATCGCTTCATCATAATGAATTACTAATTGTTTTGAAATCCGTTATTGACCCAAATTTCAAATTGTCTGACTCTGCAGGGTGAGAATGAACTGCTTAAAGGCATCTGGGGAATACCCGTTCCTTTAAGGGAGTTGACAAGTGTGCCGTTTGAAGCAATAGTGGCTACATTATTATACGATGCAAGCAGGATGTTTCCGGAGGGGGTATTTCCACTGTGGCAACCTACACACGATGTTTGAATAATTGGCCATATAGTTCCGGAAAATGTAACAGGATTTATAGTGTCGCAAACCTCTCCGCAATTCTCATTAAGGGCACCATATCCAATCCACTTACCGATTGAGTCTATTTCCGCTACAGTTAATTGAGGACTGGTTGCCGGAGGCATTTTTGATTCTCCCCCGGAAGTTTTTATAACTGTGTATAATCTGCTTGATGATGGATTTCCTGGTGAAACAGAATTCATAATATTGGTGTAGGTCGTATAAATATATCCCTTCTTGTGTGAAGTTACATCGTGGCATCCTGTAGAAGCGCAACGTGATTCAATCACAGGCAAAATGTCGCGCGTGAAACATGCACGGGCAACATACGTATTACCGCCTCCCCCGTTTCCGCCTGTCCCTGTAGTATCAGTACAGGTGGTTAATGTTGCTCCCTGTTCGATCCATACTCTTATTTTTGTTCTGTTCTCCAGGGAGAGTGGCTGTTTTGGAG
>JADGPT010000154.1 GCA_017882345.1 Bacteroidales bacterium
CTGGAAACAGTGAAAAAGGGATCCTGATTTCATTACCAATAAAACAAGTTCGATGTTATTAAAAACGAGTCAGAACAGAAATGTCTCCTCTGGTTTTTCTGGTCCGGTTATTCATCGTTGATATTAAACAGGTTGACTTAATAATACAGGAATTATGAGCGATAAAGAAAAAAAATTGCAGGACAGTATTGATTACTCAGCAGATAATATACAGGTGCTGGAAGGTCTTGAAGCCGTAAGAAAAAGACCTGCAATGTACATTGGGGATATTGGCGTTAAAGGGTTACATCATCTTGTATATGAGGTTATTGATAACTCTATAGATGAGGCGATTACAGGCTATTGTACGAAAATAGAAGTTGTCATTCTTGAAGATGGTTCTGTAACTGTGACAGATGACGGAAGAGGTATTCCCACAGGAATAATGGAAAAAGAAAAGAAATCTGCCCTTGAAGTCGTTATGACAGTCTTGCATGCAGGAGGAAAGTTTGATAAAGATTCTTACAAAGTATCAGGCGGTCTTCATGGTGTCGGGGTATCTTGTGTAAATGCACTTTCAGCACACCTCTCAGCAGTAATAATGCGTGAAGGTAAGATATTCAAACAGGAATATGAAAAGGGAAAACCGGTAACACCAGTAGAGGTTATAGGTAAGTCAGATAAATCCGGAACTACTGTCACCTTTAAACCTGATGGCACTATATTCCAGACAACCGAATTCAACTTTGAAATTCTTTCAGCACGTCTGCGCGAATTAGCTTTCCTTAATAAGGGTATACTTCTCACAATTAAAGATATGAGGGAGCTGATTGACGATGGCAATGGCGGAATCCCTCGTTATGAAGAGTTTCGCTCTGAGCTTGGACTTAAAGAGTTCGTTGAATATCTTGATGCAAACAGGGAAAGGCTTATTGAAAAAATTATTCATATAACTTTTGATAAAACTGAAATTCCTGTTGAGATTGCTCTACAGTACAATAATTCATTTTCCGAGAATGTTCATTCCTATGTTAATAATATTAATACTATTGAAGGAGGTACGCATCTTGCAGGATTCAGAAGAGGATTAACCCGTACACTAAAAAAATATGCAGAAGATTCCGGAGCTACTTCAAAATTGAAATTCGATATAAACGGTGATGATTTTCGTGAAGGACTCACAGCTATCATCTCTGTTAAAGTAGCTGAGCCGCAGTTCGAAGGCCAGACAAAAACAAAATTGGGAAACTCTGAGGTAATGGGTGCAGTCGATCAGGCTGTCAGCACAATGCTTACAAACTACCTTGAAGAAAATCCAAAAGATGCAAGAATCATCGTTCAAAAGGTTATCCTTGCTGCAACTGCTCGCCATGCTGCACGTAAAGCAAGAGAACTTGTCCAGCGTAAAAACGTACTCTCAGGGTCGGGACTCCCCGGCAAACTTGCTGATTGTGCCGACAGGGATCCCGTTAATTGCGAGATATACCTCGTGGAAGGTGATTCTGCCGGTGGTACCGCAAAACAGGGACGTGACCGCCGCTTTCAGGCAATTCTGCCATTGAGAGGAAAGATATTGAATGTTGAAAAAGCAATGCAGCACAGAATCTATGAAAGCGAAGAAATAAAAAACATTTTTACTGCCCTTGGTGTCAATATCGGAACTGAGGATGACAGCAAAGCTCTTAATATATCAGGCCTGCGTTATCATAAGATCATTATCATGACTGATGCTGATGTGGATGGTTCTCATATTACAACACTCATCATGACCTTCTTCTTCAGATATATGCAGGATCTTATTAAAGGCGGTAATATCTATATTGCCACGCCTCCGCTCTACCTGATCAAAAAGGGTAAATCGGAACGATACTGCTGGACTGAAGACGAGCGTGTATTGGCAGTTCAGGAGATGGGACAGGGAAAAGATACTTCTGTTGGTGTCCAGAGATACAAAGGTCTTGGTGAAATGAATGCCGAGCAACTGTGGTCAACAACCATGAATCCTGAAACAAGAACTCTTCGACAGGTTACCATTGATAGCGCTGCCGAGGCAGATCATATATTTTCGATGCTTATGGGTGATGAGGTTCCACCGCGCAGAGAGTTTATAGAAACTCATGCGAAGTATGCTAAGATTGATGTTTAGACACCAATAATTTTTCTTCTGATCACCACGGCATTATCTGTACAGACTTCACTGCAGCAGAAACATCTTATGCATTTATTATCGGTAAGCAGGATGTGAGTCTTTTTCGAAGGCAGTGGCAAAATAGCCTGAACCGGACAAATATTTACACATTTCTGACAACCGGTGCAATTTTCATGAATAAAAACCGGTCTTCTTTCGAGTTTTTTCAGGAATTTAATCCTTCTCATAACAAACTTCAAAGCAATATTATTGGTTGTTGAAATCGGAATTTTCTTAAACCCATTCTTTATTATACTGCTCAGTTCCGGACCATCATAAATTATATCTTCTTCTGACTGAAGCCAGATTTTCCGGAAAAAAGCTGCCCGTGAAGTCGGTATGAGCAACGGTTCGTAACCCGCTATCCGACTGGCTGTCATATCAAGAGCAAGCGGATTTGTTGACCCTAATAATAATCCTATTTCAACCGGTAATCCCCGACCGGGGCCCGGACCTTCCATTCCCATTATGCCATCCATCAGAAAATAATCAGGAGTAACAGCTTCATTCAGGTCAACAAGAAATTCGCCAAATTTGTTTCTGTCCTGGTGCAGGGCATGTTGTTTTCCTTTACTGAAACCTGGTACGAGACCGAGAGTGTTCTTTATTGCACCGGTAAAATATACCAGTTCATGGTTCTTAAATTTAGGCAGAGAAATAATAAGATCAACCTGGTTCACTATAGCTGCAATACGTATTCTCCCTTTTCTTAAAGTTTTCTCATCAGGGTTTGTCATGAAATTAACCCATTTGGCTCCTGTTATTTCGCATACCTTGAAAATCCCTGATTTCTCACCCTTGAATTTCTGTGTATGAACTGCAGGAGAATCTCCAACCATCACCGTAGCGCCTTTGGATTGCAAAAATCTGATCATAGCCTCAACAACAACCGGATGAGTGCTTATACACTTTGAGGGGTCATCATCTGTAAGAATATTTGGTTTTACCAGTACTCTTTTTCCCTTAACATCAGGGCCGTCAGTCTTCTTGTATATTTCGGAGATAAGATCATAGACCTCATGCAGATCATATTCATTGCACCTTCTGACAGCAATTTTATTGTTCATCATTTATTTACCTTAAAAAGTGTCCAAATATAGACAATGTTTGAAATGCCGTATCGATTTATCAGTTATTCAATATTAATTCTCTGATATTCTCTTCGATTTCCGAAACTATTTTTTTTGAAGAGCCCGAATAATTATTAATTATTATGCTGAAGACCATTTTCTTACCTGACATTGTAGTAAAATATCCTGCGAAGCTTCTCACCCTTGTCATTGAACCGCTTTTTGCTTTAAGCCGTGAAGTGAATAAAGGATCTGTAAAATAGTTTTTGAGTGTTCCATTTTTCCCGGCATCTGGAAATGATGAAAAATACTCAGTGAAATATTTCCCCCTGTGCTTCATATATACAAGGAGACGGACCAATTCTCTGGTATTGATGGCATTAAGTGGTGACAGTCCACTTCCATCTTCGATAAACATTCCATTTGTATCTATACCGGAATTTTTAAGAAATTCAATAATTACCTCTGCACCTGAAGCAGTTGATCCGTTATTTTTAAATTTTTTCCCCAATTCCTTAATCAGATGTTCTGCAAAAAGATTAACACTTTCGTGGTTAAGTACTTCAATTATATCAGAAAGTGGGGGTGAGCTGATATCCGTTATAGGTACAATCTTCTCAGTTTTGTAGTTTTTTTCGGATCTTATGGTAGTGGGATTTCCGGAAATCTTGATGCCACTTGACTTAAGTTTATTGTTTATCATTCTGGCCAGAAGAAGGGGAGGATCTGTAATTGAAGCTTTCAAGACAAAATCGTCCTTGTTGACAGGAATGCGTCCTGCAATCCATCCGCTGGTACTGTAAGGCGCGGCAAAAACATAACCTTCATCTGTGGCACCATAAGCAAGGAGAAAGTTAGATAATTCAGATCTGTATTCATCCGGGATAATATTTTTAAGTGCCGGCGCAGAGCTGTCTGATAATGTTTTAAAGTGAATTTCGTAAGTGTTGTCAAATACGGATAATCCATAGGTACCTGCACCATAATAATTACCTGTGTCTTCCCAGAGCCATTTAGCCGGCACAGGTAAATAATCGTAGTAAGAGTCGTCAGTTATAACCCTGCCTGTTATTCTTTTAATTCCCAGTTTCTTAATTTGTGTAACCCAGTTGATCATGAAATCCTTGTAGTGATCTGTAAAATACTTTGACCCCAAAGCAGGATCACCTCCCCCCACAATGATTATATTGCCTTTCAGTTTTCCTGATCGTTTATTGAGCGTTCCGGTATAACCTACTCTGGTTTTGAAAGTATATTCAGGACCAAGTAATTCCAGAGCAGCAGCCGATGTAATAAGCTTCAATATTGAAGCAGGGGTAAGGCTTATTCCGGAATTATAATCAATTATCAGATTTCCGGTTTCCGCATCTGCAACACACAATGAGACAGATGCATGTGCCAAAGTTGAATCACCAGAAAATGTTTCAGATGATTTCTCCTGAGAAAAGGCACAAAAAGTTAAACTGACAAACGTAATTATAAAGAATGAACTCCTCATTTCTGAACTGTTTTGTTTTGTTGGAGAGTTGATAATAACCCACAAGCAGCCTGTATGTCGACACCACGGCTCGCCCTGATGGTTGTCAGAATTCCTTTGGCATTCAGTGCCTCTTTGAAATTAATTGTAGTTCCAAGGTTGGGACTCTGGAAATCTGATCCGGATATTGGGTGAAAACGTATTAAATTGATACGGCATTTTATTCCGTTAAGAATTCTTGCAAGCTCTTTGATATGCTCGGGTGTATCATTTACGCCTTTAAAAAGAATATATTCAAAAGAGACTCTTCTCTGGCTGTTAAAATCAAAATTACGGATTATATCCAACACCTCTTTGACCGTGTTAGTTCGCTGGACAGGCATAAGTTTTCGTCTCTCTTCGTCGAAGGGAGAGTGCAGGCTTACAGCAAGATGACACCGGCTTTTTTCCAGAAATTCCTTCAAACCGGCGATTAGTCCGATTGTGCTTACAGTAATCCGGGTCGGGCTCCATGCATATCCCCAATCATTTGTTAGTATATCAAGACTCTTAAGAACCTCAGTAATATTGTCTAATGGTTCACCCATCCCCATATAGACAATGTTTGTTAAACTCCCGAACTCTGGCAAACTTCTGAACTGGTTAATAATCTCATTCGAAGACAGATTTCCCTGGAAACCCTGTTTCCCGGTCATGCAGAAGATACATCCCATTTTACAACCGACCTGTGATGAAACACAAATTGTGGCGCGATCATCATCCGGAATATATGCTGTTTCAATAAATTTGTCATTAAGTACTTTAAAAAGGTACTTCTTTGTTCCATCAGAACTTTTGGATTCATTGACAGGCGCAGAAAGGCCTATTTCATAATCAACCATAAGAAGTTCTCTGGTTTTTTTTGACAGGTTTGTCATTTCATCAATCGACTGTATCTCTTTCTTATAAAGCCAGTCAGCAATTTGTTTTGCTGCAAACCCGGGCAATCCTACGCGTTTGGTTACAGCAATCAATTCATTTAATGTCTTTCCGTATAGTTTTTCTTTCTGCATAATTTTAAGGTACAGAGCATAGGGCTCAGGGTGCCAGATATTTATATTGTATAATAATAGTTTTTCCCTTTTCCCTTTTGTCTTTTTACTTTTATCTTTTATCTTTCTTTCCTTCCCCCTCACGCCTCACACCTCATACCTCATACCTCATACCTCACGCCTCACACCTCACACCTCACACCTTAATCATCCCTTCATACACAAAAGTTGCAGGACCGGAAAGCCAGATATCACTGATGATTTTTCCAACAATATTAAATGAAACTGACAAATTTCCACCTTTAGTCTTTACATTTACAGGGCTACCGTCAAATTGTCCTGCAAGAACTGAAGCAATGGCAGAAGCTGTCACTCCGGTACCACAGGATAGAGTTTCCTCTTCCACACCCCTTTCAAAAGTTCTTACATAAATTCCTCTATCAATAATTTCCACAAAATTGACATTAGTTCCTCCGGGAGCATAATCTTCAGACTGTCTGATTATTTTACCTTCTGCATTTACATCAATTTTGTTTATATCCTTCCGGAAGATAACGCAATGCGGGGACCCGGTATTAATAAAGTAATTCCCCTTTATTCGTTGCGATTCGCTTACATCATTCATCTGTAGCCGGATAAGACCTTCTTCAGCGATTGCTTTATGAACACCATCAATAGTCCTGAATGTGAGTTTCTTGTCGGCTATTCCTTCCCTGATTGCAAAGTCTGATGAACATCTGCCACCATTCCCACACATTGTGCTCTCAAATCCATCGGAGTTATAATACTTCATTTCAAAATCATACTGGGGGCTTCCGGAGATAAGAATCAATCCATCAGCGCCTATTCCGAATCTGCGGTCACATAACTTATTTATAAGAGTGGAATCATCAGGATTAATAACTCCCTTCCGATTGTCTATTATGATAAAGTCGTTTCCGGTTCCCTGGTATTTGTTAAATACTATTGTCATCAATGTTAAAGTGAAGTTAATTCTTTGTAAATTATTGAAGATCATTCGAAAAATGCATGATCTTTGTAAAACAATTTTGTTTGAATTTGGTTATAAAGATATTAAACTTTTGTGAAGGTTGAATAAATGAAGTTTAACCTGACTC
>JADGPT010000155.1 GCA_017882345.1 Bacteroidales bacterium
CCGGAATTGACTGTCCACATTACGGTGAACTGGTCTCCTGTATTTACCACTGCAGGGAATTCAGCTTTAATATAAACATCCTGCCCTGAAACTGAGTATGATAATAAGAAGATTAAAATATATAATAATGCATTTTTCATTTTCATTCTATACAATTACCAGTTTTTCACTGTTCTGACTTTTGCTTTAGCCGCTTTTTCAAGTTTAACTTTTTCCTGAACATTTTTTTCATCATTTGCAATTGAATTCAACAGTCTCTGAGCATCCTCTTTGGATATTTCCTGTTTCTGGGGCTGTTGTTGCTGTTGCTTCTGATCCTTATCATTATTCTGGTCTTTTTGCTGATCTTTATTTTTATCATTCGAATCTTTCTGATCCTTCTTTTGATCTTTTTTATTTTTATCCTTGTTCTTATCTTGCTTATCCTTATCCTGTTGCTGTTTTTTCTGCTGTTCCTGCTGAAGTTTTAATAAATCCTGCGCATAAGACAGATTATATTTAGCTTCCCGATTACCGGGACGGAGCTTGAGTGAGTTCTTATAAGCTTCAATACTTTCCTGAAGCTTATTTGCTTTAAGCAAGGAATTTCCAAGATTATATAATCCAGCCGACTTCTTAAGCTTATCATCATTCTGGTTAGTATTCTCAACAAATTGTTTGCCAGCTTCTTCAAACTTATTCTGTTTGTACAGTGCATCTCCAACATTAAATACTGCATCAGGAGATTGTTTATTTTTATCAATAGCTTTCCTATATGATATTTCAGAATCTGAAAATTTATTCTTCTCATACTCCCTGTTACCCTTCCTGATGAATTTCTTGTCGGTTTGTGCATTCAGAGTGGCAGTAATAATCATGAATACACAAAAGATAAGACTTTTATGTAATGATTTGTAATCTAATTTTTGAATCACTCCCGGCATAACAATTTACGCAATAAATTATACTTTAAATTTAAATAAACGGATGTTTGCCAATCTTCTGTTTTTTCTTTCCATAATTATAAAATCAGCAAACAACATCAATATAGCTAAAGCTGCAAATATCTGGAACTGGTCATTATATTCAGTATACATAGTACTTTCAAGATCCTGCTTTTTCATTTTTTTTATCTGAGCATAGATTTCATCCAATCCAATATTTGAATTGCTTGCTCTGACATAATTGCCATTTGTACTTAGTGCTATTTTCTTAAGGATTTCTTCATCAAGCTTCGTTACGACCGTATTACCGTTAACATCTTTAAGATAGTCTTTCTTCCCATTGTTTAGTAAAGGTATCGGCACTCCATCCGTTGAGCCTATACCAATAGTATGAATAACAATGCCTGCTTTTGCTGCTTCTTCCGCTTCTTTTACAGGGTCATCTTCGTGGTTCTCTCCATCGGTAATAATTATCATGGCTTTACTTTTCCCATCACCCGGACTGAATGATCTTGCCCCCAGATTAATTGCTGCTCCGATAGCAGTTCCCTGTTTAGGCACCATATTCGGATTAATTGCAGAAAGAAACATTTTTGCAGAGATATAATCTGTTGTAATCGGAATTTGGATATATGCATCTCCTGCAAAGACAATTAATCCTATTTTATCATTATCAAGGTCGTCAACCAACCGGGTAATAGCCTGTTTTGCTCTGGTGAGACGATCAGGTTGAATATCTTCCGCAAGCATTGAGTTACTGACATCAAGAGCAATTATGACCTCTACTCCCTGCTTTTTGACATCTTCAATTTTAGATCCAAACTGTGGCCTGGAAAGCATGATTATTCCTGATGAGACGGCAATTAGTTGCAATATGAATTTTATTACCGGACGAATCCCCGACATTTCAGGAACAAGTCCGCTGACAAGGGTTACGTCGCCTAACCGTTTTAATGCATTCCTTTTTCTTATCTCATTTAAAATAAATAATAGTATGACTGCCGGAAGCAGAAGCAACAGGTACAAAAAATCAGGATGTGCAAATCTGAACAATTGCATATTCACAATTACATTTAAGTAAGGTTCTTGAATATCGTATTTCTCGCAGTTATCTCAAATATCAGCATGCAAAAGGCAAGGATTGCCGGGAATAAGAATTTTTCTTCTTTCCTGCTAAACTGCCGGACATCAATTTTTGATTTCTCAAGTTTGTCTATTTCTCTATAAACCTGTATAAGTTTGTCATTATCAGTTGCCCTGAAATATTTCCCTCCGGTATTTTGTGCTATTTCCTGAAGAATTGCTTCATCTATCTCTACCGGCATATCCTGATATTGTATTCCATAAGGAGTCTGAACAGGATATGGAGCCATTCCCTGGGTACCAACTCCAATTGTATAAACTCTTATCCCAAAAGTCTTTGCGATACCAGCAGCAGTTGCCGGCGCAATTTCGCCCCTGTTATTTACACCATCTGTCAGAAGGATAATAACTTTACTTTTTGCTTTTGAGTCTTTTATTCTGTTGACAGCAGTGGCAAGTCCCATTCCAATAGCTGTACCATCTTCAATCATTCCACTCTGTATTTCACGAAGCAGATTAATAAGTACGGCATGATCAGTTGTCAGCGGACATTGAGTAAAAGATTCTCCACTGAATACCACAAGACCGATCCTGTCATAGGGTCTTCCTGAAATAAACTCAGTAGCAATATTTTTTGAAGCTTCCAGCCTGTCAGGTCTGAAATCACGCGCGAGCATACTTCCTGATATGTCCTGAGTGAGAACAATATCAATGCCTTCCGTTGAAATATCCTGGAATTTGTCAGTTTTCTGCGGGCGGGCAAGTACAATTATCAAAAGGGTTAATGCAATTGTTCTGAGCGCAAAAAGAATATGTCGAAGGTAGTTTCTGAAAGTGATTCCTGCTTGGGCAAAAGACTGTAATCCTGGCATCCTTAAGGAAGCGGTTACACTCTGCTGTTTCAGAATATAGAAAGCAATCATTGCCGGTATTGCTATCAGAAGATATAGAAAGAGTGGCTCGGCAAAAGTTATCCCGTTCATACGTTACCCTCCTTCTCACTTATTTTTTCCCCGACTGGTTCAAATACCAATTCATTCTCCTTTGTTGCAAGCACAAAATTCCATGAAGTTTGAAAGTGAGATTCATTCTCAGGAGCAACAGGATTATATTTGGCGAATTTTACAAGATCGGCGCCTGTCAGCACTGATTTGAGGTCATTATAAGAACCGTTCTTCTTAAAACCTGTATTAACGAGAGCTTCAAGTGTCTCAGCAGTAGTTAATTCAAGCGAGTACACTCTGAATCTGTTTTCCAGATACAGGCGTAATATTTCAGTCAGTTTTGTATAGTATCTTTTAATCTCCCCCTTTTGCCAGAGTTCTTCACTTTTCAGCTTTTCCAGTTCCCGGAAGGCAATCACATGCGCGGGATCGGAAGGAATAAATATATCTATACCTTTTTCAGATTTTTTATGATTTCGTAAAAACCTGATTATTGCCCAGCCAATACCAGCAGCCAGAATAATCAGAAGAACCCATGGAAGTATCTCTCCAATTGTTATTGGCGCTTTGTAGGGTTCAATGATATCAAATATTTTTGCTGTAGTATCTGCAGGAGCAATTTTAACCCGCATAACTTCGAGCATGGAATAATCAGAATAATATCTTTTGAGTCCACCTTCATTTTTTGCCTCTGCAAAAACCGGGGGGACTTGATAACGTCCTGAATCAAATGATGTTATGAGATACTTATGTATTATTTTAACCCTTCCGTTCTGGCTTGATATACTATCTGTCTTTGGTCCGGATATAATATCAATATTTTTACATAATGTATCTTTGAAAACTGGTATTATGAGCCGGAGGTTGGATGGCTTATCAACAGTAATTGTAAATTTTATCTGATCACCGATAAATATTCTCGTGGAATCAAATGATGAAGTGATTTTTACATCCTGCCCAATGGAAGAAGAAATGAATGAAATAAATAGAAATATAGTGATACTCAACTTCTTCATAACCATTATCTTTTCTCAAACAGTTTTATAAGTGGTTTAACATAATCCAGATCGGTTCGGAATTCTGTAGAATCCACGCCACATCTTTTAAAGATATTTTTGATGATTTCAATATGACTGTTCCACCATTTTTCATAAGCTCTCCTGGTAGCAGCAGAGGAGGTATCTATCCATTTCTCTTCTCCTGTTTCCGAATCGGAGACCTTTACCAATCCAAGGTCAGGCATCGCCTGCTCCAATGGATCATAAACCTTCAGGGCAACAATATCATGTTTGTTCGAGGCAATTTTAAGAGCATCTTCAAATTCTGGTACGATGAAATCAGAAAGAATAAATGCTGTGCATCTTTTTTTTATGGCATTTGTCAGGAAGCGCAATGGTTCATCCAGATTAGTTAGTTTGCTCTGCGATGTAAAGTCAAGAAGTTCCCTTATTATCCTCAGAATATGCCTGCTCCCCTTTAGTGGCGGTATGAATTTTTCAACCTTATCGGAAAAGAATATAACGCCTATTTTATCATTATTATATATTGCAGAGAAAGAAAGAACAGCTGCTACTTCAGTCATTAAATCTCTCTTGTAGCTGACCTTCGTCCCGAAATTTCCTGAACCACTTACATCAATAAGTAACATTACTGTAAGTTCCCGCTCTTCTTCGAAAACTTTTACATAAGGATGGTTGAATCGTGCAGTCACATTCCAGTCAATACTTCTGATGTCATCCCCATACTGATATTCTCTTACCTCACTGAATGCTATCCCGCGTCCTTTAAAGGCGCTATGGTACTCACCGGCAAATATATGCCGGCTTAATCCCTTTGTCTTTATTTCAATTCTACGGACTTTTTTTAATAATTCAGTCGCTTCCACTTTACAACAAATTACTTTTCAGATTCAATAGCTATAACACAGGACCATTTCCCGTCCATAATCTCAATAAAGTAAACTTTTCCACCATGTTTGTCTATCCATTTATTCTCTCCACTCTTCACATATTGAGCGTTGAATTCCTTTACTTTTGTAGCTCTCATATTTACATCACAAATTATTCTCTCACTTCTGCAGACAGAATCAGGATTAAGAAAAAACAATACAGTCTGGTTCTCCGGATTATCAGAGTATTTCAGATAACTAAACTTACTATTTACCACATTATTATAATTCATCTCGTTTCGATTCTCCTTCATGTACCTTAGAATATCCTTTGCTTTATAACCAATAAGATTCTGACTATCAGCATAAATGCAAGTCAACATCAGCGTTGTAGATAATGTGATGATCTTCATGCAGTATCTGCTATGGAACTTCAACAACATTAAGAATTTCGGAGATTATATGATCCTGGTTAATGTTCTCAGCTTCAGCTTCATACGTAAGGCCAATCCTGTGACGCATTACATCATGACAGATGGTCCTTATATCCTCAGGAATAACATAACCCCTTCTCTTTATAAATGCGAAAGCTTTTGCCGCGAGTGCAAGATTAATAGAAGCTCTGGGCGATGCTCCGTAGGAAATCATATTTTTAAAAACAGGGAGTCCATATTTTTCAGGATTACGACTCGCGAAGACTATATTCAAAATATAGTTCTCGATTTTCTCATCCATATAAACTTCCCTTACAACATTCCGGGCTCTGATTATATCTTCAGTTTTCAGAACTGTGTTGGCCGTGGGGAACTCCTTTGCAAGATTCTCCCGGATTATCAGTTTCTCTTCATCCATAGCAGGATAATCAATAATGACCTTCATCATGAACCTGTCGATCTGTGCTTCCGGCAAAGGATAAGTTCCCTCCTGTTCAATGGGGTTCTGAGTTGCAAGAACCAGGAATGGTTCAGCTAGTTTAAAAGTATTCTCGCCGATTGTGATCTGCCTCTCCTGCATTGCTTCAAGCAACGCACTCTGGACTTTTGCAGGCGATCTGTTAATCTCATCTGCAAGAATGAAGTTTGCGAATACGGGTCCCTTCTTTACTATAAACTCCTCCTTCTTCTGACTGTAAATCATTGTACCAATAAGGTCAGCAGGAAGTAGGTCAGGTGTAAATTGAATTCTGCTGAATTTTGCATCTATTATCGATGCAAGCGATTTGATCGCAAGTGTTTTTGCAAGACCCGGAACCCCTTCGAGCAGAATGTGTCCATTAGCAAGAAGGCCTATCATAAGGCTGTCGGTCAGATGCTTTTGCCCAATGATAACTTTGTTCATCTCCATTCTGACAATGTCGACGAAGGAACTCTCCTTCTCAATCTTTTCATTTAAAATCCTGATGTCAGCAGTTTGCTCCATAGTTTAAAAATTTAAGCTGCAAATATAATAAATTGAGTATCATTAACCATACCTGATTTCTCAAGGGAAATCAGCATACAAAAGAACTCCAGGAATGTTTAACTTCTTGTTAAGGAGTGTTAAAAATTCGTTAAAGGTTACTATCCAAACTCACCACCTGAACAAATATTGCCCGCCATCCCCATTTGGATCACATGTACTCATCCATTTAATCCCCTTCTGAATCCAATGTACTCACCAATTTAATCCCCTGCTGAATCCAATGTACTCACCCCCAGCCCCTCTCTACTTCGTAAAGAGGGGTGTTAAATTGGTGAATTTTATTTAGTTGTGTAAATCTAAATCACAAGGTAACCAAAAATATTCTTAAGACTCTAAAGGCAATTAATAAATCTAAACTGTATTGAATTCAATACATTAATTTATAATAATATGTACTCGGTACTTTCCGCCTCTTTACAAAGTATCTACCCTTTATACACATCTTTATATTTGAGTTAGACATATTGTTGTAAACGACGCCGGAGGCGTCAAACTCCAATAGCCACAGTCACGTCTGTGGTAATCAAACGGGACCTCATCCAACAC
>JADGPT010000156.1 GCA_017882345.1 Bacteroidales bacterium
GCCCTGGGTTTTGCCTCAGGAATTCTGGCAGGATTAGTTGCTGTAACCCCGGCTGCGGGAGTGGTCCAGCCATATGGGGCAATGATCCTTGGCTTCCTGGCTTCAGTTGTCTGCTATTCAGCAATCCAGGTTAAAAATAAACTCGGCTACGATGATAGCCTGGATGCATTTGGTATCCATGGTGTAGGTGGAATTGTCGGAGCACTCCTTCTTACTTTCTTCATTCGTCCCTCGTGGATGCACGATGCTGCAATTGCTGCAGGAGGGAAGTGGACAATATGGAATCAGCTTGGAGTACAAGGACTCGCTGTTACCATAGCTATTGTTTATGCAGCAGTTATGACTTTCATAATAATCTATATCCTGAATAAGTTTATAAAATTTAAATCATCAGAGACTGATGAAATGGCTGGTATGGACAGATCTTACCACGGAGAAAGAGGGTATGGAATGTTAAATCCCAGTTAATCAGATATCTTGTAAATACCATAAAATGAAACTAATAACAGCAATCATCAGGGAAGTTCAGCTTGACAAAGTTCGTGAAGCACTTATTGAAGCTGATATAAAAAGAATAACTGTCAGCCGGGTTTCAGGTCATGGACAGCAGAGAATTGAAGAGATGTACAGAGGACAGATCATTATTCCTGATCTGATCCCAAAAATCAGAATTGAAATAGGCGTCAATGATGCCTTTGTTGATATAACAGTTAATGCGATATTAAAAGCCGCCCGTACAAACGGGGCTGGAAATGTCGGTGATGGAAAAATATTTATTACACCACTCGAAGAATGTATCAGAATCAGGACAGGGGAAAGGGGCGGGACGGCAATCTAAAATTTAATGTCAGTCACGCATTGGAACCCGGATTTAGTAAGTCCGGATTTATTTCTGTACCTTTATATTCTCTCATTTTTTTCTAAATTTCAATAACTTTCTTTAACAGTCAGGAAAATAATATGGAAAACGAAAAAAAATCAAAAGGAAACTTCTCAAGACGTAAGTTCCTGGGTAGTACAGCAACAGTCGCTGCTTTTTCGATGATCCCGGTAAATTTTCTCGGTAAGAGTACTCCGGTTATGAAAGAAGTAACCAAAACAACATCAGGCTCAAATTTTGGTGGTGTTCAGATAGGTGCTATAACTTATAGCTGGCGCAGCATGCCGGGAGGAGTTGAAAATATTATTAAGTATTGTAAAGAAGCCGGTATCAGCTCAGTTGAACTGATGAGCAATGATGTGGAAGAATTTCTTGGCGCTCCCCCTGCTCCACAACGTCGGGAAAAGATCCAGGAACAGAAGGATGTCATTGCTAAATACAATCAGGATATGAAAGTATGGCGTTTGGCTTTGCCAATGTCAAAATTCGATGATGTGCGTAAGATGTTCGATAATGCAGGAATTAAGATTCATATTGTAAAATTTTCTCCGGCAAGATGGTCAGATGAAGAGATCGATTATGCATTCAAAGCCGCTAAAGCTTTGGGAGCCAAAGGTGTCACCGAGGAAATCGGTGAAGAAGCAGTAAAGAAACTCGGTCCTATTGCCGCGAAGCATGGTATGTACGCTATATTCCACAACCATATGCAGTTTGCAACATCAGGTTTCAGTTATGATTCATTCCTGACTGTATCACCAGCCGTAATGCTGAATTTTGATGCCGGTCACTTTTTTGGTTCAACAGGCATCCACCCGAATACGATTATAGAAAAATATCACGATCGTATTGTCAGTATCCATATGAAGGATAAGACCGGCCCAAAGACTGATCCGGCCAATACAAATCAGGTCTGGGGTCAGGGTGAAGCACCGGTTGCCGATATTCTTCTGCTGATAAAACAGAAAGGATGGCCGATCCATTGCGATATTGAGCTGGAATATGATGTTAAACCATGGTCAAATGCCGTAAAAGAAGTTAAGACCTGTGTTCAGTATGCAAGACAGATCCTTATGTAGACTTTGATCATCTTAAGTAAGTTCCTTCTGGTTTACTCAGAATGCGCAATTCGAACAATTTGTTTAGCGATATCTTCGGGTGAAAGAATAAAATCTATACACCCGCTTGCTATTGCGCTATTTGGCATATCCGGCATTTCGGCTGTCTCCGGTTTCTGTGCGATGGTAATTCCCCCCACAGCTTTTATACCGCATAGTGCTTCTGCCCCATCCCCATCATAGCCAGAGACAATAACAGCGATTAGTTTTCCGTCCCAGTTTTGTGTCAGAGAACGAAGAAAAACAGTAATCACATCGGGCCATCCTCTGGGTTTTGATATCGGTTTCAGCCGGAACTCATCATTAAGAACGTGCAAATCGCGCTTTTCAGGAATGATAAACACATGATTAGGTTTGATATCCAGTCTTTCAGTGATAAGTTCAACAGGCATATCAGTATATTTCGGGAGTATTTCGTGAAGCCGCGTGGCCACAGTTCTCAGGTGATTCACGATGACAATAGCAACCCCCATATCGCTTGGCAAATTCAGTAAAAGACGGGTATAAGAGTCGAGTCCACCTGCCGAACCGCCCACGCAAACTACCGGAAAGTCTTTTGCAGAACTACGGGTTTTAATAGGATTCTTAGTATTCATTGATAATCAAACTTAACAAGGTCATAATTAAAAAGCTTTTTACGAATTAAATTTTGTCTGGTTATCCTTTTTATTTATTGTTTGTTTCAAAGGTAATGTCAAATAAATGGATGAGCCCTCACCTTTAATACTTTCTACCCAAATTTCACCGCCATTTTTTTCCAAAAATATTTTTGCAAACAGTAATCCAATACCGGCTCCATTATTTTCTTTCTTAATATTTGAAAGAGAAATCATTTGTGGAGTAAAAAGTGGCTTCGTTTTTTCTTCGGACGTTACAATGCCATTATCTTTTATCTCAATAATTATTTTATCCTTTTTTCTTTTCGATGTAATTGCTATCTTCCCTCCGGACCGAGTATGTTTTATTGAATTTGAAATTATGTTTTGAAGTATAGAAAGCAACATTTTTCCATCTGCAAAAACATTTGTATTCTCTTCAATTTCGTTATAAAGATGTATGTTTTTTGCGACAGCATTTTCAGTTAAAGTATTAAAAACTTTCTCAACATATTGATTAAGGTCAGTTTTTGCAGGTGAAAATGCTTCCGAAGCGTATTTTATCCTTGCCATTTCCACAAAGTAATCAAGCATAATTAACTCATCTTTTGATGATTTATATATGAGCTCGAGCATTTCTTTTACGGTACTGTTCTCAAATGTTTCAAAATTTTCTTTCAATATTTCAGCCAATTCAATAATGCCGGCCAAAGGACTTTGCAAATCGTGTGAGAGTGCGGCAAGCTCTTTATTTACATTTTGAATTGTAAGATCTGTCAGAATAATACTTAAAATAATACTATTATCCAGCAACAAAGCATTTATAGTCATTATGACAGGTATCTTTTTACCATCTCCCACATATATGTATACTTCTTCTTTTAAAGCATCTATCGCACCTTTTTTCAGCAAAGTTACAAAGCGGGATTTTGAAGAAACATCAATATAAGTTTCGAATACTGTTCCTATTACTTTTTGTAAGGGGAGGTTTACCATGTTTGAAAAATAGGAATTGCAATATAGAATAGTTCCATCTTCATTTATAGTAATAGCTCCTTCATGCATTTTCTCAATTAAAATACGGTACGGTTTATCAGCTGTTTCTTCAGTGTATACTTTAAGGGCTTTTTCATGAGAAATAATCAGTGCATCTATATTCCCTGTCTTAAATGCATCAAGAGACTCCTTAGCTTCTCTTAGCTGTTTATGAAGAATTGCATTATCTTTCTTCAGCTTTTCGGACTCGATTAAAAGTTCTTTACTATTTTTTACCATAAGATTTAGAGCCGTATTAATTAAACCAGGCAAAGTCCTTTGAGAACCTCTTCAGTATTTGATAAGTCTCCAATCATCCTTTCTTCAGGTAATGGAAATTTTTTTATCAATACCGGTACAGCAATTATTTCTTCCTGAACTGCCAGCGACGGTTGCTGGTAAATATCAATTATCTCTAATTCATACCTGCCATTTAAATATTGATCGCAGATTGAATTAATGTTTTTTACTGCACGGGCGGAGTTTGGTAAAATACCTGTAATAAATAGCCGAAGAATATACTTTTCTTCTCCGGCACACTCAGGGTCTGCTTTAATCTTTTTCTTTTTAGATATCTTATTTATCATGGCAACAAACTTATTTTTCAAATTAAACCCTTAATAAATTTTTTTTATTTGAGATCAGGTTACCGTGAGGTTTCTTTCATTTTATTTGAATCTTTAGATGTGGATAGATTCAGGTGTTCCTTAGCGCTTCTTTTGGATAGAGATGATGTGCTGCTTTTTCCAATAATAATGGGAAATAAAGAAATTCCTTTACTTGAAATTTTGAACCCTCTCACCTCGTTAGAGTGCACCATACCCCTCGATTTCATAACACATAAACTCCGGGTGCGTTCGGCATCTACCTCAATATCCTGAACCATAATCCAGGTATCGACCATTGATGAAATTCCTTCATCGCTCGGATTTCGTTCTATTGATCCGACTGTTATTGCCGCAGTAAACATTACGGTTATATTCTGAGTTTTTAAATAATCTGCAAACCTCGTCAGCATTGATCTGATATCACTATTAGGACCTTCGGTCATTAAATTTGTTATCGGATCAAGAATAACAACAGTAGGATTTATATCATTTATTATTTTCTTAATAGCAAGAAAATGCAATTCAAGATTCTGCAAAGTAGGCCTTGAATAATAAAAAGTTAACATTTCCGATTCAACCATCGGATCTAAATGGAATCCTATTGATTGCATATTCCTTATTATCTGGTTTGGGGCTTCTTCAAATGCACAAAAAAGGCAGGTTTTTTTTGCCTGGCAAACACTATATGCAAATGAAGCTGCCAGGCTGGTTTTTCCTGTACCGGCTGTTCCTGATATTAGAATGCTGCTTCCAGCGTAAAATCCTTTTTTATCCAGCATTTCGTCTAATTCACTAACCCCTGAGAGGATTCTTTTTGAACTTGATTCCTGCTCAAATGCCTGACTTATTATTGGGTAAACAGATATTCCATTTTCATCGATGGTAAAAGGATATTCATTGTTACCATGAAAGGAACCACGGTATTTAATAATTCTAAGTCTCCTGGTTGTGATTTGATTAGTTACGCGATTATCTAATGCTATTACACAATCGGCTACATATTCCTCCAATCCGTGACGTGTAAGAAAGGTATCTCCAATTTCTGAGGTAATTATTGCTGTTACTTTCTTTTCTTTTAACCAGGTTAAAAGTCTTTTGAATTCTGATCGTAGCACTCTATAATCGAGACCGTAAAAAAGTGTATCTAAAGAATCAAGCACAAGACGTTTTGCCTTTACCTTTTTGATTGCCTGATCGAGCCTTACGAACAAACCTTCAAGATCATACAAGCCGGTTTTTCGAAATTCATCAGGATTAACGTGTATATGTTCTATGTATATTTTCTTATTTGCAAGAAGCGCTTCCATGTTGTAGTTTATGGATTTTACATTTAGTAACAGCTCCTCTGTTGTTTCCTCAAACGCCATAAATACAGCTGGCTCATCATACAATTCTATTCCTTTTACAAGGAATTCCATAGCCATAATTGTTTTGCCACATCCTGTATTACCCAACAAAAGAGTAGGACGGTTTTTGGGTATACCTCCGGTTGTGATTTCATCCAGGCCCTGCATACCGGTGAGACATTTTGGAAATGTGAAATTATTAGTCTTTGATTTTTTTACTCTTAGTGATTTCATAGTAAAGAGCTTATAAAATTGTTATTATAGTCAATTGTAAAGATACAAAGATAAGTCTATAAGAACGGTGTACGATTACACAATTACTGGAGATAGTTATATATTTTACGGTTCTATAACAGTGATTTATTGTCTTCTGATAATCAGCAGCTGCGCTGGTGGCTGGTATGGAAGGCAGATTGCATTTTTCCTTTTTGTCTTTTATCTTAATTTATCTCGCGACGGTAGTCTTCAGCCGGTTACGATTAATATAAGCAGATCTTCCATTTACCAGTATCTCCGCATGGAAGGAGTAGTTATTAAAGGGTTTAAAAAAAATTCAAACAATGTTCCAGTATCCTTTGAGCAAAAACTTGCGAATAAAGGAAATAAATAATATTACACATTATGTGTAATATAAAATAATTTACTACATTTGTATAATAATTGTAAAATCAGACCGGAATAATTTACATTTTTTTACATGCTTGTAAAGTTTGAAAATGATTATTTAGAAAAATTATTTACAGGTGAGCCTTTAAAAGGGAAACCAAAATACAGTGAAGTAGTAATAACAAAATTTAAAAAAGTCATATTAATCCTAAAGAACGTTGAAAGTTCGATTGAGCTATCAAAGTTCAGGGGATTAAACTTTGAGGCTTTAAAAGGGAATAAAAAGGGCTTATATTCAATAATGGTTGATCATGGTTATAGGCTTGAATTTAAACTTGAAAACGATGTTATTCAATTAACAGAAATAGCAATCATAGAAGAATTGTCTAACCATTATAAATAATAATATTATGACAACCAAGAAGGTAGTTGGATCAAATGGACAAGAGTTAAGGACGGATGTTTTATTACATCCTGGGGAAGTCCTTGAAATGGAAATATTATCGAGAGGGCTGAAAAAGTCAAAGTTTGCAATGGATATAAAAATGTATCCTTCACATATGAGCGACATTCTGAAAGGGAAAAGGAACATTACGGAAGAAATTGCCCTTAAACTTGAAAACATTCTTGGCATAAGTGCTGAATTTTGGATGC
>JADGPT010000026.1 GCA_017882345.1 Bacteroidales bacterium
TGCCGGATGCTGAGAATGTTTTCCACTGTCTTTTGATGAAAATTGTCTGACAGCAGGCAGTGAATAAGTATTTACCCTGATTGATTCCTTTATAGTAAATCTGCCTGCTCTGACAGTATCCTGCTGTGTTTCTGATATAGAAATGGTCATCTCTTCTGTGAATTCAAAACACAAAAGTAATGATAATTACAAGAGATAAATCAAAAAAACCTGAAGACCGTTTTCAAAAATGACTACTGGGGCAACCTGAAATTTCAGAAAGTATATTATTAGCTAACCTGCTTGCACCGATTCTAAACAGCGTATTATTCAACCAATCTTCTCCCAGGCAATGTTTGACAATCTGATAATAAGTAATTGCATCAGCCGGAGTAACAATACCACCTGCAGCTTTAAATCCAACCCTGATGCCTGTTTCTGAATAAAAATCTGAAATTGCACGGCACATTACAAATGCAGCTTCCGGAGTAGCAGAAACAGTCGTTTTCCCGGTAGATGTCTTGATAAAGTCTGCACCTGCATCCATCGCAATCATGGATGCTCTGAAGATATGTTCAAAATCCCCGAGAAGTCCCGATTCAACTATAACCTTAAGTTGTTTATTTCCTATTGCGCCTTTAATTTCCCTGATTTCATCTGCAACTGCTACAAAATCATTTCCGAGAAACGCACCAACCGGGATAACTATATCTATCTCATCGGCTCCGGCCTCAACTGCCATTTTACATTCGGTGACCTTAATACTTCTGAAAGTCTGCGAGGCAGGAAAACCGCCTGCAACAGATGCGATCTTAATATTTTTTGCTTTAAGCTTCTCTTTTACTACAGTAACAAAATTTGGATATACACATATAGCGGCAACATTCGGAATATTTGAAAAACGGCCCGAAAAGCTGTTGACTTTACCCGTTAAATGTATTATGTGGCTCTTATTATCTGTCGTATTTAAGCTGGTAAGATCTATCAGATTCAAAAGACTCATCAGGAGATGCTTATCAGGAACCACCGAAACAGTGGAGGCGACTTTTTTAAGTCCCTTTTTTATTTCGGTTTCCGAGGGACATAATTTGATCAGTTTTTGATAAAGTTTTGTCATGTAATTAGATATTAAGTTAAATTACATTGTTGAAAAAAGTACGGGGTTAATATAATACTTTTTGTTTTCATAATTATTTTTATTGGAATATTAAGTTGTTTTCTCCCGATTCTCATAATAAGCCGTATATCAAAGACAGGATTACTGATTTTATCCTCAATAATCAGGAATACAACTGTCATCAGAACAGCTATCGCAATACAGATCCACCCCAGACTGATGGCATTAGCATTCATATTCATTCCCGTTCCTTAGTATCAATAATTATTGTAACAGGGCCATCATTGACTGATTCAACCTGCATCATTGCGCCAAATTCTCCGGAGCAGACCTCTTTTCCTATGAGTTGTGAGAGCCTGATTATAAACTTGTTATACAATGGAATTGCAATATCAGCGTGCGCTGCACGAATATATGAAGGTCTGTTTCCTTTTTTGGTTTTTGCATGAAGAGTGAACTGACTGATTGCAAGAATATTTCCATCAACATCAATAACCGATAAATTCATTACTTCATGGCTGTCGTTAAAGATTCGGAGATGTGTTATTTTACTGCACAGCCATTCAATATCGGTATCATCATCGGTGTCTTCAATTCCCAGCAGGACAAGTAATCCGACTCCAATTTCAGATTTGATCTTTTTCCTGATTTTCACTGATGCACTGCTTACCCTCTGAATTACGGCTCTCATTGAATACATAATTTTAGCATTCAAATATATACAATCAATCTTAAAATCATTTGAGTGATGATTTATATTATATTTGCCAACTTATGACTAAGTCATGGACTATTTTACAATTCTGGTTATCGCCCTGGGCTTATCTTTCGACACATTCGCTGTTTCGTTGTCGTATGGTGTGATCAGGAGTGGGATCCTCTTCAGGCAGGCATCATGGATTGCAATTGTTTTGGCCGTATTTCAGGGAGGTCTTACTATTGCAGGCTATTTTCTCGGATCAATAATTTCTGATGCTCTGAAGTTAACTGATCACTGGATTGCTTTAGGGTTGCTTTCTTTCCTTGGTATAAAGATGATTGTTGAGGGGCTGAAGAAAGCTAAAGATGTGGAAGTGAAAGATTACAGCAGTATTATTGTCCTATTTACTATTGCCCTTGGGACCAGTATCGATGCTTTTGCTGTAGGAATAAGTTTTGCCCTCCTTAAAGTAAGGATCTGGGAGGCAGGAACCGTTATTGGTGCGGTTACTTTTCTTGCTTCCATGACAGCTATACGGATAGGAAAATCAGCCGGAGAGAGACTGGGGAATAAAGTCGAAATTATAGGGGGACTGCTGCTAATTGCAATAGGTCTGAAGATCTTTCTTGAACATATTTTGGCATCTTAGACTTTGTCCTCCAATCAAAATGGAACCATCTGTCTCACTCTCTTGTCAAACACCGCCATTTCAGTGAAACCAATATATCTTAACAATTCATAAGCTTCATCGAAATACTGTCCCACGCGTGATGGCATGTGAGCGTCTGAGTTAACACAAACCGGAACATTTTCTTCCCTGAATATATGAAGAAACCGACGGTCAGGATAAAAGTCAGCAAGAGGTCTGTTTCTGCCGTTGGTATTGACCTCAAAAACTACATTATGAGTTTTCATTGTTTTAGCGAGCTTCCTGTAAAGAGGTTCCAGATCAGAGGTGGGTTTATAACCATATATTCTTATCAGGTCACAATGGCCAATTATATCAAAAAGTCCTGAAGCAACAGCTGTAACTACAGAATCAAAGTAGGCTTCAAATAATTTGTTTATACTTTTCCCTTCATAAAACTCAGGACCGTTATCTACAGTTTTCTCGCCGAGATAATGAACAGATCCGATAATATAGTCAAGTGGCAGCGGATTGAGATATGCCCGAATCTCTTCCTCTTTCCCTGCAAAAAAATCAACCTCAAGACCAATTTTAATTTTAATACTCTTTGTGTTTTTCCGAAGGGTTTCCAAGTGACTTATATAAGGAGAAATGTTTACAGGATTCATATTCCAGTCTTCAGGATCTTTGAATAATGTAAGATGTTCGGAGAAGCCTATCTCACTCAGTCCGGCAGCAATTGCAGGAGCGATATAGTCCCCGGGGACTGATCTTCCATCGCTGTAGCTGGAATGCATATGGTAATCAGTTTTGTAGATCATTTCTGATAAAAATGGATGATTGTACTTTTAGACTTTCAAATTAGGTCTAAATTTGCCAATAAAACAAATTGAAAGTTGATAATGTGATCAGGAAATTGGTAATTTTGTGAAAAACAGAAAAACGTGAACGAAAAGAAAAAGCCCTGCTCATGTACGAGTTGTGATTTCCGGGAAGTAGTATTTTCCTATCTTGATGAGATATCAGTAGAAGAACTTTGTGATCACAAAGAGGAACTGTTTTTTCGCAAAGGGGAGATAATAAATCATGAAGGTGAAAAAATCAGCAACTTTAAATATCTGAAAAGCGGTCTTGTTAAACTCTACAGGAGAACACCTAATGGTGACGAGCAGGTAATAACTATTACCAGGCCATTTGAATTTGTCAGTAATATGAGCATTTTTTCGGAAGAGAGATACCAGTATTCTGTTTCCGCACTTGAAGATTCAATTGTATGTATGGTAAACCTTGATTTTATAAAACAATTGTTTTTAAAAAATGGAGGATTTGCAATGGGGCTTCTTACCAAAATCTCAAGGATAAATGATAAAATTATATCTCAAACCCTCGATATAAGACAAAAAAATCTGATTGGCAGAGTGGCTTATGTTTTACTTTATTTTACGAATGATATTTACAAATCAAGGGTCTTCGACTTGCCTGTTTCCCGGAAAGAGATAGCAGACTATATTGGCATGAGCACTGCAAACGTCATCAGGACTATGTCTGAATTCAAGAAAGAGGGGATAATCCGGGTCTTTGGAAAGACTATTGAAGTGGTAGATATGGCAAAACTTGAAGTTATTTCCAAACACGGCTGATAATTGCAGAATTCTATCCCCGGATCACATTAATCAGTGCATCTTCGAGCGAACTGAATTGAAACCGGTATCCTGTTTTCATTATTTTTTCAGAAGAGACCCGGCTCCCCTTTAGGATCGATCAGTCTTTTTTCAGGGTCCCAGAAGAAAACTCTTTCTTTTCCAATTTGATTATTATTTCTCGAGAGATGCGACACGTCATAACCTGCAGTCAGTAGGGTTGAGGTAAGATATCTTCCTATCAGGCCACTACCCCCGGTAATCAAGAACTGACAAGTTCTTTTGTAAATTTGTTCTTGTTTGATTTTCCGGCATAATAACTGTTTTTGGAATAATATTAAAATGTTTTACTTTAGAGGTCTCAAATTTACCAATAATGGAACCAAATAAAAAGCAAAAGATCATGGTAACTCATAAAACAACTAAGGGGATAATTGCTATTCTGACAGGAGGGGGAGATGTCCCCGGACTAAATCCGGCAATTCGTGCAGTAACAATCCGTGCAAACCGCGAAGGATACAAAGTAATCGGGCTTCGCAGGGGATGGGCAGGAATAACCGAATTAATCAGGGATGCCAAAGCAGATAACAGCAACAATTTTCAGGTTCTTACTGACGATATTGTAAATAAGGCAGGCCGAACCGGAGGCACATTCCTGCATACCTCCAGAACAAGACCGAGCCATATGGCAAAAGCGAATGTTCCTGAATATCTTCAGAGTTCCTATAATGCGGAGGTGAATGACCTTACACCGGAAATAATTAAAAACCTTGAATGGCTTGGAATTGATTACCTTATTCCAATCGGCGGTGATGATACACTTAGTTATGGTGTTCATCTTTATAAAAAAGGAGTAAACGTTGTTGCAATCCCTAAAACGATGGACAATGATGTTCCCGGAACCGATTATTGTATTGGCTTCAGCACCTGCGTTTCACGAACTATTCAAATGACAAACAGCCTGAGAACATCTGCCGGATCACACGAAAGGCTATTGGTTCTTGAAGTATTCGGGAGATACGCCGGGTTTACAGCGATGCTGCCTACACTGGCAGGCGCCGCTAACAGGTGTGTAATACCTGAATATGAGTTTGATATAGATAAACTTGCAAAACTTCTTGTTGAAGACAGAAATCAAAATCCAAGTAAATATTCAGTAGTTCTGGTTTCAGAAGGCGCAATGTTTAAAGGAGGTGCGATGATATTTGCTGACAGTGAAAAGGATGCTTATGGCCATGCAAAACTCGGAGGCATAGGTGAAATGGTATCAGCAAAACTTAAAGAACTTTCTCCAAAATATAATAATGGTAAAGTAATTAATGTAATATACCAGAAACTTGGCTATATGGTGCGCGGAGGCGATCCTGATGCGCTTGATTCAATCGTTCCGATGGCTTATGGAAATCTTGCGCTGGATCTTATTCTTAAAGGGGTACATGGCAGGATTGTGGTCCTGAAAAATGGAAGATATGATAATCTGCCTATTGATGTGGTTACATCATCTAAAAAAGTAGTAAAACTATCAGATTATAATATTGAAAGGCTAAGACCTTACTACCATAGTTTTGAGATGAAGCCATTCCTGCTCATGGCATCTGATAATTAGAGAATTTCCAAATTATAATCTATTGGAAAAAGGAATTGTATTAAAATCTACAGGAAGCAGGTATAGAGTTCTATTTGGTGAAGGGAAAAGAATTAATTGTTCTATCAAAGGGAAACTAAGGATTAAAGAATTCCGTACAACTAATCCAATAGCTGTTGGAGATAATATCTTATTTGAAATAGACACGAAGACTAATACGGGTATTATAACAGAAGTACTCGATCGAAAGAACTGGATCTTAAGAAAAGCCACAAATCTTTCAAAACACTCACAGATAATCGCTGCTAATATTGATCAGGTCTTTCTAATGATCACTATTATTCTTCCTGAGACACAGGTAGAATTTATCGACAGGTTTCTGATCGCTGCAGAAGCTTACCGGGTGCCGGCAAAAATAATTATCAATAAAACAGATCTGTATGGAGAAACTGAATTAACTAAATTGGAATACCTTGAGTCAATATACAAAAATATTGGCTATGATTGTATCAGACTCTCGCTGAAAGAACCGACAAACCTGGAAGTTCTTAAACAATTAATGAGGGGAAAAACAAGCCTGATCTCTGGTAATTCAGGTGTAGGTAAGACAACTCTGTTAAATGCATTTGATCCTCTTCTTAAACTTAAAACAGCCGAGATTTCAGATTATCACAAACAGGGAAAGCATATCACAACCTTTCCTGAAATGCATCAGATGCCATTTGATGGATATGTAATTGACACTCCGGGAATCAGAGGATTTGGTGTTGTTGATATGGAACGGAATGAGATTTACCATTTTTTCCGGGAGATATTCAAAATATCAAAAGAATGCAGATTTAATAATTGTCTTCATCTCGATGAGCCGGGATGCGCAGTGCGTAATGCAGTGGAAAAGGGAGATATCGCTTTTCTACGGTACAAAAGCTATCTGAATATTATGGATGGAGATAATGGCAAGTACAGGTAAAAAGGAATTGTTGCATTTATAAATTAACTTTATATGCTTTAAGCACAAAATATTTTATTCAGATGAGAAGGATCCTTATACTTGTTTATTCAGCAGTCCTTATTATAATGATTACTAATTATATCTACTATAAGCGTATGTATAATAAGCAGATAGATTATATTATTGAATTGCTTGACCGGCAGGTGCAGATTGTAGGTCTCTCGGTCGACAGCACAAACAACGGCTTTGTCAGCGATTTTAACCAGATCAATTTTTCCGAGGACCTCAGCCATTTTTTTACTAACCCCGGGAATCAGGCGCTGACAATAGAAAAGATGAAATCTTTCTTTACAAAGTATAAAGAATTCGTAACCGGGATCAGATTGTTCGATAATAATAAGAATGAATTCACTTTAAAAAAAGATAATGATACTCAGGAATGGCTAGAACAACCATTTATCCTTCATGTTCAGACAGCGATCGACACTATTGAAAAACTTGTCCAGGAAAACCGAAAATATAATTATTACCTGCCGGTTCTGAATAAAAAAACCAATGAAACCATCGGTAACATTGTTGTATCTGTTGACTATCAGAAATACTTTAGAGCAATCTTTTCAGAATTTAATCTTAAAGACTATCAATGGCAATGGGTTGTTAGCGATTCGGGAGAGATTATTTACGATAATAATCAAAATAAAGTAGTTTACTCTCAACTGGATAAGATCGCTGCAGGTCTGGCGGCAGGATCTGTTGCGAATATTATTCATAAAGCGACTATTAATGGTAAAGAAGAAGTATTAATATCCTCATATTATTCAACACAACTTCTGCAAAAAAGAGATCTGGGACTTGTCTTTTCTGCTCCTACAACGCGTTTTCAGAAATATATGCTCAGGAACGCTCTTTTTATAGTCCTGGGAACACTTTTGATGATTCAGGCGATTATCTATTTATTCTGGCGATATCTAAAAGCCCGGGAAGCTGAAATGAAAGGGCTAAAAACCTCCGAAAAAATGCTTTTTAAACTGATTGAAGAGATGCCTGTAGGAGTGATTGTACATAATAAAAACAGGGAAATACTTAAAGCGAATAAAGTTGCCGCCGAACAATATTCTTATGTGAGCGAAACGGAGATGAAGGGAAAAATCTTTCCTGAATCATCTTTACCTGGCGCGAGTGATTATTATTCAAAAAATTTGGGTGGAACTTTCAATCCCGACCAGTTTGTAATTATAAAAAAAGAAACAGGGGAAATAATTCTGTACAGGAATAGTATACAAGTGATGTTCATGGGAGAAGATGCTACCATGGAGATACTGATCGATGTAACTATGCTTGAGTCGGCGCGGAAACAGGAGGCTATGGCCAACGAAGCAAAGTCAGAGTTTCTTGCAAGGATGAGTTATGAGATCAGGACTCCGCTAAATGGGATTATTGGAATGACAGATGTGCTTAAAAGACATCATCTTTCAGCTGAGATAAAGGATATAGTAGACCTCCTGTCTCAATCAACAGTAGTACTCCTGAGCATTATTAATGACATCCTTGATTTTTCAAGAATTGAATCGGGGAAAATGATCCTTGATGAGGTTCCCTTTAATTTGAGAGCGGAGATTAATTATTGTAAGGATCTTGCTAAAACAAATATAGCGTCCAATGAACTGAATTTCATTTGCGTGGTAGAGGATAATGTTCCGGAAAGCATCATTGGCGACCCATTCAGACTGAGGCAAGTACTGACTAACCTGATAAACCACTCCGTTCGAAATACCGAAAAAGGTGAAATACGTCTGAAGTGTATGCTTAAGAACAACAAGAACGGCATTATAACTCTTGGATTCGAGTTGCTCGATACCGGCAGAAGTTTTGACAAAGCAAGCCTTAAAAAAATCTTTAGTGATTTTGTAAATATTGAATCAAAGAAAGTAAGAACTAATGATGATTCCGGATTCGAAACTATTCTGTCAAAACAACTTGTTGATCTGATGGGCGGAGAACTGTCAGCAGTAAGTCCATCAGGGATTTCAGGTGATCTTGGAACTAAGGTATCATTTACTATTCTTACCTACTCAAACGACAGACAAATAAAAGAACTCTCTTTTGAAAGGATAAAAACTTTTGATAGAATCAGGACACTTGTAATAACGGGAAATCAAAATCGCGACGAGGAGATCTTAGGTGCATTACACAGGCTGAGGCTAACTGTTACAATCACTACTTTCCAGCGATCAACTGTGAACCAGATCATGGCAAATATGAATTATCCTGAAGAAAAGTATAACCTGGTCATCATATTTGATGATAAGGACTTTAACGGATTTGATGCAGCCAGTGCAATATGGGAAAACAAACTTTCAACCAACTTCATTATGCTTATGATAAGCTCAAATGATAAAAAGGGAAACTACCTGAATTGTATTACTCTGGGAATAGATCATTATCTTATAAAACCATTTGATGTCAGCGAGTTACTTAGTATAATAAAGAATAGTTTTCCTTTTCTGGAGGATAAGTCTTCATCTATTGAGATTAGCAGTGTGAGAACCGATATTAATATATTGATAATTGAGGATAACAAAATGAATCAGCACGTTATAGGGGCAATGCTTAAAAGCCTTGGTTATTCCTTCGAGCTTGCAGATGATGGTTGGGCTGGTTATGTGCTGGCAAAAGCCAAAAAATTTGATCTTATTTTCATGGATCTGATCATGCCTGAGATGGATGGATTCGAATCTGCCCAACGGATTCTGAAAGTCGACAAATCGGTTTTAATTGTTGCCATTACTGCAGATATTATGCCTGAAACAAGAAGAAAGGCCGAATTGTCCGGAATCAAAGAATTTATTTCTAAACCTGTCAGAATTGAAGAACTTAAAAGGCTTTTCGCCAGGTATTTTAAAAAATAAACGAGTATAGGGTTTAAAAAATAACATGAGTGACGCTTTTTTA
Organism: Bacteroidales bacterium; assembly: GCA_017882345.1. Classification (GTDB taxonomy): domain Bacteria; phylum Bacteroidota; class Bacteroidia; order Bacteroidales; family VadinHA17; genus LD21. Next base: position 9,554 of record JADGPT010000026.1, read on the forward strand.
TATTCATTACCCCCTTTCTAACTTTCCTCGCCTTCGCATAGTCGCTTCGGCGGAGCAAGGCTTTGGGGAAACAGGGAAGGGGGTCAAATCATGATGATTAAAAAGATTGATGTTACGAGATTCCTGGAGCTTTCTGAGACCATGCCAATTGCAGATGTCAGATCTCCATCTGAATTTAATTCTGGTCATATTCCGGGAGCAGTTAATATTCCGCTCTTTGAAGATAACGAGCGGGAAGTTGTCGGAATAAAGTATAAAAAACAGGGACGGCTACCGGCAATTCTTGAAGGACTTAAACATACTGGTCCATCGCTCAGATCAAAACTGGAACAAGCTCTGAAGATAACAAAAGACGGGAAACTTCTCGTTCATTGCTGGAGGGGTGGTATGAGATCGGAAGCAATGGCCTGGCTCTTTTCATTGGGAGATATTGAGGTTAGCGTATTGGATGGTGGATATAAATCTTATCGACACCACGTTTTAGAAAGCCTTGCTGAGAAACGAAAAATGATTGTTCTCGGAGGGATGACAGGAAGCAGTAAAACTCATATTCTCAGATATCTTAATTCGCTGGGGCAGCAGGTCATTGATCTTGAGAGACTTGCAAACCACAAAGGCTCCGCATTCGGAGCTCTCGGACAGCTGCCTCAGCCAACTACCGAACAATTTGGAAACATCCTTTTTACTGACTGGAAGAAATTAAACAGAGAGCTTCCTTTCTGGGTTGAAGATGAAAGCCGTAATATTGGTTCCGTATTCATACCTGACATATTTTATCTTAATATGCAGGATATGCCTGTAATTGTTCTGGTTATGGATGTTAATACCAGAATCCCCCGACTTATGAAAGAGTATTCTACTTACCCTCCGGAAGCTCTTAAACAATCTGTTTTAAAGATAAGCAAAAGACTTGGGGGCGATAAGACCAGAGACGCAATCAATGCGGTTGAAACTGGAGATTTTGCAAAGGCAATTGAAATAGTTCTTTGCTATTACGACAAGGCTTATATGTTCGGATTAAAGAAAAAAGGCAGTGAAGATATTATTCATGTTAATGTCGATACCGATGATATTGAATCTAATGCCTTAAAAATTTCTGATGCTGCAAGCAAGTTAAAATGGTAGAAGCAGTTGTCTTTAAAGGGGAAAGAGGTTACTCTATGGTTCCTTTAATTTCTTTATAATCGACCCACTTATAGACTTTGTCAGATCTTCTCAGATAATCGGGGGTCTTAATTGAGCACAATTCTCCTTTTAAAGCTTTCTCAGCCATCTTCAGATCAACACGGATCTCATTCACCACGTATTTAACAACGCCTGTAGTCGGCCCCGTAATAAGAATGGTATCTCCTTTATTGAGATCGCCGTTTTCGAGTTTGATTTCGGCAACATTAAGTTTTGTGAAATAATTGGTAATCTTTCCGAGGTAAACCTTTCTTTTTGTTGCACTGGAACCATAATTAGTGTTCCACTCACCCATTGTCTGCCCCAGATAATAACCATCCCAGAATCCCCTGTTAAAAACTGTCGAGAGTCTTGCCCTCCATTCATCAGTTTTATCTTTATTAAATGTTCCCTTTTCAATAGCGCATACCGCTTCACTATAGCATGATGACACTTCTCTGACATATTCAGCAGACCTGGCTCTTCCTTCAATCTTAAGAACGCTCACACCGGCATCGATCATTTTATCGATGAATCCTATAGTGCATAGATCTTTGGGAGACATAATATACTCATTATCAATCTCAAGCTCATAACCCGATTCCATACTGGTGGCAATATATGATTTGCGGCAGGTCTGATAGCATTCACCTCTGTTCGCAGATTTATTATTTTCATGAAGGCTTAAATAACACTTACCTGAAATAGCCATGCACAGAGCGCCGTGTGCGAACATTTCAATCTTAATCAGCTCTCCTTTCGGACCAGTGATATTCTGTTCTCTGATACTATTATAGATATATGTTACCTGGTTAAGATTTAATTCGCGTGCCAGTACAACTACATCAGCCCATTTAGCATAAAACTTCAATGCTTCAACATTAGTGATATTAAGTTGTGTTGAAAGATGAATCCCGATTCCGGCGGCAAATGCATAATTGATTACTGAGAGATCCGAGGCTATTACTGCTGTAATTCCACTGTCAACGGCTGCATCGATTATACTGTGCATCTGTTCAATTTCATGGTCATACACTACCACATTTACAGTAAGATAACTTTTAAGTCTGTTTTTTTTGCAGATTGAAACAATATTCCTAAGGTCTTCAATAGTGAAATTATTTGATGAGGCAGCTCTCATATTGAGTTGTTCGACTCCGAAATACACAGAGTCGGCACCACCCTGAATCGCTGCCATCAGCGATTCATAGGAACCAGCAGGAGCCATGATCTCAATTTCATTTCTCTTCATAATGGGTTTTAAATATAACTATCAGAACTTATCCTTGTTCATTACAATTCTTATACAGGAACCCTTACCTACTTCCGAATGTCTTACAAAGATCTTACCATTATGATATTCCTCAATTATTCTTTTAGCAAGCGAGAGGCCCAGACCCCATCCTCTTTGCTTGGTTGTAAAGCCGGGATTGAAAATTTTATTAAAAGCAGATTTTGGGATTCCCTTACCGGTATCAGAGATGTCAATTAATGCATGTTTCTCTGTTTCTGCGATACATATAGTTATCTCTCCACTCCCCTCCATAGCATCAATGGAGTTCTTTGATACATTCTCAATGACCCATTCAAATAAGGCGGAATTTACCGGAACAAGAACCTCATTTTTATTACTGTAATCATATATAAATTTAACTTTCGAAGAGGCTCTTGATTTAAGATAATCAACAGTGCGGGTAATAATAGTTACAATATTTTCTTTCGTCAGTGATGGTTTTGAACCGATCCTTGAAAACCTTTCTGTTACTTTCTCAAGTCTTTCCACATCGCGGGCAAGTTCTCCGGTAATTGAAATTTCGGGATACTTATTTTGAAGAACCTCTATCCAGCCTGCAAGGGATGAGGTCGGTGTGCCAAGTTGATGAGCTGTCTCTTTTGACATACCTACCCATACCTGGTTTTGTTCGGCTTTTCGTGATGAACTGAAGGCCAGATATGAGACTATGATAAAAAGGACTATAAATCCAAGTTGTACATACGGATAGAAAATAAGCATAGTAAGAATAATACTATCCTTATAGTATATAAGATTAAAATGTCCATTTTCAAGTTTATTGACTATTGGTTTGTTTTCTTCTTTGATCTTTTCAAGTTCCTTTCTAATATACTTGTAATCAATTATTTTACGACTATCAAAGTTTCTTGCAGAGATTATACTGTCTGATTCATCCGTAAGAATTACAGGTACGGTATTGTTGTTTTCGATTATTGTTGAGAGGAACTCAACATTCTGACTTGTATCGGGTAGTGAAATCAGTCGTGTTGCTTCGGCCCACAATGCAACGTTTTTTCTCTCTTCTATCTTAAGTTTTCGAACAAGATTCTCAGTATAAATCAACGAGCCCATTCCTATGAGAACAGCAAAAAGAAGTAAAAAGAACTTCCAGAAGGTTTTATGACGGAAAATTTTCATAATAATTATTTCTTCCTGAACAAGTTCTTTACAGCATTGTCCTTTTTTACCGCAGGAGGGTCAGCCATACCCTTCACAGTATCTCCATCTTCCCATTTAATTCTGAATCGCGATTTTTTCTCTGCCGGTTTTTGATTAGCGGCAGAATCATTCTTGTACCATCCATACTCCTGGTTCAGAATTGTCTTGAGTGTCTGTCTTTCTTTTTTCATGTTATTCTTTACTTCGGTACCTGCCGCTTTCATATCATATCCTACTTTTGCTTCATCCCCTTTACCTATTATTTTTAATAACAATGAAGTACGACCAAGTCCATCATCCTCAACAACACCAAATTCTGTTATGGTGCTTTTGTTTTTCATTCTTTTCTTTGATAGTATTTGTGATAGCAGAATTTTGACATGATATTCATACGCATTATCAAAACCATGTTTCCCGTTTACAGAAAGATCAGCTGCTGACGATTTAACCTCCATCTGGGGAACATACAACCAATTATTTCTTATAAAGAAGTCATTGTCAAGTTGCTCAAAACTTATATTTTTAAGTTCTGAAAGTTCAATAAAAGAGGAAAGTTGTTTCACCGGATCAAAATTGATCAGAGCCCCGTTTATCAGGTGATATTTACCTTCAGCTGTCAGTGTTTTTATATTAAACTTAAACAAAGAGTCCAGCGGAAAAAGGAGTGATAGGGAGCCGGAAAGAGTCCCATGAATATTTTCAGCTTTAAGAAAACTCTGCCCGAAATTATGAAATGTGGTGAAGGCTTTATTTACATCAATGTTAGTAACAATGAAATTGCCTTTTGCCATTATTCCTTTATTATTATTTTGAGCAATGAAACAGTTGCCGGAGATTAGGCCTTGTAAAGATCGCATATTCAGTGATTTAAATGTCAATATCTTCGGCTTGTAATTGAGAACTCCTACAATTTGTGAAGACGAAAATGTTTTATAAGACAAGCTGTCAATTCTGAAATTAATGTCAAGAATAATATCTCCGGGCAGCTTAACAGCTTTTTGTTTGTGATCTGATATTCCTGAAGCCGGAGCATCACTGAAAAATGCTTCGGGAATCAGTCTGTCAAACGAAATATCAGCATTTGCCGACATTTTTACAGCCCTGCCTGAAATCCATTCTGCCAGATTTTTAAATTCCCCGTCAATTTTTATGTTTTGCCCTTTGTAGCTGAAGTGAATGTCTTTTGCCTTTACTGAATTTTGAATTTTCAGATTTCCGGTTATCTTACCAAGAAGAATTTTGTTGTTATTCAGCCCAAGTGTCAATGAATTAAAATCCAGACTGGATTCAGGTTTCATATCAATAAATTCATTAAGTGAAAAACTCTCGTTTGACCAGGTACAGTTAACAAGTTTCAAATCGAGGTCAACTGATCCTTCTGCTGCAGAAATCTTCTGAATATTGAAAAACTCCTTTAACTCGCCCGGGAAAACTCTGCCTTTCAGTGAAAGATCAAAAATGGGATTGTTAAAGTCTTTTAAAGTTACGGCTCCGGTATATTCTGAAGATCCGAGTTTCCCCTTAAAATCTGTGATTGAAACAACGCTTGTCTTGTAGCGGTTTTTTGATCCATTGGATAAGTGTCCGGTAAAAGAAAGATCCTTAAAAGTCACATCTGACTTTCTGTAAGTTATCTTTCCATTCCTGAGTTGCCAGTTAATTTCAATATGAGGATTTATTGTCCGGCTTAACTGTCCCTTAATCTTGCTATTGACGATCATAATCCCGGAAGGGTTATAATCAGAAACTAATTTCAGATATTTCTCAGGCAGGTAATTCCGGATCCTGGCAATATCTAAATTATGGCCGGTCAGATTAAGATCCAGAAAATTATCGGACGAAACAAAACCCTCAATTCCGATATCAAAATTATCAATATTTAAAGTGCCCTTTCTGAATCGCATTCCGCTTTTCGAGCTAAGCAGGTTTAAATCAAGCTTAACCGGTATGGATTTATCCGTACTGAAATTGTAAAGCTGAAAACGATTTATTTTCAGGTTGGTTCCGGCGGTAAAATCGATATTACTACCTGATATCGTGCTTTTCAGTTTGCTGTTTTTAATTGCTCCGGCAATTATTAGATGAATCGATAGATTGTTGTAATAAGCATCTATATCAGTAAGATTAATTCTTTTCAGGTCAATCGTGGTTACAGTTCCGCTGGCAGAATTGTTTTTTAGCGATATATTGTAATTTACATGGCCCGTGGTATCAGTAAAAAAATTCGCCTTTCCGTCTCGTGCACTAATACTTTCAATGGTGTAAATACCTTTTAGTATATCGGTTATTTTGAATTCAACCGAAACGAAACGAGCTGCCAGAAGAGTATCTGTATTTATTCCCTTAAATGAAGACGAGATAAAATCGGAAGATGAATGAACAAGTACATCTTTCAGTTCGAGAGAAGCCTTAGGGAATTTTTTTAAAAACGATAGTTTATAGGAACCGACATCCAGCTTTGTTGAAAGATTCTTATTGAACGATCTGAGGATAATAAATCCGACCTTATCTTTAAGCAGAAATGAGGCTGAAAGAAGAATAATAGAAACTGTGAGGATCAGTACTGCAAACAGTTTCCCTATTTTCAGGAATAGTTTCATCTATAAAAAAGAAATATCTGTCCACTGATTGAATAACCGCGGTGCAAAGGTAACTCATTTGGATTAATAAAGTTCATCTTTTTGAACTTTAGGCGCTCCAAACTTTAGTTTATGTTAAGTATTGGTTCTTAGGTCCTTGATATTATGATTTTCAGGGATATTTGCTACAGTAAATGTATTAAAAGTATTGTTTAGGATGTTAATTAACAAAACCTTACCACTAAGCACTTCTCCTGTCTCAGTAATTATCTTAATTACTTCATTGGCAATATAGGTACCTATTATACCGGGAAGAACGCCAAATAATCCAACCACTGAGGGTAATGGATTTTTACAATTCTCAATCTTTGGATAAGGATTATAACATCTGTACGTTGCACCTCCTTTATAGTTAAATACAGATATCACTCCTTCATATTTATAAATCGCTCCATGAACCATAGGTTTCCCCAGAATTACACATGTATCGTTTATAATATATCTGGCTTCAAGATTATCTGTTGCATCAACAATTATATCATATTTTTGAAAAATCTGGAGAGCATTTGATGCGTCGCATCTCAGATTGTATATTTCCAGTTCAATAAGTGAGTTTAAATGATTTAGACGGTTTTTTGCTGTGATAGATTTAAGTTTACCTATATCTTCTGAACCATAGAGTACCTGCCTCTGAAGATTCGTCTCGTCAACCACATCAAATTCAGCTATTCCTATATATCCAACTCCAGCAGCTGCCAGATATTGAAGAACAGGACATCCTAATCCACCGGCACCAATAACAAGTACTTTTGACTGTTTCAGTTTTTCCTGACCTTTGAGCCCGATTTCCGGGATCATGATCTGTTTACTGTATCGCCTTATTTCTCTTTGTGATAAAATACTTGCGTCCATCTATATTAAATTTCGTTGATTTAACTACCGGATATTCAATATTATGTGAAGGAACGCATCGCGATAAATCCCTACAGGCATTATATCAGAAATTTTCTTTAATTATTTTGCTTTATAAACCCTTACCCAATCAATTTCCATCGATGTCAGTCCATTAATCGGCTTATCAAGGCCTCCGGCAAGAAGAACGTACATTGGTTCTTGTGGCACATCTGAAGTCTGGGAAAAGACTTCAGTGTTATTTATTTTCCAGACAAGCTTGTCGGATGTCCATTCAAGGGTATAGATAAAATAATCATTTGAATACCTTGAGCCTATTGATGTTTTTGATACATTTCCTCTTGTTGAGAAATAATCGAACCAGACTTTTCCTCCTGATGTCCGGCAGATATCAAGATGCGGGGTGATTTTATCAGAAAGCATCCAGAAGGCATTTTTTGCATCCGGATTACCGAGTTTGATTTTTGCTGTAAAAACACCATATTTTTGCCTGAAACTGTTACCGGAATTGATAAGCCCTGACGTATAGCTGAACTCTTTAGTTGAAAACCCCCGGGCAACAGACCATACTTTTCCAGTGATTTTCTGAGATTTGGTATTGATCTTCAGGGTGCTGTTTCGTACTTCAAAGTTCTCTTTTTCTGTAAATGCCTGAAGATCCGACTCAACAGAGTATCTGTCTTTAAGCAGTTTTTCACCCCAGTAATAATTGGTCAGCCATTTTTTAGTATCAAGTTTTTCACCATCAAACTCATCACTGAATGATAATTCCCTGCTCTTAAGAATATCGAATTTATCGGAGTCTTTAACTTTAAAATACCATAAAACATCTTCGCTCTTCTTCAGCTTATTGTACTCCTGTAACTCTTTAAACATTTCAGTTTTCTCAAATCTCTTCTTATCCAGAAAATACTCTTTCTTTTCTTTGAACTCTGCGGTTGCAACATACTCTTTAAGTTCGTGATACCTCTTTAGTCTTGCTGAGCCATCGGTATTCAGAAAGTTTGCATACTCTTTTGAGGACTTGAACTTATAAAATTCTTTTATTTCAAGAGTTCCCTTTAATCTTTTATATTCAAGCAGCTTTTTATACTCTTCAGAATCTTTAAAAGTTATAGGCCTCATGTTTTTCTTCGCGAGGAATCCGGATGATTTTATGAGACTATTCAGCTCTTCAAATCTTAATATTGTTTTAGATTTTTTAATCTCCTCTTTCCGCGAAGCTTTTAAAAATGATTTGATTTCCGGATCCTTCGTAAGAGCTTTATATTCATCAAGCTTCCGGTATTCATCGGTATCCCTGAAGGTGATGGGTTTCATCTTTTGCTTTTCCCTGAATGCCGGAGACTCTATAAGTTTTTCAAGTGCCTCAAAGTCAATGATTTTACCTGTGCCCTCCATATCTTTAAACCTTTTCAGCATATTTCCTGATGTGGTTTTAAAATAAAGAACAATATCTTTTGATTTTTGAAGGGAAAGAAACTCTTTCTCTTTTGAATATTCTTCAGAATTCTTATACTGAAGTGATTTGATCTCTTTGCATTTCTGAATGAAATCGGAAGTTGTTACCAGTCCATTCAGCTTATTGTATCTTGCCAATGCCTCTGATTCCGAAAAAACATGGAGTTTCTCAAATTCAGTTATCAACGCTTTTTCAGCCTGCTCGATTTTAGAAGTCGATGGGATCATTCCCAGTAAAAACTTGAGACTTGCCATTGTAATATTGGTTTAGGTACAACTGATAAAGATAAAAAATCTTTCCAGAATAATTGACTTCAATTCTTCAAATAATTGTTATTAAGGAATTCCGGAGTTCCATAATAATTAAAATAGCTATTTTCCTGTTAAAGACAGTTTCCGGATTTTTTATACTTTTGCCCATAACTAATAAACCGAAAGATGGCTCTGGTACATGAATTTGAGAATAGCGGGAACTGGTTATTTAAAAGAAGAAGCTGGTTACCTGCTCTTATGATCATCGCAGGTATCATAATGATGTATCTGGGCAACAGGCAGGCGCTAATATTCGATATGCGGGATGAGTTTATTTTTCTTGGAGTAAGTTTTTTTGGACAGGTAATCAGAATTTTAACTGTGGGTTTCACTCCAAAGAACACCTCCGGTAGAAATACAATAAACGGGCAAATTGCAGATGAACTTAATGTTACAGGTATCTATTCATTGGTTCGGCACCCGCTTTACCTCGGGAATTTTTTCATGTGGCTTGGCCCTGTTTTGTTCCTGCGGTCAATAGGTGTTACAATAGTATTCGGACTTATTTACTGGCTTTATTATGAGCGCATTATGTTTGCCGAGGAACAATTCCTAAGGAGAAAATTCGGTGACATTTATGACAAATGGTCGGAAAAGGTAAGTTCTTTTATCCCTTTTTCATTCAAATACATTTCGCCCGGGCTTCCATTCTCGGTAAAAAATGTTCTTAAGCGGGAATATAACAGCTTTGTCAATATTTTCGTCATTTTCACCCTACTGGATCTTTTCAGAAACTATTTTCTTTCAGAACGGATATATCTCACAGCGATGTGGATCTATATGCTGGTAGCTGCCGGAGCAATATGGCTGGTGGTCAGAATAATTGAAAAACGAACACACTGGCTAGATGTAAAAGGGAGATAAAAGACAATTCTCCGGTTTGCGGCATGCGGTAATTTTTCACTTTTGTCTTTATACTTTCTTCGTCCACCATAGCTTTCTTTGACTGACGAAATGTTAGTGAAGGTGGTAGCGAAGGTGAATTGTCTTTTGTCTTATCAGTATCATCTCCTCGAGCCGGTGAAAATCATTATATAATATAACAATGTTGCCAGTGAGCCAAGAGCAGCGATCACATAAGTATATGCAGCCCACTTGAGAGCGTCCTGAGCTTTATCGTGATTCTGGTACGATGTTATGCCAGCATTCGACAACCATGCCAAAGCCCTCCGGCTTGCATCAATTTCTACGGGTAGGGTAATAAAACTGAAAAGGGTTGTTAATGCAAACAGAACAATGCCTACCAGTAACAAAGCCGGGAAAGTTCGTATCATCAGGACACCGGCAAGTAATATCCATGTCACCCATTTGGATGTAAAGCTAACAATTGGAACGAGATTGGATCTGAATCCAAGCCAGGCGTATGCCCTGGCATGCTGAACTGCATGTCCGGTCTCATGCGCAGCAACAGCTGCCGAGGAAATACTCCGGCCTTCGTATACCTCCCTGCTAAGGTTGATTGTCTTATCTGCCGGATTATAATGATCTGTAAGCTGGCCTTCTACACTTCCAATTTTTACATCTGTAATACCACTATCACGCAGCATTCTTTCCGCTACCTCACGGCCTGACATTCCATTGTCGAGAGGAATTTTGGAATATTTTTTAAACTTTGATTTCAGTGTCATACTCACGATCCAACTCAGGATCATCATACCTATGATAATTACCCAGATACTCATAATTTTATTTTCCTCCTCAATTTAATTTTATCCACACCTGCAAAACTTTTGCCAAACTCTTTTTGACAGTTCTGACTGGTCATTTTGTCAGAGAATGTCAAGTTATCTAATTTAGGCCATTCGGAAAAGTCAGTTTTTTGATTTTTAGCTTTTTCCTTCGTTTCGCGTTCAAATCCGAATTTGATTGCTTGCACTGTCATTGCTAGCGAAGCGAAGCAATCTTTTTATCCTTTTGTCTTTTACTTTTGTCTTTTGTCTTATAAGTTTCATCTTTGTATCATGATTAAGTCAATATTATCGTTTCTATTATCTCTTCCCGTGCTATTATACAGGTATTCAATTTCTCCGTTTCTACGGCCTTCGTGTCGTCATGTACCAACCTGTTCACAATTCATGCTTGATGCTCTGAAGATTCATGGACCATTTATTGGTGTGTTACTAGGGACAGGCCGAATACTCAGATGCAGGCCCGGAGGAACCCATGGCTATGATCCCGTTCCGCTATTCCGGTTTAAAAAATATAAACCCCTTTTAATTTTTTTTTCAGGATTCAAAAAAGGGAACCGACTTAAAGATCCTGCCTGACTTGTACAACCGCAAGATTTGCAAGACAATCAGAAGTTGAGCTCCTTCTTGAGGTGCTTATATCCAGCCCGGCTTACCGGAAGTTTATCGCCCGAATGAAGGATAGCAATATGGTTATCCTTACCATAAGGTTCAATTCCTTTTATTGCTTCAACTTTTACTATGTAAGACCGGTGTATTCTGACAAAATCGGCTTTTGGCAGATTGTCTTCATAGAATTTCATTGTCTGTTGTTTGAGCGCTTTCCCGGAGGAATGGAATATCATAACATAATCATCCTGAGCCTCAACGTATCTGATCTGTTCAACTGGTATGAGATTGATAGCATTTCCTTTACGCACAACAATCCTGTTGACCGGGGAGGAAGTTTCAGGCTTTTTTGACAGGAGCTGACTTGCCGGTTCTTTATTCCCTTTCCCTGACCTGATCTTTTCAACCGCTTTGTTTACCGCATCAAGGAACCGTCTTTTTGGAAATGGTTTCATAAGATAATCTACAGCATTAAGCTCAAAAGCTCTTATTGCAAATTGATCATAAGCTGTTGTAAAGATGATCTCAGGTTTTTCAGTAAGAACCTCTACCATTTCAATTCCGGTGAGTCTGGGCATCTGAATATCAAGGAAGACCAGATCGGGTTTCATAGCTGTAATAACTTTCAAACCGGAAAAGCCATCAGCACATTCAGCAATAACTTCAATGGAATCCACCTCTTTTAAATAATGCTTGATTAATTCCCTTGCCGGAGTTTCATCGTCAATTATTAATATTTTGATCTTTTCCATCTTTTTCTCGTTTCCCTGAGCTGCTAAAATAGTCCGTTTAGTTTATAACCCTTAAAATTATATATTAATTTTCAAATGACCTTTACAAATATTATATTGGTATATACATGTTAACAGTATAAATCCCATTTTCTTTCGTTGTTTTTATCGATGCTTTGTTGCCGTAGAACAATTCAAGCCGTCTTGAAACATTTAACAGGCCGGTTCCGGTCCCTCTCTTTAATGATGGGGCAGGGTCGTAATTATTGCTTATAGTTATTTCAAAGTACCCGTCAATGATCTTTGCATTTGTTATAATCCTTACACTTTCGGTACTTTCATAAACACCATGTTTAACTGCATTTTCATAAAGTGGTTGTAACAACAACACGGGGATTTTAAAATTGAGACAATTGGTTTCAATATTTTCCTCAGTAGTAAGTTTCTCGCCGAATCTTACTTTTTCAATATCAAGATATAACCGTAGATTTTCAAGTTCATTTTGCAGGGATACAGGTTGTTCGTCTTTTCTTGAAAGGGCATATCTCATAAACTCCGATAGCTTAACAACCATATCCCTGGCTTTTTCAGGATCTGTAATTGTGAGAGAGCTTATTGAGTTCAGGCTGTTAAAAAGAAAGTGCGGATTGATTTGTGACCTGAGCATTTTAAGCTCAGTCTCCTTTACAAGGCTCTCTAGTTTTGCTTCTTTTGCATTTTTTTCAGAAAGATTGCTAAGACTGACGAAAAGATAATATGTCAGAATAACGAGTCCGTAAATAAAAACCCCGGTTCCGACTCTGTATGGGAAAGTAGCATCCCAGTAAGCCTCATAATTGTTTTGCTCCGGCAGGACAGTTGTCATAACAAACTTTGTAATCAGAACCCAAAGTGCTACAGAGAAGGCACCGCTTGCAACAAGATTGGAGATAAGAGCTGTCGGGCGGGTCTTTCCTGTATTAAAAAATCTGAATGGATACCATAATGAAAGAGCAATCCCGGAATAAATCAACAATGATACAATACTGTCAATAAGACTAATATTTATAAAACTTCCATAAGCAAAATAAAATAGCACCGACTGGCCCAGCGCAAGGAAGAGCCAGACAAGCCACCACACTATCAAACGAACTCTGTTTGCAAGGACAGGATGTTTCATCCCTGTGTTAATTAATAGCTTTTTATTTCTCCGCCACCGAATACAACAGCGCCTTTTATAATAAGTTGCCGGGTAGTATCAACCGTTCTCCCGGGCAATAATTTACGGGAATCTCCAAACCCTCCAAGCACTGGAACAACCTCAATTTTGACATTCCAGTCGTCGGGGACTATTATAGTTGCGCCTCCAAATACACAAGCGAGCTCAAGTTCAGATACCCCTGGTGCCAGTTTTGCTTTTGTAAGATCAATTTCACTTCCACCGAAAATCGCCGTGACTTTGCCGCCTCTGAAATTTTCTGAAACAATCTGGCGTTCTCCACCACTGAAAACATGTACGTAGTCAATATAATCATCCCCAACCAGCGGGGTTGCATTAACGGAATTCCAGCCTTTTCGTTTTGTAAATATAAATATTACCCCGATTAAAATAAAGATTGAAGGCCAGAACATATCCACATTGAATGTCTGCCTGAAAATCTGAGGGATAAGGAAAAATGCACCTACGGCCATAACAATTATACCTGATGTTTTACCTCCTGATGAACCAAGAGTTATTACCAGACCTATTGTGACAAGCAGCATTGGCCAGCTGAAGATTACATGATCAATAAATTCAGGAAAAAAACCGGTATTTCTCATTACAAGGAATAGTCCGGCCAGAACAAGAATCACACCGATAATCGGGCGGTTGTTCTGGAGGTGATGCTGTTCGTGTCTTAATTGACGATTCTCATCCCTGGCTT
>JADGPT010000157.1 GCA_017882345.1 Bacteroidales bacterium
CCGGATATTAAAAGAAAATCGATCCTTCTTATCCGGCATTAAGCAATTCATCTGAAGAAGCTGTGTGTTAATTTCGCTTCTGATTACCAAGCTTCTCTAAATGATATTTTTATTCAGATTATAAAAACTATTAAACCACAGGTAATTTCCAGGGTTCTCTGTAATTCGGAATAAGAAAATTGTTTGCATCTGAGTCGTTGGTAAATTTCGTGCCATCCCAAATGAGTTTTTTACCTGTACGGTAGGCAATATTTCCCAGAGCAGAGAATTTTGCTATATGTGCAGCTATTTCGACGTTTGCATGGGTGTTAAAATTACGGCTTGAAATACACTCGAGATGATTCTGAACATGGTTCTTAAGGCCTTCGCCGGTTCCTTTTTTCCATGGAACCGCCTCCATACGGCTTTTGCCGTTGACGACTTCGGGTATTACCTCCCATCCTTCACGATCTACCACAAGTGTTCCATTTTCTCCTACAAAACCTAAAACGGCATTCCTTCCATAACCACCATCGTTAATTCCTATGGCATGGTCCCACATTACATTGAATCCATTAAATTCATAGATAGTCTGTAAACTGTCAGGAGTTTCGCAGGCATCCTGAGGATAACCATACTTTCCGCCCATAGCCATTACTGAATTAGGAGCAGTTACATCCATGCCGAACAATGCAAAATCAAGAAGGTGAACTCCCCAGTCAGTCATAAGTCCGCCGGCATAATCCCAGAACCACCTGAAAGTAAAGTGAAAACGGTTCCGGTTGAACGGGCGGCTGGGAGCCGGACCGAGCCACATATTATAGTCAACTCCTGCAGGAACAGGTTCATCAGCCCGTACGGGTATTGACGTATTCCAGCCCTGATAGGAGTAAACTCTTACAAGCCTTACCTTTCCAAGCTTACCGGACCTTATAAAATCAACAGCATTAAGCCAGTGAGGATCACTCCTCTGCCACTGACCGACCTGAACAATCCTCTTGTATTTTTTAGCAGCATTCACCATAATGTTACACTCTCCAATTGTTCTGCCAATTGGCTTTTCACAATAAACATCCTTGCCTGCCTCACAAGCAGCAACCATTTGTAAACAGTGCCAATGATCCGGCGTTCCTACAATTACAACATTGATATCTTTGTTATCGATCAGTTTACGCCAGTCTTTATAAAGGTTTGCAGGCTTCTTCCCCCGGATCTTCTCAACATCTGCAGCCCTGCGGTTAAGCACACTTTCATCAATATCACATAAGGCAATGCATTCTACCTGAGGATGTTTAAGAAATTCACTCAGATCAGCAAAACCCATACCATTGCAACCTATTAATCCTACATTAATCCTGTCGGAGGGAGCACACCCTGTCAATGCACTGGATAATGTTGGTACTAAAGTCAAACCAGCAGTCGTTAATGCAGTGTTTCTTAAAAATACACGTCGCGTTGTCATAACCAAATTAAATTTATATAGTTATCTATTTAACTGAAAATCTGTAAATAGTGGTTGATTTGAAAGTTTCACCAGGATTGAGTACGGTAGTCGGGAAATCTGCATGATTCGGACTATCGGGATAATGACCTGATTCAAGACACATACCCGACCTGTACATGAATGGTTTTCCCCCGTGACCAATTTTTGTTCCATCAAGGAAGTTACCTGTGTAGAGCTGCATGCCGGGCTGATCTGTAATTACCTCGAGCATACGTCCACTAACAGGCTCATATACAGTAACATCAACTTCTTCTTTATTATCAAGAATATAGTTGTGGTCATAACCAAGGCCAAGAATAAGTTGATCATACTTATCACCGATTCTTTCTCCAATAGTATGAGGAGTGTTGAAGTCAAAGGGGGTACCTGCAACGGGACGGATCTCTCCGGTTGGGATCATAACTGAATCGACAGGAGTAAAAGCAGAAGCCTTAATTGTCAGTACATGATCAAGAATATTACCATTTCCTGCCCCATGCAGATTAAAATATGCATGGTTGGTGACATTAACAATAGTTCTCTTGTCTGTTGAACAGGTATAATCCATAACAATCTCGTTATTATCAGTCCATGTATAGGTAACAGATGCATTAACCGTTCCCGGGAAGCCTTCTTCCATATCGGGGCTGAGATATGTAAATTTTACAGCCGGGAATTTACTATCCTTCAGTACTTCCGTATTCCATACAACACTATGCCAACCGGCTGGTCCACCATGAAGTGTGTTTGGTCCATTGTTAACAGGTGTATTATATACAACGCCATCAAGAGTAAATTTCCCTTTCGCGATCCTGTTAGCAAATCTTCCTACAACGGATCCGAAAGACATATCACCTTTAAGCGTTTCTTCAAAAGTGTCGTAACCGAATGTAATATTCTCCTTTTTGCCGTTTTTGTCGGGGACTTCAATCCAATTTATCTTTGCTCCATAATTAGTAAGTCTGATAACATTACCTTGTTTGTTTGTAAGTGTTAACAGATAAACTTCTTTCCCATTGTGCGAACCGAAAACATCTTTTCTAACCATCTCTTTATTTTTTGTTGGCTGATTGCACGAAGTAATTATGACTGCAACCATTGTTAGTGATAAAAACAAAATTTTTTTCATTGTGTGTAATGATTAATTTTTGCTAATTTAATAAACTTTCGTATGATAAATTACAATATCACTTAAAAGCGTGATAAATCAAATTATCACATTATTTAGAGTATTCAGGTTGCTGAGAGATCAGGAGTTGATCGTAAAACTCTTTATTTATGTGCCCTGATCATTTTCATTCTGGCAGGCAAAAAATACATTCCTCTGCTACTTAGTCCTGAACTGCCATGCCGGCAACCCTGATTTGTTAAACAGCGATGCTTCAGCGCCATTACGCCAGCAATATCTTACCGAAACAGGTTCCCTGACAGAAGGGGAGGAAACCAGCACTTCGTTATTTACAATTTTTGCATCAGCCTTTACATAACGCCCGTCTTTACCTGCAATTTCGAACTCTTGAAGCTTGTCACTCTTTGCAATCAATCCGCCTTCAACATTATCAAATTGTAATTTTATAGTACCGGCAGCTGCAGACATCGATTTATATACTGGCCCCACACACGGATTTTTCATTCCATAGTCATTATTCAAAGCAAGTAATGCAAGTCTTTCTCCAACCTCTTTTTTATAAGGTGGATGAATATTTTTTACAGTAGCTATATCGAGAGTAACAGCCATTCCTGTTTTGGCCAGTTTAAGGGCGCTCTCCTGGGCTTCACGCAAAAATCCTGATTCAGTTGAATCGACACCGGCATAAACGTATGGAGCAATCTGGACAAAATAGAATGGAAAATCTTTAATTCCCCATGCCGTTCTCCAGTTTTGAATCATAGCCGGAAATATTTTTGCATACTGATCTGCCCTTCCGACATTAGCCTCACCCTGATACCAGATTGCGCCTTTTATCTGATATGGCAATAGCGGGTTAACCATTCCATTAAATAAAACTGCTGGTGTCCCCGGACCAATATTTACAGGCCTTTTCCTGGCCTGAAACTCATTTTTCGAAATATCGTAAACATAAAATTTGCTTCCCTTTAATTCTGCGACAGGCTGATATTTCCAATCACCTTTAAGCGGGATAAAAAGCTTTGAATCACTTTTCAATGAGAGTTTCATTTTTTCAGGAGCGCCAAATATTCCTCCTCCACCCTGTGTATCAAGAACCCGAACTGAAATTTCATTATTTCCTGATTTTACCAATGATGCCGGAACTTCATAATTCCTGTCAACCTGCCAGAAACCTGCCATTTCATTCGATCCGATAAGCTTTCCGTTAAAATATGTTCTATCCATATCATCGATCGGTCCTAATGAGATAATGAGGTCTTTCCCGGTCATATTCTGAGGTATCTCAACCATTTTCCGGAACCATACAACACCGTCAAATTCACCAATAACTGTTTCAAATTGAGCCGGAAGAGTCATAAAAGGCCATTTACTGTCGTCAAATTCTGAAGCCGGGACATTTTCATCATTAAAGCTCAGATCTTTCCACTGGTCGTTCCCGGCAGACTTAATTTCAACCTGCTTATGCGTATTCAGCCATGTCTGATATTCAACCTGTAGAGGAGCAGACTCCTTAATAGCTTTAATCTCTGAAATGAATTCTCCTGTCTTTTCAAGTGATTCTGATGAAGTCCATGATTCTGATGGTGTTCCTCCCCATGCTGATTCAATCAAGCCTACCGGCATGCGCAGTTCATTATTCAACTTTTTTCCAAAAAAATACGCTGTGGCGCTGAATTGCTTAACTGTCTCAGGAGTACTTACCTCCCATTTTCCTGTACATTCATCAATTGGATCGCCTGATATCTTTTTCTGTACATTGAAAAGACGTATTTCCGGAATTGAAGCAGATGCAATAGCAGTGGATGAATGCATTATTGTATCAACAGGAGGCCAGCCCGCGAGTGGCATCTCCATATTCGACTGACCAGAACAAAACCAGACCTCTCCGATCAGAACATTTTTAATAAGAACAGAAGTATCCTTAACTGATATAGTTATTGTAAAAGGACCGCCGGCTTCAGGAGTAGGTATTATAACCTCCCATTTCCCATCTTTTCCTGCAATTGCCTGTCCACTGGAATTCCAGCTAGCTGAAACGCTTATTTTGCGTCCCGGATATGCTTTACCCCATATCTTTGCATTTGTTTTCTGTTGCAATAACATATTGTCCCCAATGAGTGAAGGCAATTTTAAGTTTGAACTGGTCTGACAACTGACCAATGTCAGAAATGAGATTAAGAATACTGTGGTTAATTTCATGTTTTGAAGGTTTTAAGGGTTGAACAAAGAAAATCATTTATTATATAATGCCTCCAATGCTCCTGCCAGGTAAGCGGCCGGTGCATTCCAATTAATTGCTATTTCATTCGAAGCATAAGAACATACAGAGTCGGTATATGACTCATCAGGGATGTTTGAAGGATATGTCTTACATCCATCCTGCTGACCGGGATTTGGGCCTCCGACAATCAAACCCGGAACCGGATCTGCAATACCATCAGCTTCTGATAAACGGTGATGTGGAAACATTGGCGTTTTATGACCATATCCTGTTACAAATGAGTATCCTGTTGCATTACGACCTAAGATATAATCCAGATTTGTAAGAGCATAATCCAGATATTTCCTGTCTTTTGAAAGCTTATAAGCCTGGATAAGTAAGATACCCTCATTTGTTGCAACTGAATTGCTTCCCCAGATAAAGTCTCTTGCTGATTTACCAATTATTGTCATATATGCCCGGTCAGTAACTCCTTCTGTCATCTTATCCGCAGTTCTTAATATTCGTTCTTTTAAAGCATAAAAATCCTTCTTTGCTGAATTTGTAAGTTTCTTTTCGAACCTGGCAAGGGTATAGTATCCCAGGAGTCTGACATTGTTCCATGAAGGCAGTGGCATGAGTGTATCAGGAAACATCGGATATGCTGTATAATAGCTTTCTTTACTGGTACTTATGTATAATTCTGCAGCAGCCCAGATAAATTCATCCCTAAAATCAGAGTCACCATAGCCACCGGTATTTATTACCGGTTTGAACTCCTTATTCATAAGATTTTGATCATAAGCCATTTTGGGGTTTTTCACCGCCCAGGTCCATGCTTTGTCAGCAGATTTCATACAAGAATCTGACAAGCCGGGAAAGACTATTTTGAAATTACTGAATATACGTCCAGCTTGTGCCATGACAGCTGCAAAGTCGAGTGTCGCCGCGGTTCCTTTTGGAACAACATAACGCGGTGTTGTCGCAACTGATGGCATAACAAATCCGTCGAAACCGGCATTGGTTACCTTATTATAAACACCTCCGTCGGAGGGGTCTTGCATTGTAAGCATCCAACGAAGGTTCCAGACTATCTCATTTAGCAGATCGGGAGCTCCGTTACCACTTTCAGGAATATTTATTTTAAGTGTATCAAAACAGGCAGGGAAATCTTCATACAGAGAAAGTAATGTACCCATTGTAATACCGCTGTTCACAATATATTTATTGTAGTCACCTGCATCGTACCATCCACGGGGACAGGAGATTATTGTTCCTGCTGGACGGTTTGGGGAGGCCGCGGCAGGATGAATGATTACCTTGTTATCGGGGTGTCCGGCTGCACGGCTCCATTTGCCTGCGTACTCAGGAAGCAATGGGGTTGACATTCTCTGAAAATAAAAACCTTTAATAAGAGCTTTTGTGAGGTTGCAGAAAATCTTAGGTTTAATTTCGAAAGTATAAGAATCTCCCTGTCCGGGTAAATTTAATTTATAGATACCTGGTTTAGTAACTACTGAGAAATCAGCAATCCTGGTTACTTTAGGAGAGAACTCCGATTTGTGAGGAGCGCTCAGTTTTGATTTGAATACGATCTCTCCGGAAGTCGCTGACTTAATAAGAAATTCGCTGTTGTTATAATCAGTAATAACTGCAATTTTAGGAGCATCAGGATAGAATCCAATCTGGTTAAGCCTGATTCTGTCTGCAGCCTCCTGTGCCGTCATAATTGATGGTGTGGAGAGGCATATCAGAAGGATAAAAATTAATTTTCGCATTATAAGTCTTTATTTATTGAGTTACAGAAGTTTTAATATGTATGTAAATGATGTTGGTTCAGCATAAACAATATATCCGGGCAGAGGTCGAGGACCACAACCTGCCGTCCCAACTCCCAGTGTAAGATGACTAATGCAGAATACAGTAGCATTAGATTGTGGCAGGTCAATACGGTATTCGACTTTATCCATCACCTCATCGCTGTATGGCAGCATTGATACTTGCATGAGGGTGTT
>JADGPT010000158.1 GCA_017882345.1 Bacteroidales bacterium
TTGTTGTCAGGCGAAGACCCGGAAGGGTGTTAACCTGTTGATTTTTATTTGAGTAGATTGTTAATCTCGTTTTTCAATGTAGGCAAATGTCTTACGATGTGTATATCAAACAGATACCTCTTAATTTCAACTATTATAGAGCAAGGTCTTGGTTTTGTTAATTGAATCTATAAAATATGGATTTGATAAAGATTTGTCAGTCACTAAATCAACAGGTCTCTGAAACAGATTCTCAAGCTTATCGGCTAAATCAAAATAGGTATCTGCGTAATCTCCAAAGTCCATAGGTTTAAATGATATTAGCAGGTCCACATCACTTTTTTCATTGAACCTATCTGTACAGACTGAACCAAAGGCAAACAAAGTCCTTACATTATGAGCCATGCACAATGTTTCGATATTAACTATATTATCTAATATTAATCTTTGCATATCAATGTTTTGGACAAATTTACAAATATTGATGATCTTTCGCAAGTGTGTCTTTTTTCAATTGGTTACAACGGCAGATTGTCTGATAACCTTTTTTAGTGCATAAAATTTCATTTGATTTAAGCCGTTAGCAGTGGATCACGAATAACGGTGGTAAGTCCATAGAATATGGCCAGGTACACGGATTTAGTGCAACCGGGTACTCCATTCCTGGAACTATGTGCCAAATGAAGTTCTGTTTATTATGCTTAGGCCTTTATGTCAAGACGAATCTGTCTCGTAATGCACTGAGGCTTATGCCTAACGGCAGGCGGTTTAATTGAGTTGCCGTCCGTGTCAGGGTTGGCGAGTTTTTTGCCAGTCCCGGTAGATGGGTGAAATGCCTCTTGTCAAGGTAAAACCTGCTTGCGTGTGAGTCCCGGTAGATGGCACAAAGTTACTTGTCAAGATAAACTTTCTAAACGGCGAGCAAAAAACGCTGCCAGCTGCGCGTCGGCCGCCAGCCCTATTGACTTTGTCTCGGATACAGGATCAGTCCAGGTGCCACAAGATTTAATAAGTGGGTTAAATATTTCTCTCATAGACTTTTGGGGCCGATTGAGAAACTGTCCGGGCTGACGAAGGCAATTAATTAAACCGTCCGTGTTAGGCTTTCGAAACAAACTTGAAAGTCATGGTAATTTATCCATTGAGCAGAAAGCAAAAGAATTTGTCAAGCGATAACAAAATTATCAAGTATAGTTGCAAACTTTCGCCCTGTCATTCACGGTGCAGGCTATGACATATTCCGACCTTTATCAAAGGTTATTTTTCTTGCTAATCTTTTACACATCTTATACTGAAACCGAGACAATTATAAAACATGTTACTAATAGATATATCTGAATCTACAAAAACACCACTTGAACCATCCCATGTGCCATCACTTGTCCAAAAATATGCTCTGCCTCCAATTTCCATAAAGCTCCATGGATTTATTGCGACTCTACCGCTAGGTACTATTGTAAGTCCTGTTTCATTTGTACTGGAGGAATTGCTATTGTCATATAACCAATGCGCGGTTGATGTCTCACGTGTTTTGTAAGCACTATGATTCTGTAGAGAATTAAACGGATTTAAAAGCGTTGAAAGTGTTGCCCAATCCTCTTTGCTGGCAACGTGCCATCCTGATGGTGCGATATTCCTACTATCTGATGCGGCATACCAATTGTACAATGCGCCATAAATGATTTTATAATTCGAATCATTATTATACCAGCAATAAGCACTGGTAGTTATCTGGAAAAATCCCCACTTATTTAAATCTGTGACATTGGGTATTTCATCACCATTTTGGAAATGAGTAACTTTAAGGTTTTCAGCCATCCAGGTTTGTGAACCAATAGTTATGGTTTTATAAATATTCCCATCAATATCAGAAACTGAACCATAACTCAAATTTGGGTTGAATAGAATATAGTTTGAAGTAATAAATTCAACCTGGTTCCCATAAACAGTGTCCTTTGCATTTATGTAATATGCTTTTACATAATAAGTCGAATCCGCATTTAGATTTTTGATTTCACAAGTAAATGAACCAAAGTCACCCGACTCTGAAGAGTAATTATCAGATAGAGTAGGATCATGTTTTAAACTCCAACAAACTCCGCGAGACAAAATTGACAATTTACCATCGGATGATATTGTTCCACCACCGATAGCAGCACTAGAAGTGATATCTGTAATAGATTTGGTTGTTATTATATGATAGCTATTTTCTTTTTCGCAGCTTAAAAAAGATGTTGCAACAAATGCAATGACAAGAGCATTTCTTGTTTTCATATTAGTACTTATTTTAGTGTTATTAATGTATTGCTTTACAAATATAAACAAAATATTCTCACGGTGGCCGCTTTAAGGCTTTGAAAAAGTTTTGATACATGTCAAGTATCAAGTCAAGGTAATTTGTCTTATGGTCAAAATCAGCAGATAAGCAGAAGTTTTGAAGCCTAACTCATTTACTGCGTTAACAAAACGACATTTTAATATCAAACGTCTGTCAAATATGAATATGTCTATTACTTATATCAGATAAACTCTTTTCTCACTGCAACGATGCTAAACAAAACTTCTTTATCAGAAAGTAATCAAGAATCAAAATAAATACCTGCTTCAAAATCTGATATACTGACATTCATTAAAGCAATGCCCCGTCAGTCACATGAGAATACTCTTGCTAAATACTGTAACAGACAATAATACTCCGCTTTACCCGGCTTTCACTTTCAACAAATCATCCTAAAGTTATAAAATTAAATTGAATTGGTTTTTGAAAAAACAAACAAAGTTCTGGTACCGGTTAAATCTCTGACTTATTTTATATGCAACTACAAACTAAACCCTGGTCTGATCCGGTAAGTGTTTCTTTCCCTGTCAATTTTTATTACTTTTGGCATCAGTTAAAATTAAATTTGATTATTAATATGGAGACCAATTCAGATCCTGTGTATTCAAGAAATGTGGTTGAATTTGTGGCTGTTGCAAATGAATTCTGCAAATATACAGAGCATGCCTCAGAACTTAAAGGTGATGAGTTCCTGAAGATTCTGCAACGTATTTTACCCCTCTTGTATCTGAAAGCTTCTCTTTTACCACAATTAGATCCTTTTTTTGAGGATGGTAATGAGAAATTTGTAACAGAGTCTGACTGGAATAGTATTAATGATATTCTTAAAGAAAAATTCGGAACAGCAAACGATTACCCGGAGGTATTCGATGAAAAAATTAATGAATCAGAAGGACATGTGGTATCAGGTATTTCTGAAGATATGGCAGATATTTACCAGGATATGAAGGACTTCCTTCTTCTCTATCAGACCGGTACCGGAGAAGTGATGAATGATGCTGTATGGGAATGCAGGATGAACTTTGAAAACTTCTGGGGTCAGAAACTGGTAAACTCAATGAGAGCTATTCATAAGTTTATATATTCAGGAGAGGAGATTGGGAAAGTGGAAAAAGACACTAATGAAAATGATGAGAACAGAAATACAGCGGACTGGTTCATAACAAGAAGACAAAAGGATTTGAGCGGAGGTATTGAATAATATGTATAAAGAGAACATTACAGTTGAAGAACTTGCAGAACATGAGCTTTCATGGTTTAAAGGTGAAATAGTTTTAGTAGATAATCTCAAAACATTTTATGAGGTTTTTCCAAGGCTTCTTGTATCAGACCTTCTTGGTTTTGATACAGAAACCAGGCCCACATTTAAAAAAGGGAAGAAAAACTCAGTCTCTCTTATCCAGCTTTCAACCGGCGACCTTGCATGTCTCTTCCGGATCAATAAAATGGGTATCCCTGATGAATTGGCTGATCTGTTATCCGATCCTCTTGTTATAAAAGCCGGAGTAGCGGTGCATGATGACA
Source organism: Bacteroidales bacterium (assembly GCA_017882345.1). GTDB lineage: Bacteria > Bacteroidota > Bacteroidia > Bacteroidales > VadinHA17 > LD21. The sequence continues at coordinate 3,842 of JADGPT010000158.1, forward strand.
TAAGATTTTTAAAGGGGGTCAGGAAATTTAACCCTGAGGGATTCATTGATCTGCAGAACTTCGTTAAAGATTTTGGTATTCAGAGTTCAGGATTGAAAAAACTTGCCGCAATAGTTCTTGGATTCAGGATTTCCAAACGTCAGCAGGTAACCGACTGGGAAGCGGAGCAACTTACTGAAGCTCAGCAAGTATATGCTGCAACTGACGCATGGGTTTGTCATCAGATTTTTAAAAAACTGACAAATGGAACGAATTAAAATAGTGCTGAAATCCGGCAAAGAACAATCCATCCGCCGTTTTCATCCCTGGATTTTCTCCGGGGCAATTAAAAAGATATATGGTAATCCTGTTGAAGGAGATCTGGTGGATGTTTTTGATAATAAAGATGCTTTTCTGGCAGTGGGACATTATCAACCCAGCTCAATCGCAGTAAGGATACTTTCTTTTATCCAGGAAACACCCGATATAAATTTTTTCAGGGAAAAGATAAAACGTGCAATCACTTACAGGAGAGCTATTGGCATTATCGATAATCCAGAGATTAATGTATTCAGACTTATCCATGGTGAAGGGGATGGATTGCCTGGTCTGATAGTTGATTTTTATAATGGTGTTGCAGTGATGCAGATGCATTCGATAGGTTTCTACAGGATAAGGAAGGAAATTGCAACAATCCTGTCCGAACTTCTGGATAGTCGTATTATTGCTGTTTATGATAAAAGTGAAGGTACAATTCCTCACATGTCAGGAATAACAGCAACTAATGAGTTTCTTTTTGGAAATTCAGGGCCGGTTATTGTTACAGAAAACGGGTATAAATTTAAAATAGACTGGACGACAGGACAGAAAACCGGATTCTTCATTGATCAGAGAGAGAACAGGAAACTGCTTGAAAAATATACAGAAGGAAGAAATGTATTAAACATGTTCGGTTATACCGGAGGCTTTTCTGTATATGCTATGAAAAATGCATCAGTTGTTCATACAGTTGACAGTTCGTTCCCGGCTATTGAACTGGCAAATGAAAATATTAAGCTCAATTGGGGCGAGGATAAAAGACATGAATCATTTCAGGTCGATGCATTTGATTATATGAATCATATAAAAGATCAGTACGACCTGATAATACTCGATCCTCCTGCATTTGCAAAGCATAATAATGTTCTGGCAAATGCATTACAGGGATATAAAAGGCTGAATATAAAGGCAATAGAACAGATTAAACCGGGTGGAATTATTTTTACATTTTCCTGCTCACAGGTTGTCACAAAAGAGAATTTCAGGAAATCGGTCTTTGCTGCAGCTGCCAATACGGGCCGAAGTGTAAGAATATTACATCAGTTGAGCCAGCCTTCTGATCATCCTGTAAATATTTATCACCCCGAAAGCGAATATCTGAAAGGTCTGGTTATTTATGTTGAATAATAATATTATGACTACAAACAGGAATATTCTACTTGTTGCAAAAAAGCTGGGTCTCCACGAATGGCAGGTCGAAAACACTATCAGGCTGATGGATGGAGGAGCAACAATTCCGTTTATAAGCAGGTACAGGAAAGAGATGACAGGCAGTCTTGATGAAGTGCAGCTGATGCATATAAAAGAAGAGTATGAACGGTTGAAGGAACTGGATGCGAGAAAGGAGGCTGTGATAAAATCTATTGAGGAACAGGAAAAGATGACACCTGAGCTCAGAAAGAGAATTGATGCAGCTGGTATCATGTCTGAACTTGAGGATATTTACCTGCCTTACAGGCCTAAACGGCGTACAAGGGCAACAATTGCCAGGGAAAAGGGACTTGAACCTCTTGCTATTCTTATTATGGATCAGAAGGAGAATGATCCGGCTCTTAAGGCTGAAGGATTTCTCAATGACGACGTAGAAACCGTGGGAGATGCAATTGCAGGAGCCTCCGATATTATAGCAGAATGGATCAACGAGGATGAAAAAGCACGAAAACAACTAAGATATCTGTTCGGGAAGGAATCTGTTATTTATTCAAAGGTTGTAAAGGGAAAAGAAGCAGAAGGTATAAAATACAGCGATTATTACGATTGGTCAGAGCCTCTTAAAAAGTGTCCTTCTCACCGGCTGCTTGCAATGCGAAGAGGGGAAGAGGAAGGTTTTCTGAGGTTATCGGTCGAACCTGATGAAGAACATGCTCTCGATATGTTGAATTCGATTTTTATAAAGGGCAGGAATAAGTCCTCTGATATCGTCACAGTCGCGGTAAAAGACAGTTGGAAAAGGCTGCTCTCGTCATCGATGGAGACAGAATTCAGAAATATATCCAAGGAAAAAGCAGATATAGAAGCCATTACAGTTTTTGCAGAGAACCTTCGTCAACTGCTGCTAGGATCACCATTGGGTGAGAAAAATGTACTGGCGATTGATCCGGGTTTCAGGTCAGGTTGCAAGGTTGTTTGTCTTGATAAGCAGGGCACTTTTATCCATAATGAGACAATCTACCCTCATCCTCCTCAGAATGAGACTGCTATGTCAATTAAGAAGATCTTATCTCTTGTAAATGCTTATAAGATTGAAGCCATTGCGATTGGTAATGGCACTGCCAGCCGCGAAACGGAAGATTTTATAAAATGGGTCAAGTTCGAAAACGATATCCAGGTTTTTGTTGTCAGTGAAGCCGGGGCATCCATATATTCCGCTTCCAAGATTGCACGCGATGAATTTCCCGATTATGATGTAACGGTACGCGGCGCCATATCAATCGGAAGACGACTTATGGATCCATTGGCTGAATTGGTTAAGATCGATCCTAAATCGATAGGTGTGGGACAGTATCAGCACGATGTTGATCAGCAAAAACTGCAGAAATCGCTCGACGATGTAGTCATGAGTTGTGTTAATGCTGTTGGCGTGGAAGTAAACACTGCAAGTAAGCACTTGTTGACTTATGTATCTGGCCTTGGACCGCAGCTTGCTCAGAA
>JADGPT010000159.1 GCA_017882345.1 Bacteroidales bacterium
TCCCAAAGTAGGATCACTATCCAAATATCTCGGGTTTGGATCCACGCCTGTATATTTGGTAATATAGAAAAGGTTATTACCGGCAAGATACAACCTTATCTTACTGAATGCTGAACTTTTTGGTAAAGTGAAGTTATAGCCCAAAGCCATGTTATCGAGAGAAACAAAATCTCCTTTTTCAACATACTTGCTTGACAGAGTACCTGAAGTAACGGCCAGAAGTTTTCCGTCAGCGCTTCTCAGATCTGTTGTTGTCTTGGGCAGGTTGTATGATGTGATATAAGCGGGCACTTCATAAAATGCACGGAATGAATTGACAAGGTCGTGTCCGAATACACCCCGGAAGAAAACATTCAGATCCCAGTTTTTATAAGTAAGCGAATTGCCAAATCCAATCAGAAACTTGGGCATACCGTTACCAGTTACTATCCGGTCAGCGCCGGTGATTGTGCCGTCGTTGTTTGTGTCTTTAAAGATATAATTACCTGATGCATCAATTCCCTCATATACATATGACAGAATTTGTCCGAGCGGCTTGCCTTCCTCTACAACTGCTATTGGAGTTCCGTTCTGACCTGGCGAACCCATATCACCCAATTCCGTTCTTGCATAAGTCAATTCGGCGCCATTAAAGGATCCTGACAGTGAAACAAGTGTGTTTTCAAGAATGTAAGAAGGAGTAAGCGCTATGCTGTAATTGAAATCTCCTTTTTTGACGACATTATAATTAAGAGTTAACTCCAGTCCGCTACTTTTTATTTTCCCAATGTTCAGCCATGACTGGTTATAAAGGTTTGGTGGTACAGGTACCTGATATTGGAATAGCAAGTCTGTTGTTGTTCTCGTATAAAAGTCAAATGATCCTGACAGTTTTGAATTAAAGAGCGAAAAATCAAATCCTGCATCAAATTCACCTTTCTTTTCCCATTTAAGATCAGTATTTGCATTGCTAACAGGAGAATAGCTCTGGACAAAAGTTCCGTTGTAGAAGAAATTGCCCTGAGGTCCCAGCCGTTGCAATGACAGATAACTGTCGTTTGGCTGGTTCCCGGTTATACCATAGTTAACGCGCAATTTAAGGTTGTCAATAATATCTATATTAATCAGTTTCGATAAATCCGCACCTCCTCCAATGGCTGGAAACAACCCCCATTTGTTTGCTGAACCAAATCGTGATGAGCCTTCATATCTGGCGCTTGCACTCACGAAAAATGTACTGTTGATGTTCAGGTTAACGCGTCCGAAAAATGCAATAAGCTTATTTGAGTTTTTATAACTTGTGACTGTGCCTTTTCCGTCAGCCCAGTCAAGAGCAGCAGCAAGGTTATTTACTGAAAAATTATCTGTCAGGAAGTTACCAGCCTGAAGATACGATTCGTCATTTACAAATTCCTGGTAAGAATAGCCACCCAATACAGTAAGGTTTAAAGCCGAAGTTACATCACCGGCATAATGTACGGTAGATTCAAAAAGTTTACTTTCCTGGTTATCATCCTGCACTGTAGCTAAGCCATTCCTGTTCATTCCACCAAAGTAATCATATTTACTCATGTATTCTCCTCTATGTTGGTTGGCGGTCTGGAATGAATAAAAAGCATCGATGCTGAGGCCTTTAACTATCTCATAAGTACCTTTTGCCGACACGTTAAGAAGTCTGTCTTTCTGGTTCTGATTATCTAATTTCAGGATAGCTACAGGATTATAATAATCGAAAAGTACCTGCTGGAAATATCCAGCGTACTTTCCAGTTGCAAAATCCTTATCAATTGATGCATCACTGCTCATTACAGGAGCGGTTGGATTGTAGATTGATGCATAACGGAATGCATCGTCGTGACCGAGCTGTTTGTTATTTTCAGTAGCGCCAAGATTTACATCCAATGTGAATTTATCATTTAATGCTTTCTGTGTTAGATTGATCCTCCCGTTGAGCTGTTGATTCCCGGTTGTGATCATGATGCCTTCATTGTTACGGTAGTTGATTGAAGCTCTGTAGCTGGTTTTATCTGTACCGCCTGACATTGCGAGGTTATGTGTCTGAGAAAAGGCAGTCTGTTCAATTTGCTTGAACCAGTTGGTGCTTGCTCCAAAGTCTGTACCAATAGTGTTGTTTTGAGTTGAGTTAATTTCTGCCTTCATTGCTCTCCATTCTGCAGCATTCATAACATTCGTATTCTTGGCAACCATTTCTGCACTGAAATAAACATTGTAGTCGATTACAGCAGTGCCTTTTTTACCCTTCTTGGTCTGTACAAGGATAACACCGCTCGAACCTCTTGATCCGTAAATGGCAGCTGCAGAACCATCCTTTAAAACGTTAATTGATTCAATATCATTAGGATCAACGTTATTAAGATCTCCGCCAATCACACCGTCTATAATCACCAGTGGTCCCAGGTTGGCGCCAATGGTGCTCATTCCTCTCAGTCGTATATCATATGAGCCGTTGGGGTTACCTCCGGGTTTACTGATAGATAATCCGGAGACTTTTCCCTCAATCAACGCCACAGGGCTGTTAACGCTACCTTTATTGAACTCATCGGATTTTACGGTTGTTATTGAACTCGTAACCTCTCTTTTCTTCTGTGTGCCATACCCGACAACGACAATTTCACCCAGTGCACTTATTGAAGAAACCAACACCACATCAAGGGTAGATTGATTACCGACAGTTACAGACTTTGATGTGTAACTAATAAATGAAAATACCAGTACTGCTTCCGGACCCGGAACTGCAATGGTATAGTTCCCCTGTGCATCGGATATAGTACCCTGTAGTGTCCCCTGAACTAAAATATTAACACCAGGAAGTGCTCCTTCGTCTGCTGAGGTAACTTTCCCCTTGATAGTTTTTCCCTGAGCGAAGGCGAAACTGATAGCAAAGCCAAAAATGAGAAGAGATAAAATGCCTCTCCTCCATAGAAATACAGAATTTCGCATAGTTCCCATAGTTTAGTTCATTTAGTTAGTTAATTTGGGTGTATAATAATATTTATAGGTTGAAAATGGTGATTCGTATACATAATAATAAGGTAGAAACATAAAAAATACGAGTATCTGCGTTAAAAAACTTGTTCAAAAATCCAGGTTATCAGTATTTCGGTCAATTTCAATTATGTGCTATTTGCCACTTAACAAATATAGGGATTAAATAATTATTAAAACATTATTAAAATGAAATTAATTCTACATTTTGTAAAAAATATATTAACATAACATGGTGATAGTGAATAATAAAACTCTAAATAATCCAAACAAAAACGGTTGAATGACTTTGTTTCAATCGTTTTCTGAAAAAAGAAAAAAATATTTATTTTATTGGAGGAAATGCCTAATGAATGTAAAAAAAATCAGGAAAATGTCTAAAGTTGAAGATTGAAAGTCTTGCAGTCTTATAGTCTTTTACTTTTTACTTTTTACTTTTTACTTTTGTCTTTAACCTAAGTGTAGATCCTTTAATGACCAGCTCAGTCTTAATTATTTTTGTTTGAAATGGTAGATCCAATCTCTTCCCGAGGCGATCAATTAATAATCTGACTGCTTCTTTGCCAACTAAATATCCATGCTGCTCGACAGAGGTAAGAGTCGGGTTTGTAATATCGGAAATCATCCCGCTTGTAAATCCGACTACCGCAATGTCGTCTGGCACATTATATCCCATATTCATTATTATTTTCATAGTCGCGGCAGCTGTAAGATCGTTTACAGCAAAAAACCCGTCAGGTTTGGTTATTCTTTTTAATAATCCGGGGACAACTAAAGTTGCATCCTCCATTGAATCGCACCTAATAATATTGTTTTCATTTAATGGCAAATTGTTTTCTCTCAGAGCCCTCAGATAACCATCTTTCCGGTTTTTTCCTATATTGAGAGTCGGGGGACCTGAAAGGTGAATAATATTTTTACAGCCTATTTTTATCAGGTGGTTTACAGCTTCATAGGCCCCAATCTCATCATCGACAATAACCTTGTCGGTATCAATATCATCGCAGATTCTGTCAAAAAAAACCAGTGGAATACCGTTATCCTTTATTTTTCTGAAATGGTCAAAGTTTTCCGTTACCTTGGTGACTGATACAAGAATTCCGTCGACCCGGCTGGAAAGCAGTGTTTCAACAGCTTTTACTTCCCTCTCATATAACTCACTTGACTGACAAAACATAACAGTGTATCCTGAATCATAAGCAATATCTTCAATGCCACTGATCACGGTAGAAAAAAAGTAATGTACTATTTCAGGTACGATAACTCCAATTGTTTTGCTCAAACCACTTTTAAGACTTAATGCAATCTGGTCAGGCTTATAATTCCACTTTTCAGCAAGATCCCTCACAGACTGTTTTGTTGAACTACTTATATCACGATGGCCTTTCAACGCTTTTGATACAGTTGATGGAGAAATCCCAAGCTCTCTGGCAATATCCTTAATTGTTATCTGTCCTTTGTGCATTATTTCTATCCATCATTTTTGTCCCTATCTGCTAAAGTAGGATAAAAAATCTGATTTTCATTGAAACGAAATTAAAAACCTTTTTCCGGATGTTTTTTGCCCGAAAAGCGAAAACATTTCATTTTTTTCAAAAGGATGAATATCTCATTTTAATAAGGAGGAACTTATCATTAGGTTTTTTAAAAATCACGCATTATATTTGTGTAAAACAATGGCACGAATATATTCTTATTCAGATGCGTGTTGTTATTAACTAATTTAATCAGAATAATAAGATGAAAAAACTTTTGATTTTCAGTTCAATGTTGCTGACTTGTGTTTATGGAATGGGACAGACACAACAGGCGGCTAAACCTGCTACCCGGAAATTTCCTGAATTAGAAAAAATGACCCCGGGGATGACAGAGATATGGGAGCCTGAGGTAAAAATTATACAACCGGGTGTAACTAACAGTGATGCTCCTTCTGATGCAATAATCCTTTTTAATGGTTCTGATATCAATAAAGAGTGGATAGGCATGGATGGGAAAACATCGATATGGACAATTAAAGATGGCGCACTGATTTCAACAAAAGGATCGGGTTATATTAAATCGAAACGTATATTCAGCGATTTTCAACTACATATAGAATGGAAAACACCATCCGAGGTTTCAGGAACGAGCCAGGGTAGAGGTAATAGTGGTGTTTTTCTTCAGGAACTTTATGAGGTTCAGGTACTTGACAGTTATGATAACAGAACATATCGTAATGGACAAGCCGGAGCAATGTATAAACAATATTCTCCTCTGGTGAATACCTGCAGAAAGCCAGGCGAGTGGCAGACTTATGATATAATTTACACTGCTCCCACCTTTGGTAATGATTCATTATGTTACAAAACACCTCCCCGGGTAACTGTAATACAGAACGGTGTATTGGTTCAGAATAATGTCAGCCTGAGAGGGCCCACTCAGTATATCGGTATTCCTGAGTATACAATTAAAAAACATGGTCCGTTAAGCATCCTTCTTCAGGACCATGGCAATCCCGTTGCATATAGAAATATATGGATCAGAGAATTATAGATTTCTGAATATGTTTTTAAATATGGCAGTCCAGATGTCTGACTTAATTTTAAATTATTAATTTTAGAGATCAATTATAAATTTTAATTTACCTGAAATGAAAGAAAATTCAAAACACATTACACGCCGGACGTTTCTTGGAACAACCGGTGCTGTTGCTGCAGGTCTGACTATACTCCCCAGCACTGTTGTTAGTGGCCTTGGCCGCAAAACTCCAGCTCCGAGCGACAAGCTGAATATCGCTGTAGTTGGTATTGGTGGAATGGGTAATTCAAACCTGAAGAACGTTTCCTCAACTGAAAATATCGTCGCTCTTTGCGATGTTGACTGGGGATATTCGAAAAAGGTATTTGCTGCTAATCCAAATGCAAAAGCATATTGGGATTGGAGAAAGATGTTTGACGAAATGGGCAAATCAATTGATGCGGTTATTGTTGCAACAGCCGACCATTCACATGCTGTTGTCACTGCTAATGCAATCACCATGGGTAAACATACCTATACTCAAAAACCATTAACACACACAGTTTATGAGTCGAGGTTATTAACCAAACTGGCTGCAAAATACAAAGTCGCAACACAGATGGGTAACCAGGGTTCATCAGCAGAAGGTGTAAACCAAACAATTGAATGGATCCAGAATGGCGAAATAGGTGAAGTGAAAAAAGTTGAAGCATTTACCGATCGTCCAATCTGGCCGCAGGGACAAAATGTTCCAAAAGGGGAATGGGTTCCTGATACACTTAACTGGGATCTTTTCATAGGCCCTACAAAAATGCGTCCTTATAACAGTATTTACACTCCATGGAACTGGAGAGGCTGGTGGGACTTTGGTACTGGTGCACTTGGCGACATGGCTTGCCATATTATGCACCCTGTATTCAAAAGTCTTAAATTACAATATCCGATCAAAGCTCAGGGAAGTTCAACGCTTTTATTAACTGACTGCGCTCCTAATGCTCAGATTGTACATCTTACCTATCCTGAAAGAATTGCTCCAAAAGGTTCTAAGATTAAATATCCACAGGTTGACGTAACCTGGTATGACGGTGGTCTGGAACCAGCAAAACCTGCAGGATGGCCTGCTGGCAAAAACATGAATGATAGCGGTGGCGGTGTTATTTTCTACGGTTCAAAAGATACCCTTATCTGTGGTTGTTACGGTGTTAACCCATGGTTATTATCAGGACGGAAACCAGTTGTTCCAAAAACAGAGAGAAGAATTGATAAAGCAATGAATGGCGGACATGAGATGGATTGGGTACGT
>JADGPT010000160.1 GCA_017882345.1 Bacteroidales bacterium
TAAAAATAACGTTCTGCTTTAGCCCAAAATATCCAATAAGAATTACAAAAACAGATAATGAGAGGAATAGTCCATCAGTACAAAAGACCATCGAAAACATGTGAAAGACATGATGTATTACCGTAATTGAAATTAAGGCAGTCCATATTACACCAAAAAGGAGAACCAGCTTTCTGAGCCAATCAAGATCAATATCTGCAGAATTGGAAAAGTTATTAAAAATATTTATGTCGAGTCTTTTGAAGAGTTTAAAGGTGAATAAAAAATATACTGTTCCGGAAAAGGCTGTTATAATCAAAAAGAATAAAAATAATAAAGGAGGATTATTATGCAGAGAAAGTTTTTCAATGTTTAACTTTTCTGATATGTCGGGAGAAAAAGATGCTATGAGTATATAAAGATTAAATAAAATAAAGGGAACGAGATGGAATAGGTCTTTCTTAAATATCTGTCTTTTATCAGAAACTAAAGTTAAAATATAGTAATACAAAAAGGGTCCATGCAGCATAAATAGAGAAAGTAAGCTGATCGATAACAAGTGAAAATGGATGAATAATTCATGTGAGTAAAATGAATATATACCTATGTAAAGCCCCAAATATAATAACCATAATATCAATATATTGTCATGAAGAGCCCTGGGTTTTTTCTGAAGTAATAAAACCGAAAAAAAGATTGCATTAAATGCAGCTATCAGGAAGATAAATTTCATATATACAAAAGTACTATTCTTTCTAATAATTATCCTTACCGGAATGTGGGAAGATCTCTGCGACCATCTCGGGATATTTTATTGTTACCCGATCTTTTGTGCAAAATTAAGTATAACAGATAAGTGACATTGAGATGTTATATTATACTTTTAAAAAAATTGATGATAATTGCCTTATGAGTATCATGATCTGATATTTATCCGTACCATTCTCTTTTCCTGTTATTTAGATTACTGAGTGTTTCCATGCAAATATTCACATCTCTTACAATCTGGAAGTCAAACATTCCTACACAGATAAAATCAGCGCCATTTTCGAAAGCCCATTTAAAACCGTCTTTTGGTTCAATAGCTCCTGCAGCAAGCACCTTGTAGCCCATAACCGGGACCTTGGCCTTATTCACAAATTCAATTGTTCTCTCAGGAAACAGACAGAACATATTATTATGAAACCTGTTGTGGTCAAGGTATTCCTTCCCATCAACCTCAAAAGGAAAACGAAATTCACGCGGGTGAGCTGACCAGTATTGGTCATGGTGCATGGTCTTCATATAGTAATCAGGAATAATGCCATTTTCTTCGCAGGCAATAATTGACTCGATTGAATGGGCGGCTAAACCTGCGGTATAGCGCTGACTCCTTATATTATCCATCATTTTTTGAATAACATCTATCTTTTTATCTCTGACAAGCCAGTCGCACCAGTTTCCCTGTATCTGAATGATATCTACTCCAAAATCAATAGCTTTGTTGATGAATTCGTAATAATCATTCTTTTCCATATTCGGACCCACTTGTGAGATAACCTTTATCTTACTTCCTGTAAGCCTTTTATACTTGGCAAGAAGTGCATTAGTCGGAAAACCGATATTGATAGCATTGATACCTGCTTTTTCTGCAATAATCAGTGTTTCATATATTTTCTTTTCAGTATTGTACGCCTTGAATAGTTCAGGCACATATATCAAATCGCGCGAATGAGCCCAGCCACCAATCAGATTTCCGCCTAACACCATGCGACTTATCTCATGGTCGCCGATCTTTCCTTTTGGCAAGGTACCCTTCAATTCACTCAATGCCACCTGGTTTAATTGAATTGTAGCGCCAGACATAACATCGAAATTATATTTTTTGTTACTCTTGGCTGCCAGAAATCCCATAAAGCCAAGAAATGGTAATGTTGCAAGATTTTTCAGGACTTCGCGACGCGAGTCTGAATAGGGGGGGGCGTTTGTTTTCTGAGATTGGCTTTTCTCTTTATTTCTCTTTATTATTTCAATCAGAGAATCAATGCCAAATCCTTTTTCTTTATAAAAAACTATAAATATAAGTACTCCGGCTTCTATAAATATTTTATCAACAATAAAGAGATGGCCTTCACCTACACTGAATAAGGAAGCTCCAAATGGAGGGTAGGCAAAATAGTAGAGTGCCAGTAAAAAAGTTCCTGCCAGTGCTGCAAGACGTGAAAATATACCAATGAACAAGCCAAGTCCAATCAATATCAATCCATAAATATTAAGAATGTCAATTACTTTTAAAATTTCAGGTGATGATACCATCATTTGATAAAACCAGGAAAATGGTCCTGTGGAATTGGCCAGATAAGAGTATGAACTCCAGTTCGGGATAACAAGTTTTGAGACTCCTTCGAACAGAAAATGCCATCCGATAGCCATCCTGAGAACAGAAAAAAAGAACTTCTTCCAATCTATTTGGTTGAACTTTTCCATTTAAATAAGTATTAAAAGTCAATTAATTTCAGTTTATACAAATATGAAAGTAGTATTTATATTAAAAACCCTATAAACATACAATAATTATTTTTCCATTGCAGAAATTATCGGAATTATTACCCGGTATTAAATTTAATTTATTCTTCCCGCTATCTCAGCAAATCAATGAAATGATGCAGGAAAAGCATGTATCGTACTACACCGCAGACCACAACAGACAAAGGAAATAGATCCTTTTTTATTGCCGGATTTAATCTGAAAATCTGTGAATGATATAACTTTTTCTGGGAGTTGTGTAATATTCAACTGTTTACCTCTGGTTAACTTTAAACCCTTCAATCTGATCGCCAGGAAAAGAAGGTGATCAGGTTGATGATGTAAAATTTATGCGATAGGGGTCAATGACTAATAACCGATCCGGTGTTTTATCTACTTCAGAATATTCTACGATAATGGGATTTAACGGTTTTATAGAATGGTGTGACTCAGGAATATTAGTTCAAAAAATTCTGAATATAACATCATGAAAGAAAAAAGAGACATTAATAAACCTGTTTATAGTTTTCTGCCAAAAGAACTTAAAGGGGGCGATTCTCTTGCAGAGCTAGCTCTCGATATGCGCTGGTCATGGAACCATGCTGCTGATGATGTCTGGCAACAACTTGATCCTGCACTTTGGGAACTCACACATAACCCATGGGTGGTTCTGCAAACAGTTTCAAGGGACCAATTTCAACACGTAATGTCCGATGCGGTCTTTCGTAAAAAAGTAGATGTTCTTTTACAATCAAAAGAAAATGCAAATACATCTATGACCTGGTTCCAACAAAGTTACCCGCAGTCTCCTCTTACATGTATAGCTTATTTTAGCATGGAATTCATGCTAAGCGAAGCACTTCCTATATATTCCGGTGGTCTGGGTAATGTAGCCGGCGATCAACTTAAGACTGCAAGCGATTTGGGTGTACCTGTTGTAGGTATTGGACTTCTTTATCAGCAAGGTTACTTTCGTCAGGAAATTGACAAAAACGGTGAACAACAGGCTCTTTTCCCATATAACGATCCGGGACAATTACCTGTTATTCCGCTCCGTCAGCCAAATGGAGAATGGTTACGACTGGAGATTGAACTGCCTGGCTATTCTGTCTGGGTTCGTGTCTGGCAGGTTCAGGTAGGCAGAATCAAACTTTATCTTTTAGATAGTAACGATGCGGCAAATTTTCCCGTTCATCGTGGAATAACAAGTGAATTATACGGCGGAGGACCAGAGCTTCGGCTTAAACAGGAATTGGTGCTCGGAATTGGAGGATGGCGTTTGCTGAATGCTCTCGGTATTAAACCCCAGGTATGCCATCTGAATGAGGGGCATGCAGCATTTGCTATATTGGAGCGTGCTCTTAGCTTTATGAAGATTACGGGACAACCATTTGATGTTGCGATGGCTGCTACACGAGCTGGAAATCTCTTTACGACACACACAGCAGTAGCAGCCGGTTTCGACCGTTTTTCACCGGAACTTATTAAGCAATACCTCGGGGAATATGCCAGGCAGAGACTTGGCATTACCCATAATCAGTTGTTAGGATTAGGCCGTGAGGATCCACAAAACGAATCGGAGAAGTTCAATATGGCCTTCCTGGCAATCAGGGGAAGTGGAGCAGTAAACGGGGTTAGCCGGCTTCACGGAGAAGTCAGCCGTCATATATTTGAACCACTATTCCCAAAATGGCCTGAAAATGAGATACCTGTAGGATATATAACGAATGGTGTGCATATGCCATCATGGGATTCCAAAGAATCAGATGACATCTGGACTGAAGCCTGTGGAAAAGATCGCTGGCTATGGACCATGGAAAACCTCGGACATGAGATCAGTAAAATCTCTGATGAAAAGTTGTGGGAAATGCGTAATAAATCACGCGATGCACTTATTCAATATTCCCGTAAACGATTATCACGTCAATTGGTGGCTTCGGGGGCATCACCCATGGAAGTTGAATACGTGAAAAATTTATTTGACCCAAATACATTGACCCTGGGTTTTGCACGACGCTTCGCAACCTATAAAAGGCCTGATTTATTGTTGCACGATCCTCAGCGCCTGATACGTCTGCTCTCAGATCCTCAACACCCGGTACAACTTATCCTTGCAGGTAAAGCACATCCTGCGGATCAGGCGGGGCAGGATCTGATTACTAAATGGATTCATTTCATCCGGCAACCCGAAGTTCGTCCTCATGTGATATTTTTAAGTGATTATGACATGCTTTTAACAGAACGGCTTGTCGAAGGTGTGGATGTATGGATTAATACTCCACGACGCCCATGGGAAGCCAGTGGTACAAGCGGTATGAAAGTGCTGGTAAATGGAGGCATTAACTTATCAGAACTCGATGGTTGGTGGGCTGAAGCTTATACACCTGAGGTGGGATGGGCTATAGGTGATGGAAAGGAACACGGTGAAGACCCTGAATTGGATGCCATCGAAGCCAATGCCCTTTATGATCTGCTCGAACAGAAGGTTATACCTGAATTTTATAATCGTAACAAAAAAGGCATTCCGGATACCTGGGTAGAGAGAATACGAAGTAGCATGTCACAATTGACTCCGCGGTTTTCTGCAAATCGGACAGTGCGGGAATATACAGAAAAATATTACCTGCCACTGGCGGCAACTTACCTTGCTCGTTCCGCCGATAAGGGTAGTATAAGCAAAAAAATCGTAGAGTGGCAGAATATCCTGAAGCAAAAGTGGAACAAAATTCACTTTGGTGAAGTAAAGGTAAAGACTGACGGGGATAAATACATTTTCGATGTTCAGGTCTATCTTAATGACCTGGAAACCAGCGCCGTGATTGTGGAACTTTATGCCAATGGAACTGATGCCGGAACTCCAATAAGGCAGGATTTAAAGTTGATCAAAAAAGAAAAGGAGTCTGACAAACCACACCTATATCAGGCAACTGTGTCTGCAACTCGTCCTGTAGCTGATTATACTCCCCGGATTATTCCAAACTTCCCGGGCGTTTCAGTCCCACTTGAAACAACCCAGATAGTTTGGCAACGTTAATTATTTTATCATGGAAAATAAGAATTTAAAACAACAATATGAAATTGGAATGGCAGGTTTAGGTGTCATGGGACGTAATCTATTATTAAACATGGCAGATCATGTTTTTTCAGTAATGGTTAAAAGGATTATAATTAAAAAATCGCTTTCATGATGAAGGATAAGAAAAAAGAAATATTGCACAATCTTTTCATAGAGTTGGTTAAGTTGCAAAAGGAGATTATCTCATCCAACCTTAAATTACTTGTAATACTCGAAGGAAGAGATGCCGCCGGCAAAGACGGAACTATTAAAAGAATAATCAAGCACCTCAGTCCGCGCGAAACAAGGGTCGTGGCATTGGGTAAACCTTCGGACAGGCAGGAACGTGAATGGTATTTTCAGCGTTACACTGTCCAATTACCGGTTTCTGGAGAATTTACAATCTTTAATCGAAGTTGGTATAATCGGGCTGGAGTGGAAAAAGTGATGGGTTTCTGTAATGAGCAGGAATACGAGTCATTTTTTAAAGAAGTGGAATTATTTGAAAAGATGCTCGTGGATGCAGGCTTTATAATTCTGAAATATTATCTCGATATCAGTAATAAAGAACAGGAAAGAAGGCTGAATGACCGCAAAACTGACCCGCTTAAACAGTGGAAAATAAGTCCTATTGATAAGGAAGCCCAGAAATACTGGAAAGATTATTCTGAAGCCCGGAATGAGATGTTAATGAGAACCAATTTTAGACATGCTCCATGGTTTGTTGTGAATGCAGATAAGAAAAAATCGACTCATATCTCTCTTATAACTCATCTTCTAAGACAATTGGAATACAATAATAAGGATAATAAAATACTGTCGCAAAACTCAAGATTGGTTTTTCCCGCCACACCTGAAAATATAAAAAATAAGCTTTACTGAAAAAGAGAATATTAGTTCTAAAGAAATATTTGGGTATTTTTCTAGTGCTGACTACTCCCGAACCTCTTTTACTAAGGCGTTTGAAAAAGAAGTCTACAAACAACGTAGTGAAATTATACAACGTAAAAACACGATAAAATAGCGAGTTTGCCAAGTGAAATAAAATAGGTTTTGTTGCCTATTCTCAACAAAAGAAAAAATCGTATGAGAAAATATGGGAGAAAATATACTGAAGACAGAAGAAAGTCGTTGTATGATTATAAAGGATGCTGGGGTATTCCTTGCGTTGTATAGATAGACGTAAAACAGACATGAACACATCAAAACATAGGATTTACAGTCAGACATTTGTTTCTGATTT
>JADGPT010000027.1 GCA_017882345.1 Bacteroidales bacterium
TAATTACTATGTTGAATCAGTACGAAACCGTTTTCATTGCAACTCCCGTTTTATCTGAGAACCAGATGAAGGAAGCGGTACAGAAATTCAAGAAGGTCATCACCGACAACAGCGGTGAGATCGTTCATGAAGAGAACTGGGGCTTAAAAAAACTGGCCTATCCAATCCAAAAAAAGTCTACAGGCTTTTATTACCTGGTTGAATTTAAAGGAGCAGGCGATCTAATCGAAAAACTTGAAATCCAATATCGAAGAGATGAAAGGATCATCAGGTTCTTGACTTTCAGGATGGAAAAATTTGCCGTCGAATATGCAGAGAAGAAGAGAAGACAGAAAGAATCAGGTAAAGCAAAGGAGGAATAAGATATGGCACAGAACGAATCGGAAATCAGATATTTGACTCCACCAACTGTTGAGATCAAGAAAAAGAAATACTGCAGGTTTAAGAAAAACAAGATCCGTTATATCGATTATAAGGATCCGGAATTTCTTAAGAAATTTCTGAATGACCAGGGTAAGATTCTGCCACGCAGAATTACAGGTACTTCACTTAAATATCAGAGGAAAGTGGCAAAAGCCGTTAAAAGAGCCAGACACATCGCTCTTCTTCCTTATGTTACTGACCTTTTAAAATAAGGAGGACACTATATGGAAATTATATTAATACAAGACGTCAATAAGCTAGGCCAGAAGGACGATTTAGTGAATGTTAAGGCAGGATATGGCAGAAATTTTCTTATCCCGAGAGGCTTTGCCGTAGCAGCAACATCCTCTGCAAAGAAGATGCATACTGAAAACCTGAGGCAGAGGTCTCACAAGGAAGAGAAGATAAAGATTGCAGCACAGGAGATAGCCGGCAGGATGGCTGGTATAAAAATTATTGTTGGTGCAAAAACCAGTACTTCAGGGAAAATCTTCGGTTCTGTAAACACGATCCAGATTGCAGAATCGCTGAAAGAAAAGGGATTTGATATTGACCGTAAGAATATTACCCTTCCAGACGATCAGATCAAGGAAGTTGGTAACTACAAAGCAATTGTCAAACTGCACAGAGATGTGAAGGTTGAAGTTGAATTTGAGATACTGGGAGAATAAAATATCCTTAAAATGTACATGAAGAGACGTACTACGGTGCGTCTCTTTTTTTAATACGTATCGTGGTAATCTTTTCTGCGCTCGTACTTCAAATCGCCCAGCACTGCAGCATTAACTCTGATCAGAAAGTTCCAGCTTTGCATTGTACCATTTGGCACCCAGTTAAGATTCATTGTCCAGCAATGCAGATTACGCGTTATTCCTATCTGCGTCATGGTTATCTTCTTTCCGGTAAAATCGTAGCCGGTGGTGAAGGTGGCTGACATCTTCTTGGTAAGAGCAATACTTCCATTATTTAAAGAAAGCGCCTGGGTTATTGTCGATTTTTTACCTGCATTAAAATAGCTTAAACTGTAACTGATATTTAGTGTCCATGGAATATTAAAAACAGGATAACCATAAGCATCTTTTTCACCTGCAACGCCAGTCTTTTGTGTCTGTAGATCAGAGCCGGGTAAACCAGCGTTTTCCTGAAATGCGGGAGTACCCTGATCAACAGGATTCGGGTTTGATTTATTCTTGTCCTTGTTTTTCTTGAATAAATCACTGAGGCTGAAATCGAGACTTGTGCTAAAATTTGTCAGTCTCATAAGTTTGTTATTCTCTGCAAACAAGAATTTACCCCATGGTTGACCAGTGTTGGGGTTAGTCCCATAAATTGAGAAACTACTGTTTGCCGAAATACCGACATTATTCAGGATAGTTGTCCTCATCTGCATTGTGACTGGCGCCCAATGCATAGAATCGGCAAAAATATTATATGCTGTATTAATACTAAAATTATCGATTAGTTTTACCTTCTTTGGTTTTCCGGTTGAATCATTTCTCGCAAAAACTTTGGCTTCCACAATATTAACTAAACTTAAGGAAATATTGCCACTTTTACTTGATAATGAAGGTGTTCCAAAAATATTCCCTTCATATACAGAATAAAATGGAGACAATTTTCCGAGAGTGTCTACCTGCACCTGCCTGTACATTTTCCGTGAAGCCAACCCACTGAGTGAAGGAATAAAACTAAAACTTATTGAAGGTTTGATCACATGACGGATTGACTGAAGGCGCGAATTTGGACTTTTTTCAGTAAAATCATATAAACCAAAAAGCTGAGGGTTAAAACTTGCGCTGATTGAGGGGTTAACAGCCTGGCCATAAAAAAAACCACGTAAAGTATCATTTACAACTGCAGGATGTGTAGTATTAAGCGCTGGGTCATGATAATCAGTCTTCCATTCTTTTACAATCTTCTGAGTGTACAATACACCGGAATATGTCAGAGATGGAGAGATCGAAAAATTTCTGAAGGGACGGAGCTGGAAAGTCAATGGAATATCATGCTTAAACCCGTTTCTCATATGCTTCCAGATAGCAGACGTAAACAGAAGACTATCTTTCGTATCTATCTGATTATCGAGTGATGCGGTATATGATAGTTGAATTTCCTGATACCATTTTGCTGGTCCTGAACTGTTTTTCGGTTTGAACGGATAAATTCTACTCACATTAAAACTGGCCTTTGGGAGATTAAGACTTACAGACTTGGTTTTAACATTCTGACTATGATTTGCACTTATTGAGAAGTTGATCGGGGTTCCTTCCCACGATTTGGAATAACTTATACTTGACTGTCGTTGTGTAGTAACATGATCATTTACATTATAACTGTTGTTTTTATCATATCCGCTTGAACTCATATTTACACTCGCAGAGAACCTTGAGCTGGGAGAAGCTTTTGTATCCTGAGCAAAGGTCCATCCCAGCCTGTAATTGCTTGATTTGCCGTAATCTGGCAGACCTTTATGTCCGGTAATATTATTTGCATAACTGAATAAGAAACTGCCACTGTATTTATAAAGTCTTTTATAGTCAGACTGCGCTGTTCCCAGCCATGATCCATTTGCATAAATGCTCCCCTTTACCTGAAGGTCAAAATAGTCGCTTATTGCAAAATAATATCCTCCGTCGGTAAGAGAAAACCCTCGTAATCGTTCCTCGCCATATCGGGGGATGATTAATCCTGATGCCGCCCTTTTGGTCTGGATCGGGAAAAAACCAAAAGGAATTACCAAAGGCAGTGGTATTCCTTCCAGAACAAGATTGCCAGGACCGGAAATTATCTTTTTACCGGGGTACACTCTGGCTTTTGGAAGGTTAATATAGAAATGAGGTGTGTCAGCATCACAGGTCGAATATGTGCTGCGCGATATATTAGATGTCCCATCCTCAAGAAGCTTGGTAAAAGCACTATGCAACAGGCCGGCATCCTGTTTCGTTATAATGTTCTTAATAAGAGCTTTGCGAGTCTTGAAATTATAAGTAATTTCATCTGCTTCAAATTCCTGGCTTCCCTGTTTAAAAGAAGGTTTACCGGTAATTTTACCTGTTGTGTCCCTTCTCCCGATTGCATATAGCAGATTCGTTTTCATATTTATGACAATCGAATCGGCTTTGATCTCGAGATCGCCATAGTTTATTACTGCATTTTTGACAAGGATAAACCTCTTGTTAATTATATCCCTTTTAACTAATTCTGCAGATTTATAAGTAATCTTTGAATCAATACCACTCTTAGATGGCTTACGAACCTTGATCAAAACAGTATCAGTCCTGACTGAATCTTTCTGTATCACCAATGTGTCTGTAACCGATTTCCCTTCCTGGGAGAACAAAGAAAAAGTTTGGACCAGGAGAAGTAACAAGATAACTAACCGCTTTTCTTTAAAAAAATACAACTTAAATACTATTTTTGTATAGTTTTTGTGTGATTCCGGGATGCCTGCGCAAAACTAATTAAAAAACATTAACTAAAAATGAGTATAGGAATTAAAAACGGCAAACATCATACCATTAATATATATAAAGCAATATTGTTTTTTCTTTTTATCGCTGGCTCAATTGTTACATCTTCAGCAACGGGAATTAAAAATGGAAAAGGCTGGGTGATAGTGATTGATGCCGGACACGGCGGAAAGGACCCGGGGGCATTGGGTTCCGTAAGTCGCGAAAAGGATGTTACCCTGGCAATTGCTCTTAAAACGGGTGAATATTTTGAACAGAATATCAAGAATGTAACTGTAATATATACCAGGAGAGACGATTCTACTGTTGAGCTCCGGGACAGGCCTAAGATTGCAAATAAAGCCAATGCAGATCTGTTCATTTCCATTCATGCGAACTGGGCACAATCAAAAAGTGTCAGGGGAACTGAGACCTATATAATGGGTTCTGCAAAGGACCAGCAGAACCTTGAAGTAGCTATGAAAGAGAATGAGGTTATCTATCTTGAAAAGGATTTTTCCACTAAATATGAAGGATTTGACCCCAAATCGTCAGAATCATATATAACTTTCTCGACCACGCAAAAAGTTTTTCAGCAACAGAGTACAGATCTGGCTTCAAAAATCCAAACAGAATTCAGAGAACGGGTTAACAGAAATGACCGTGATGTAAAACAGGCAGGATTCTGGGTTTTGTACAACACTAAAATGCCAAGTGTACTTATTGAAACAGGTTTTATTTCCAATCCGGCTGAAGAGAAGTTCTTAAACTCAAAAGAAGGGCAGGATTATCTTGCATCTTCTATATTCAGGGCGTGCAGAAACTACCTGAATGAGATTGACAGCAAGAGCGATATCTCGTGGAAGAAGAATCAGGAGCCTGATCAGAAATCCGACACCCTGATCAATGCAACTACTGCGGCAGATGAAATATTCTTTATGGTCCAGGTTTCCTCTTCAATATCAAAAACCGAAATTAAACCCGGAAATTTCAAAGGACTAAAAGACATTACGGAAATAAATGCACAGGATCGCTTCAAATATGCTTCAGGGAGTTTTACAGATTATTCAGCTGCAGTTGATTACAGGAATAAGGTAGAAGCATTTTATCCTGATGCATTTGTAATTGCAGTAAAAGACAACAAAATATTACCTTTACAACAAGCTTTGGAACAAAAAAGAAAAACACAAAAAGACTATTAGATGAAAAAGATCTCAAATGAAGTTAAAGTTGGAGCTACTACATTATTGACTATAATAGTTTTTGTATGGCTCTTTAATTTTCTTAAGGGAAAAGATTTTTTGAAAAGCACAGCAATTTATTATACCGTATATGATAAGGTGGGCGGCCTGGCTGAATCCAGTCCTGTTGAAATTAACGGATATAAAGTCGGCGTTGTAAGATCTCTGGATTTTATTGATGCAGAGAGTGGCAGACTTTTGGTTGAGTTCTCAGTAAAAAAGAATTTTAAGCTTCCTAAAAATACGGTTGCGGAGATAGTCCCGGTATCTCTTCTAGGAGGTATGAAAGTTCAGTTTGTATATGGTAAAGGACCAGGAACATACTCCGACGGGGATACCATCCCCGGAAGGCTGGCAGAATCTCTGATGGATAGAATTGATTCTGAAATATTACCGGTTAAAGAAAAGGTATCCAATCTTATTGTAGCTCTCGATACTGTAATTCTTTCGGTTAATGAAATATTGAATGCAGATTTCAGAAAGGGCCTCACCGGAACACTTACAAACCTGAATAGTACAACGGAAAGCCTTGACAAAATTGTAAGATCCAAAGAAAAGGAACTCACTGTTACACTTGATAATATAAATAAATTCACCCAGATGCTATCAGATAATTCCGGAAAGATGAACAAGACATTCACCAACCTTGAGTCAATAAGCGATACTCTGGCTGCTGCTGATGTCTACGGCTCAGTCGCCAATCTGAAAGCAAGTCTCGAAAAAGCATCTTTGCTGTTTGATAATTTGAATAAAGGAAAAGGAAGTGCAGGACATTTACTCACGAATGACTCACTTTATACAAATCTTAACAGTAGTCTTGAGAGTTTAAATATGCTTTTAAAGGATATGAAGAGCAATCCAAAGAGATATGTACATTTTTCAGTTTTTGGAAAGAAAGCAACGCCGGCTAAATAAATTTATTATAAAATTCAGATAATCTTGATCTTAAAAAATCAATCAGAATCAAGAGCAAAATAGTCCCCATTTTCTTCAGGACATGTTGAATTTTGAGTAAGAATTCATAAAGAATTGTATCATACTGACAAACCAATACAAATAATACTATCTATCTGATAATCAATATTTTAAATAATACAAAAATAATTTCATTTATAAGTTGCTGATGGTTAAAAACATATACTTTATTTGACAAAGTCAAGCAAAATAAATTTTTTTTATTAGTTTTTTTTTTACAAATATTGCTAAGCGAATCGGCTTGATTCTAATCTTGAAATTTTTTAAAAACCAAATTTAAATGAATAAGTCACATAATGACGTTTGGAATAACTGTCTTCAAATTATCAGGGACATAATTCCATCCATCAGTTACAAGACCTGGTTTGAACCTATAATCCCTCTCAAACTTGAAAACAATGTTCTGACCATTCAAGTGCCAAGCCCATTTTTTTATGAATATCTTGAAGAGCAGTATATTGATATCCTGAGGAAAACCCTTCGGCGGGAAATCGGAACTGATGCCAAGCTTGAATATAATGTCGTTATGGAAAATGCAAATTATTCAGATGGCAAACCTTATACTGTAAGATATCCTTCCAGAAATAAAACAGATCTTAATAACAAGCCGGTTCAGGTTCCTTTCGATGTTACTCAACCCTCAATAAAAAATCCATTTGTAATTCCAGGTATTAAAAAAGTACATTTTGACCCTAAACTGAATCCTGATTACAATTTCAGTAACTATGTAGAAGGAGAATGCAACAGGCTGGCCAGATCAGCAGGTATTGCTGTTGGCAATAATCCCGGTGGAACTGCATTCAATCCATTGATGATATACGGAGATTCAGGACTTGGTAAAACACATCTGGCTCAGGCTATCGGTATTCTCGTCAAAGAGAAACATCCTGACAAAATTGTTCTATATGTAAATGCAAATAAGTTTCAGACCCAGTTTGTTGAGTCAGTCAGAAACAATAATAAAAACGATTTTCTTCATTTCTATCAGATGATCGATGTCCTCATACTGGATGATGTTCATGAATTTGCAGGAAAAGAGAAAACACAGGATACCTTCTTCCATATCTTCAACCACCTGCATCAGTCAGGCAAACAACTTATTCTTACATGTGACAGACCTCCTGTTGAGCTTCAGGGTATGGAGCAGAGGCTTCTCTCAAGATTTAAATGGGGCCTTCAGGCTGATCTTCAAAGACCTGACTATGAGACACGACTGGCCATTCTAAAGAAAAAAGCATATAATGACGGAATTGAGTTGCCAGAAGAAATATTCGAATTTCTGGCAGTTAACATCTCCAATAATATCAGAGAGCTTGAGGCAGTATTAATATCTCTTTATGCCCAATCAACGCTTAACAGAAAAGAAATTACTCTCGATCTGGCAAGACAGATGGTTGAAAAACTTATTAGTACAGCGAGACGGGAAATAACTATAGAATATATTCAGAAAATAGTTTGTGATTATTATAAGATCCCGGCTGAACTCATCCAGGGAAAGACCAGGAAGAGAGAGATTGTGCAGGCGCGACAAGTATCTATGTATTTCTCAAAAAGCCTTACAAAAGCATCTCTTGCAAGTATAGGGTCACATATAGGTGGAAAAGACCATGCCACTGTTCTTCATGCATGTAAGACCGTAAATAATCTTATAGACACAGATAAGCATTTCAGAAACCAGATTAGCGAAATCGAGAAAAAGCTAAAAGTATAAAAATGGATACTATAAACTTTGCTGAAAAATTTTATGAAAAATACGGTAACAGGAGTGATAAACCTGTTCTTTTTTTCTCACCGGGAAGAGTCAATTTAATTGGTGAACATACAGATTATAATGGTGGATTTGTTTTTCCATGCGCCTTGAACTATGGGACATATCTTTTAATCCGAAAAATTAAAACCAATACGCTGAAATTCAGTACAATAAATTTCAACGAGGACTCAGAAGTCAAGCTCAACGGGCTTTTTATAAATACGAGCAGGAAATGGATTAACTATCCTCTTGGAGTAATTAACGAATTCATAAAGAAGGGGATTAAATTAAGTGGTCTGGAATTTCTTTATTATGGGGATGTTCCAAACGGAGCAGGCCTCTCCTCTTCAGCTTCCATTGAGATGGTAACGGCAGTTGCCCTAAATGAATTCTTCAATGCGGCTTTTACTACTCTCGATCTGGTTAAGATGAGTCAGAAAGCTGAAAATGAATTTGTTGGAATGAACTGCGGAATAATGGATCAGTTTGCTGTCGGCTTTGGTAAAAAAGATCATGCAATATTCCTGAACTGTGATACATTATTTTTTGAAAATGTTCCAATCATCCTCACTGATTGTTCTCTGATAATCACCAATACGAACAAGAGAAGAGGACTTACCGATTCTAAATATAATGAAAGACGCAGTGAATGTGATAAAGCTGTTGAACTACTTCAGAAATATAAGCCGGTTAGAAACTTAAGTGAACTTACCGCCGGAGAAATAAATATTCTGGAAAAATATATTCATGATCCGGTTATCAGAAAAAGGGCAAAGCATGTTATCAGTGAGAATGGAAGAGTTGTCGAAGCTGTTAAAGTATTGAAAGATAACAATATAATACGTTTCGGCGAACTTATGAATCAGTCCCACGATTCCCTTAAAGATGATTATGAAGTTACCGGGATGGAACTCGATACTCTCGTCTATGAAGGAAGAAAGCTTCCGGGAGTTATTGGCACACGTATGACTGGCGCCGGATTTGGCGGATGTACTATCAGCATAGTGAGAAACGACGATTCTGAAAAATTTATGACCACCCTGTCAAAAGTTTATCAGAAAAAAACCGGCATGGTACCTGATTTCTATCAACCGGAAATTGGAAACGGAGCTGGAAGGATAGAGCTTTAACCTTACTTATTGTTTAGCGTTTAGCGTTTAGCGTTTATCGTTTAGCGTTTATCGTTTCGCGTTCAATCTTTTACTGAATCAAATCATTGCAAACAGTAACATTTTCAGTATTAATTCGTAAAAATGTTAAATTTTCATTGCAATATAAAACATACAAATCATTTAAAAAGTCTATCCATCTATTTAGGCCAGAAGCAATCTAAACAGATTTTGAGAACGTTTTTTACTTTTAAATTAAATAGTAGTATATTTAGGGTGATTCAAAAGCAAAGGTGTTAATGTCTAAAGCAATTAAAATATTGAAGTATAGTTTTATTCTAATTCTTCTTGTAATATTTACCGCTTGTGCTCCTGCAAAAAAGAATCCATATTACGAAAAAAGAAAGAAAAGTTCACAGGTAAATGCTTCACAACTTGGACGAAACAAGTACTATTTTTCGAAAGATTACCAGAAAAAGCTGAATAATACCTTTAAAAAGAAATAGGATTCCGATTTTATCATTCATCACAGACAAGACTTAAACCATCGAATGCCAGCATAATCTCAGAGGGCAACTCTTTTGAGACCTCACTATGCAAGCCCATCTGATGACTGATGTGTGTAATAAAAGCTTTTTTGGGTGATATCTCTCTGATGAAGTCCATAGCTTCCCTTAAGCTAAAATGAGAAATGTGTTTTTCCCTTCTGAGTGCATTAATAACCAGATACTTAACACCATACAATTTCTCTTTACTCTCTTCAGGAATATAATTTGCATCAGTTATATATGCAAAATTACCCACTCTGAAACCGTAAACTGGCAGGCGGTAATGGAACACTCTTATAGGGATTATCTTAAGATTATTGATATTAAAACCATGTTCCGGAATAGGATTAAGTCTCATTTTAGGAATACCAGGGTACTGATATTCAGAAAAAACATAGGAATATTCCTTTTTAATCACCTTTTGGACTCTCTCTTCGGAGTAAATGTCGATAGCGTCCTGGCTTTTATAGTTGAAAGCCCTTACATCATCCAACCCTGCTATATGATCTTTATGTTCATGAGTCAAAATTATTGCATCGAGTTTAGATACATGTTCTCTCAGCATTTGTTGGCGGAAGTCAGGTCCGGCATCAATAACCAGTGTAGTATCCTCTGTCTCCAGAAGTACAGAAGTCCTGAGTCTTTTATCGTGCAGGTCTGAGGAAAGGCAAGTATTACAACCGCAGGCAATTACCGGGACACCCTGTGATGTGCCTGTTCCAAGAAATGTTATTTTCACAATAAAAATATTTCCTGACAAACCTATATTAAAAATCAGTAATAGACAACAGGTTTCGCATTTTTTGTAATAAGAGACACAACCCGTATATTTGTTATATTTGATTGAATAAATTTATAGATGTGAACGGCAGGATTTACCTTATACCTGTGACTTTGGGAGGAGATGATTTCCTTAAAGTGATCCCCGAAAAAGTTATTAGTCTTACCAGACAATTAAGATTCTTTATAGTCGAAGATATCAGGAGCGCCAGAAGGTTTTTGCGGCTCATTGATAAACAGTTTCCGATAGATGATACGGTATTCTGTGAGTTGAATGAACATACCGTTGAATCTGATATTGTGCATTATCTTGAACCGGTTTTTAGCGGGTCGGATATAGGTATTTTAAGTGAGGCAGGGCTGCCAGGGATTGCTGATCCCGGTGCAAAGATTGTCGCTCTGGCACATAAGAAAAAAATTATCGTAACTCCATTATCAGGCCCATCATCAATACTCCTTGCGCTAATCTCTTCCGGACTAAATGGTCAGAATTTTACTTTTAACGGATATCTGCCGGTAAAACCTGTTGAAAGATCCGCCAAACTCAGAGAAATTGAAAAAAAGGCGGGAGAAGGATTTGCCCAGATATTTATGGAGACGCCTTACCGAAACCAGAAAATGCTGGAGTCAATCATAACAACCTGTCATAATGATACCTTGCTGTGTATTGCAGCTGACATTACTCTGCCGGGGGAATCGATAAGAACAATGCGAATCTCAGAATGGAAAAAAGATCTGCCATTGTTAAATGACAAACTTGTTGTCTTTGTTATGCAGTGATCTTATTTCGCCGGTCCCGGCGCTACTTTTACCAGTTCAACCTCGTACAACAGAGGAGTATACCCGGCTATAGAATAATAACCCTGAGGACCATAAGCAAGGTTGGATGGTATAAGGAATGTAGCCTTCCCTCCTGCTTTCATATATGTAATTCCTTCATCAAATCCTGCAATCAAAAATCCTTCAGCTACAGGGAAAACAAGTATAATTCCTCCTGTATTTGTATTTGTATCAAATATATTTCCATTAAGGTATTTCCCGGTATAGAGCACATAAGCTGTATCGTGTGCAACTGGCGCACGACCGGTTCCTGCAAGAACTTCATGATAATACAAACCACTGGTTTCCAATTTAAAAGTATCAGCAGAGTTAGTATTAAGGTAATTGGAAATTGATTCACTTTCAGCTTTCTCATATTTGCTTGCCGGATTACATGATACGAGCGATGCAATTAAACCGGCAGTAAAAATCATCAAAATTGATTGGGAAATCTTTTTATTCATTTATTTAGTTTTTAAAAATTTCATTACATCTTAAACGCACACTCCATCCAATTATTATTTGGCCGGCAAAATATAAACATTATAAACAATTACAGCTCTTGAAGGGATCATTTTTCTATCCCCTACCAGTCCCCACGCCAAAAAAGGAGGTATTATGAATATGGCTTCAGCCCCTGACTTTAGTAACCTCAGACCTTCATACAGACCAGGTTCCATTGTACTTCTACCCAGTATAACTTCTTTTGGGCCCAGATCTTTGGATGAATAGCATTTTGTGCCGTCGAGAAGAGAACACTCATAATTCATAACGATTTTATCATTATCGGCAAAGTTCTTTCCTGTTCCTTCATTTTTTATCTGATACCAGAGTCCTGTGGGGGATTCATACATTTTTAGACTCTTTCGTTCAATATAGTTTCTAATTCTTTCCCTGTCTTTCTGAACAAGATGCCTGTTAAGATCAGCCATTTCATTCTTTCCTGGCCGGGAATTAAAAATGTTATTTGTTACTTTCTCCCTGCACGAAACAAGAGATATTATAAGAGACAGTATAAATATATTTTTGATCCCCATATACTTATATCTGGTTTTCAAATCTCCAAACATTCTCCTTCAGAACCTGAAGAAAATAAGCAATGGTATTATCCAGAGTATCAGTATACTCACCTCCGGAAGCATTCAGATGACCTCCACCTGAAAAATAGAGTGAAGCAAATTCATTTGATGGGAATTGCCCTTTTGAACGGAATGAGAGCTTTATAAAATTGTCTTTTTCAATAAATAAGGCCGAAAAATTTATCCCCTTAATTGATAAAGGCATATTAACAAATCCTTCTGTATCACCCTTTACATGATTATACGCTTTCATATCATCTTTTGAAAGGTATATATACGCAGTTTTAAATTCCGGTATAACCACCATTCTCTGGTTAAGAGCAAAACCCTGTAATCTGATCCTGTCACTCGAAAAATTATTGTATATCAGGTTGATAATTTTCTCCTTAACAATACCTGAATCGAGAAGATCAGCAACAATTCTGAATGTTCTGGAAGAATATGCTCCATGTTCAAAATTCCCTGTATCAGTAATGATGCCCACATAGAGTGCTTCAGCATACGACCGGTTCATAAATTCTTCTCCGTTAATTTCACAGATAAGTTCATGAACAAGTTCAGATGTTGAACATTTTCCAGGGTCGGATATTATCAGATCAGCAAAATTTTCCGGATCAAGATGGTGATCTATAACTACCTTCTTCGCTTTGGATGCTGTAACAGAATCTTCTGCCTCACCCAACCTTCCGGGATGATTAAAATCAAGCATGACAATAAGATCAGCTTTGTCAATCAGAATCCTGCTTTTCTTCCTGTCTTTAATAAAAACATTTATCTGATCGGCGCCATCCAACCACTTCAAAAACTCCTGAAGATGGTTAGGAGCCAAAAGTGAAACATTCTTTCCTTTGGCCTTAAAATAATGATATAGAGCTAACTGTGCACCTACAGCATCACCATCAGGATTGATATGGCATATTATTAATATATTCTCCGATGATGAGAAAAGTTTCGATAATTCTTTTGTATATTTGGATAAATCTATCACTTTTACCGGTGTTTATTCAAGTGGCTAAAGATAAAGAATATTCCTTAAGACCGATTCTATACTTAACAATCAAAAAATCTATCCATGTACAGTGATTTTACTTTTTCGATTATTAAACCAAATGCAGTCAGGACTGGCAAAACCGGACCTATTCTCGCTATGATAAATGAAGGTGGATTTGAAATTGCCGCTATGCGTATGGTTAAGTTGACTCTTCCTCAGGCTGAATCATTTTATGCTGTCCATAAAGGTAAGCCATTTTTTGAAGGTTTGATTGAGTTTATGACATCCGGTCCGGTTGTTGTGATGATTTTAAGACACGAGAATGCAGTTGATCAATTCAGAAAGCTGATTGGAGCGACAGATCCCGCAAAAGCCGAACCAGGCACTATCAGGAAGACCTTTGCAGTATCTATACAGATGAATGCAGTCCATGGATCGGATAGTGTTGAAAATGCAACTAAAGAAGCTAACTTCTTCTTTTCAGGAATAGATAGATTCTATTAAAAACCCTTTTCAAAAGAGAGTATTCTCCCCTTCCTACTATTTGCACCCCAACCTCACAGAACTTTATATCCCGTTTTATGTTATTAGATTTGTGGATTATTAAAACATAATATGGATTCAACATTTATAATAGACTTTTCCGATAAAAAGATTCTGGAAAAGTACTCTTCGGCTTTTACCCTTTCTGATATGGAGATCTTTATATTCCCCGAGCTTTTTTATCCGCTTATTCTTGCAGATATAATGTCGCCTGAATTATGGAGATGGAGAGAAGATCCATGGTTTAAGGATATAGAGAAAAAAGGTTTCACCGTCAAAGCCAATCGTATAAAACAATACATCATTCAGAACTATGTTTTCAATCTTGATCTTTCAACATGGGGGCTTACATCGAAGAGTGCAGAAATAGCGAGGTTTAGTGATTTTTACGATATGGATATGCTTAAACAGTCCAATGCGCTGTTTGGTTATGAGGGAGACAAATACTATTTTGATATTGATATACGAAAACATTTCGGACTCGACAAGTACGATTCCGACATTATTCCATATTGGAAGACCGAAACCATTGAAGCAATGGGAGCTTTCAGATACAAAGAGAATTTCAAAACAGGGGCAGGCGAATGTGTCTCATTATCTGCTCTTTATGCAGCAGCAATGTTTGTTGTCGGAAGAGTACCTCTTGAAAAAATTTTCCTGATTGCCACACCTCTTCACTCTCAGAATTTTATAATTGAGAAAGATGGATTAATAACGAATAACCGCAGGATTGTAACGAAAAATATGTGGTACAACGGGACTTCGTTGTCTGAGAGGGCACGGAGAGCGATGGAGAATGAAAAGGTAACAATTGTTTCCCATATCTCCGGTTATATACACATTATATACCAGGAGGCAACAATTGACCAGACGGCATACGAGTTGTTTTCAGAAAAACTCAGGGAGTTTCTTGTAACTGAATTGACCAGTCTCATTTTCATTAATTTTCTTCGTTTTAAATCAAAATACAAAACTCTTTTCCAGTATAGGTGTGACTGTTCAGGAACTGTTAGATACATTTCGCTTGAAAAGATGTTTGAATACGAACATTCAAGCCGGTTCAATGTTTCCCCTGAATCACGAGGTTCTCTTGTAAAAGAAATTGAAGGAGAGGACTTTCACCTGAGCCCGATTCAATGGAAAATTATGTTAAATGATATTGAGGGGATTCTTATTAAAAGCTCCGGAAAAAGTCTGAAAGAAATTGAAATTGAGTTTATTAAAAAAACAGGGACTGAATATGAAGAAATTATTCAGGAGATGTTTAAAGAGCTGAATGATTTTATCTTCATTGATCCAAGAATTCCTGATGGTGAAAAAAAATTTACAACTTCCGGCAAGCTGGATATAACAATTGAAAATAGCCGTGAAGAAATAATTGATCTGATAACAAGAAATCAGGTTAATTCAGAAACCGCTCAACTGGCACTTTATGTATACCGACAGATGGATGTAATTGACTGGCGACCTTTCATAAAAGCAGCCATCGAGAGAAATCCGGTGTCGTTTACCGAATTGTATGAGAAAAATAATTATGAAGTTTACTCTTTACTTAAGGAGCTCCCCGTGGAATCAATATATGAAGGCAATAGATTAGCTTTACCTGATGAAGTCTGGAATTTCAAGCGTGGTGATGGAATAGAAAAAGCTTTTTTACTGGCTGACTTTCTTCTTCATAAGGATAAATCTTCAACTGTTTCAATTGAGATAGAAAATAATAAAGTTCTTTTATCTTCCGGAGGACATGAATTTCATTTCACCTCACATAAAACCCTGAGGAAATCGGTACTGATAAAAGGTACGGACTATAAGATTGTCTGATTGTATGGTTGGCTGAAAGACATAAAGACATTCAGATAGCTTTATCGCAGTACAATATCTTTAATTACTTCGCTTCCTGCCTTGCTATTTAGCTTCTCTTTTAGAACTTCCCTGAGCATCAGTAATTCATTTCTGACAACTGATGAATTCAAATGGACGTACAAGATATGGTTCTTGATGAAGATTTTTGTTGTTCTCGAACTAATGACCTTTCCAACAATTTCTTCCCAGGAGTTTATGATGGTTATTTCACTTAGTTTTCCGCCAAGATTCATCTCTTTGATGTAATCATTGACCGCTTCGGCAAGTGATATGGTTTTACTTCGTCTCATTGAATTGGTGTGCCATTCTGAGTTAGTTCAACAATCCCGCTTCCTGTAATATTGAATAGCTTATAATCAGTGTTATGGGAACGTAAAATATCCTGAAGTCGATTCTGGTGTGTGTCAGTAATAAATATCTGTCCAAACCTTTTATTCCCAACAAGTCTTATAATTTGTTCAACACGCTCTGCGTCAAATTTATCAAAAATATCATCGAGAAGTAATATAGGTGAAAAGCCGGCTTTCCTTTTTATAAAGTCGAATTTGGCAAGCTTGAGAGCGACCAGGTAAGATTTCTGTTGTCCCTGGGAACCAAGCGATTTCACTAAAAAATCGTCCATTTCAAGAAGCAGATCATCTTTATGAATTCCGACTGTAGTATATTCCAGATACTTGTCCTTTATTACAGAGTTCTGAAGCGCCTCTGCAAAACTGCCCTCTGAAAGATGTGACCGGTATTTAAGGCTGACCGATTCTTTTCCTGAAGAGATAAGGGAATAATATTCCTGAAAAACAGGGATGAGCTCATTTACAAGTACATCTCTCTCATCGTAAACATAACAGCCATACTTCACCAGTTGAGCATCCCATATTGACAGAATATCGCTGTCGGCCTGGCCTGATGATTTAATATCTTTCAGTACCTTATTTCTCTGCTGAAGTGCCTTACTATACTTTAGTACAGAATCGAGATATTCAGCACTATACTGACTTATTATTTTATTCATAAACCTCCTGCGGTCCTCACTTCCTTCAGTTATCAGAGCGCTGTCTGCCGGAGATATCATTACAACAGGGTATCTACCTACATGGTCAGAAAGTTTCTGATACTCTTTCCCGTTTCTTTTTAACAGTTTTTGTTTTTGTTTCTGAAAAGCACAATAAATCTGATCCTCTTCCCCATCCCTTACAAAAGTTCCCTGAATGATGAAATAGTCTTCTCCATGCCTAATGCTGATGCTATCAATATTATTAAAAAAACTTTTTGTAAGTGACAGATAATGAATAGCATCAAGAATATTCGTCTTACCAACTCCGTTATTGCCAACGAAACAATTTATCTTTGGTGAAAACTCCAGCTCATTCAGCTCATAGTTTTTAAAATTGGTCAGGGTAAGTTTTTTAAGATACATAGATTAGAAGTAAAAAGTAAAAAGTAAAAAGTAAAAAGTAAAAAGTAAAAAGTGAAAAGTAAAACCCACCAAATGATTGAAAGACCGAAAGACGATTAACGTGGTTGAGGTTTCAAAGTTAGAAAAAGATATGGACGATCAGAACTTATTCAACCAAAGAAAATACAATATTTCCAGCTATAACTGATAATAATACCGCTGATATTCAAGTCGATAATAAATATTTTGATACTTATCGGATATTCATTAAACTAAATGTTTTAAAATTACCTGAAAAAAATTACTTTTGCGTGGGTAAATTCAGAAGTTAAA
The DNA here is from genome assembly GCA_017882345.1 of Bacteroidales bacterium. Lineage (GTDB taxonomy): Bacteria > Bacteroidota > Bacteroidia > Bacteroidales > VadinHA17 > LD21. The sequence continues at coordinate 17,297 of JADGPT010000027.1, forward strand.
TATTAAAGACCAGTATGGCTAAGAATAAAAAGGATGTAAATCCACCGACCATTTCAAGTGTTGAGGAGACACTATCCAGAACAGAGCATTATCTTGAAGAAAATTATAAACCCCTTTTGATCGGATTAGGAGTAATAGTTTTATTGGTAGGTCTGGGATGGCTTGGCAAGCTCTATTTTAACAAAAGAAACAATGAAGCCCAGTCCCAGATGTTCCAGGCAGAAAGGTATCTTGAAAAAGATTCTTTGAAGCTTGCCCTGAATGGCGACGGGAACTATCTTGGCTTTCTCGATATAGCCAGGGATTATAAATTTACCAATTCGGGCAATCTTGCCAGATATAGTGCAGGGATTTGTTATCTGCATCTTGGTAATTATAAAGAAGCAATCGAATTTCTTAACAAATATTCAAAAAAAGATAAGCTTATCGGGTCATTGGCTATCGGTGCAACCGGTGACGCATATGTCGAAATGGGAGATCTGGAAAAAGGTGTTTCAAAGTACATTGAAGCGGCTGATTTTGCCAGGAATTCTTTTAATACACCATTGTTTCTGATGAAGGCAGGTGAACTTTATGAGTTAAAAGGGAAATTCCCTGAAGCTTTAAAATTATACGAAAGAATTGAGAATCAGTATCCTGAGAGCACTGAAGGTACTACTATCGTAAAATATATTTCCAGGGTAAAACTGCTGATCAAGTAGCTATTCATGGGCACTAAAAATTTATCATCTTATAATCCCAAAATCGTTCCTAATGCAGGAGAAATGCGATTTGGTATTGTAGTTTCTGATTGGAACATGGAGGTAACCCGGGCATTACTTGACGGAGCAGTTAAAACCCTTAAAAAACATGGTGCAACAGATAAAAATATTGTTGTAAAACATGTACCCGGTAGTTTTGAACTTACACTTGGCGCCCAATTTCTCGCGGAATACGATGATCTTGATGCTGTTATCTGCCTGGGATGTGTTATCCAGGGGGAAACACCTCATTTTACATATATTTGTCAGGGAGTAACCCAGGGAATAACTCAACTCAACCTTGAATATAATTTACCTTTTATTTTTGGTATCCTGACAACAAACAACCAGCAGCAGGCTGTTGACAGAGCCGGAGGAATACATGGAAATAAAGGTGATGAAGCAGCTGTTACAGCCATAAAAATGGCAGCGTTGCAACATGAGATTGAGAAATGAGGTTACCTGAGCACCTTGCGGACAAAAGCAACGGTGAAGTAAGACATCATAAAAACTCCCATAAATCCTTCTAAACCGGAGACTACCCTACTGAGTCCAATGGGATAAACATCGCCATAACCTATTGTGAAAAAGGTAATTGCACTATGATAAAATGACTGAAGCAGTGTCGATAATTTATCAGGATTACCGACGGCCGAAACAGTTTTTCCCAGTCCGGATAAATCTATAAGAAAATAAAGAGTTCCAAAAGAAAACCAGAATACGACAACGCTTAAGAGTACCCGTCCAGGAGAGGTTGCGTAAAGTCCGATTTTATCAAATACAAGCCATTGGAAACTGTTAGGAATATGACTGACAATTTTTGCTATTCCCCCCTTATCCTGCTGTTCGGTTAGCCACGATTTTGCTTCAAAACGTTTGAACATTATATATGCTTCATCTTCATCCTCATACTTACCTGTCCCACTGAAATTCTCTTTAAGGATTCTGAATTGTTCGGCTTTTTGTCTTAAAGTGGTTCCATGCTGGTTCTGAATAGATTCATTGCACTTATTGTGTCTCCAGTCGATGTATAACTTTCCCAGGAGCCTCATTCCCGACATATCCAATGATTTAATATCAACTGGAAAATCGTAGGGTTCAATATCGATAATATCACGTACAATGGTATCGGAAATATCAAGAAGTTCTGCTTTTGAAAGACGTAGGTCAATATAATGATCAAGATGACACGATTTGAGTGACAAGGTACGACATGTTGATCCGTAAAAACTAACATCACCATCGCCAAAATCGGTTCTTTCAAAACTGATATCTGTATCAGCCATCTCCATCAGATTGAAGTTTTTTGGACCATACCCCATCTCTGCTTTTTTAAACTGAATCTTCCCGGCTTTGCAGGTTGCCCCTTCAAAGTTGACCTCTCCGTTTCCAAAAAGTGAACGATTAAAATTTATTCTCCCTGAGCCAAAGTCGACTGTTCTGAAGTCTACCCTGCTGTTTCCGAACTCTGTTCTTTCGAACATTATCTCACAATCTCCAAATACTGAATAATGAAAATCAACCTTCCCGCCTGTTATCCTGGTAATTTTAAAATTAAAACGTCCGCTGTCAAAATGTGTATTTATAAAAAGCAATTCCCCATTGTTGAACTCCGTATTGGCAAAGCTTACCTCTCCATTCCCAAAATGTATATCCTGGAAATCCTTAACACCATCCTTAACTATCGCGTTCTTGAACATGAAATCTCCTGCGCAGAAGACACACCCGGTAAACTCAATGTTCCCATTCCTGAATAAAGTATTTGAAAAAACAACATTCCCTTCGCCAAAGACTGATCCATTAAAGAGAACTTTCCCTTTGGCAAAATGACTTCCATCGAAACTGACCTCCCCCTCTGAAAAAGAAGAATATGTAAAATCAGTGCATACCTTTGCTTCAAAAAATGCATTCTTTGCTGAGAACCCAATTATCGGGACCAGTTCCTTCTTTTCGATACCATTAATTCGCCGGTAAGAAGAGAGAGAGAACTCATGGATGTAGAAATTATCAAGAATCAGATCCTGTCCCTCCCTGATTATGGTATAAATCTGATTAATATCCACTGCACCGAATAATTTTGAATCAATTTCTTCACCTTCCTCATTGTAAAAGGATACCATAGCCGTTCTGGGACATGTCCTGCCGTCGTCGGCAATGAACTTAACATTTCGTACCTCAACACGGTAATTTGAATAACCGGTAACCATTTATCCTATATATTAAAAGTTGAGCTAAATTATGAAAAAAAATGGTAATCGCGGTGTTTTTTAATGATGCTTATCTCATGCATAAGGTCCTGTAAGGGCAATATGAACATTTCCCCCTGACGTCAGTAGTCTTTATAAACGGTTCATCTACACTAAAAATGGTATTAATTAAACCTTTAAGACCAGTAAGGTATTCATCTCTGATTGGCTCGTAATTATCGAGTACAGACTCACTCCTGCTTCCTGTTTTCAATTTGAGTTTATCCCCGATAAATGCACCGGTCAATTTCTTTATTTTATAGACAGATGGCCTTACAATATTACCAGGTTTAGTTGACAGATATGCTTCGCAATAAAGTAAAGTCTGAAGCCATCCGTCAGCATCTTTCTTCCTGTCGTCGATAAATAAATCATCTATCGAATTGACATATTCAGATACAGTACCCGTTTTGTAATCAACAATCCGTATCACTCCGTTAAGATTGTCAATCCGGTCAACCTTGCCTCCTGTCAGAATTTCAGCCTTTGATCCATTCAAGTTAAATGGCAATACAAAACTATATGAATCCTCAAGACTAAGAATGACAAAAGGTGCAATTGCTTTGTCTGTATTCAGAATCCTGATCAGATATGCCATTAATACATCCCTCACGATAAGCTCGTTTCCGCTTACTTCATCATTCCTGCCAGCCTTGTACTTCTCATTAACAGCTTCATTTACGATCTTTGAAAGGAATTGTTTGTTACTTATCATTCCATTCAGCATTTCAGCGGTCAGAACACTTCCAATGGACGGCTGATAAAGATTCTTCATAATCTCATGCAAAATATTACCAAGCATAGCCGGGTCAATATCTGTGGAGATATTCTCAGGCTCTTTAAGTCGGTTTATATAACGATAAAAGAACTTCATCCTGCAACTTAGCCAGGTATTTATTGCAGAAGGAGAAAGTGACCTGCCATTATTCTTGTCCAGAAACAGAGATGCTAATTGTTTTGAATGTCCTTCCTTTCTTTCAATTCTTTCCCCGGGGGTTAGATGTGTTTTTATTTCGAAATTGAGATCAAGAAAATCCGGCTTTAATATATTATCATACTTCATCTGAAGAAGAAACCGACTCATCTCACCACTCCTGAGACCTTCAGAGTTAGAATTATAAATAAATGTAACATTTTCAGCTCTTTGAAGAAGTCTGTAAAAGTGATATGCATAAATAGACTCCTGATGATTAACAGAAGGAATACCAAAGGCATCACGCAGACTGAAAGGTATAAAAGATGAACCAGCAGATACTGCAGGTAAAATACCTTCATTGACTGACAAGATAATCAGGTTTTTAAAATCAAGCGCCCGGGTTTCCAGAATTCCCATTATCTGAATCCCCGATAAGGGCTCTCCTGAAAAAGGAACAGATTGCATCCTTAACATTCTGTCAAGAATTCGCATGTATGTATCTGTTGTAAAAGTTACTTCGGGACTATTAACAATTGATTCAAGTCTGTTTATCGAGAGAACCACCCTGTAGATAAACTCATTCCTGATATTACCCTGAACGGGGTTATCAGCGGCAATACCCGGATTTAAACCGGCATTTAAGGCAATCAGTGACAGGATATCCTTAAAATAACCGGAGAGATCAGCGGGAGTTACTGGCTTTTTAAATATCTGTGAAAGTGACTCTGAATTTGTAAAACGCTTTTCAGGAATCCTGAGAAGATTCGTTTTTACTATTTCCTTAACTAATTCATTGTCCGATTCGCTCAATAATCCGGAAAGCAAAGTATGTTTAAGGATGCTGATCACATCTTTGTAACCGAAACGGACTTCACCGGCATTCGTACCGGCGTTTCTCTGAAGATCCATCAGATGTTTCAGAAAAGTATAAACCAGTGTCTGTTTAAGAGGATGTCCCATTGTTATATTGATATCACCCATATTCTCTGGGAGACTGGTCAGTACAGGCATTAAAAGGTTTTCATCTGCAAGCACAACTGCAGTATGATGAGCATTGTCTTTAGTGATATCAGGAATTTTTTCCAATAATTGTGAAACAAGCTTGACCTGCGCTACATCCGAAGAGGTGTCAATGACCCGTCTATAAACCTCCGGGGCTTTTTTTGAGAGCATTGTATCGAAACTCCATCCTGAGGGCATATCATTACCGAATATTTTAAGATTATCCCGTAAGAAAAACCCTGCAGAGTTCAGCTTCCCTTCATGGATATATGAGTTATCATAATCCCAATAAAACCTTGCTTTACCCGCCTTTTTAAACCTCATCATCAACACTTTCTCACATTCGTTGAGTGCATTGAACCCAATAAAATGAATCATGTCCCAACGTTCATCCGAATTGAAATAATTTTCTGTACGCTCAGACAGTTCCCGCAATATCATGCCCTCATACGCCAGATTCTGCGTCATCAGGGTGTTTCTGAAACCAGAGTAAAGATCAAAAAGAACCGTCCAGATACCAATGAATCCTGTTTTCTCCTTTGTCGGTTTATCCAGGTTGAAATTTGTCCAGAATCTTCTGATTATCTCTATCTGTGAATCTGTCAGGCCCCCAAACTGTTGATCAATATTTTTAAGATCGAAAACATTACGGAATAATAATGAAGCATCAACGAGATATTTGTCAACATCATCAAAATCATTTAAAAGCATATCGCCCCAATAATAAAATTCATCGAAGCTTTCATGAGGTTTCTTTAACTTACTGTATATTTTATACAGTTCAAAGAGAAGTATCTCATTGCCTGCTGTTTGTAGTGAAGAATATGATCGGAACAATTCATTGATCGTCAGAATTGATGGCGCCCATATAGGTTTTTCGATCCTGGCTGCCAGATACTTCAGAAAGTATAATCCGGCCCTCCTGTTCGGAAAAACCAGACAATGGCGATTAAGTGTGTTTCCA
>JADGPT010000028.1 GCA_017882345.1 Bacteroidales bacterium
ATCCTGAAGTTGATAATCTTTTGTTGTACCGGCTCCGATCATTAATCTATCGGTAATACCATAATTAAGCCCAATACGTGTATTTGCCGAACCATAAATGCCAAAGAGATTATGATAATTTTCAATCAGGCTGAACCTGTGTTGAATTTCAAGCTGCAGACCACCTTTGTAAGGTGTTTCAGTTGTATTCATATCTATTAAAGTGGTAGTTCCAAAAGTAAACCGTACCGGTTTTGATGTTACCTGTTTCAGAGTATCTTCCTGCGCGAACAAAGAAGTTATGCTTAATGCTAAAGTTAAAAGAATTAAGAGTTTTTTCATGTAGATTGGTATTATCAGGTTAAGATATTTTTAATTATTAATGGCTCCCTGGTTTATCCAGTAGAGGATTTTAAGCTTCTCAGCTGCTGTTGTTCTTGGGATATGATCCGATTGAGTGGTAATCTGGATGTAGAAAAGGCTGGTTTCACCAGGAAGTTTAAGAAATCCAGCCCTGGTCAGCGCCTGGTAAGATTTACCAGAGCGAAGGTCAGGTGATTGAACACCATTATGACAATTGATACAAATTCCATTGAAGATAGGTTGAATATCTGTTTGAAAATGCCATGTGGCATTCGGGTCGACAGGGCGCTCAGGATATGAAATCTTCTCACATGAAGAAAATCCTTCAACTGCTGCAATGATTACCAGAGCAACGAAGATCTGTCTGATCCTTTTCAATTTCTGATTCATATTTTCAAGATTGTTAATTTATTCACAAAGATATCAGATTATCATGATTAATAGCTTACTATAAACCATAAATACTATTGTCAGGCATGCTCTTTATCATGTAAATAATTGATCTTTATCACTCACCATGGTGATATATGTTTATTACCCTAATCTATATGGAGGATGTTCCAATGATTATTTTAAAATAGAAAAGGTTCCTTAAAGAGCCTCTTTCTATATCTTCAGTAATGCTGTTTTCAGAATTTATACGAATTATCTTCAATCAGCTTGTCTGCAATACGGCGTCTGGCATCTTTCACATTCACACACTCCACTTTTGAAAGGTTTTCAATTGCATTAATAAGTATCTGACATGACTCGGGTGTTGAGAATGCCCCGATTGCTTCCAGTGCCGATTTCCTTACTATGCCTGCAGTATCGAATACATTGACATCCAGCATATCTTTATAAAGTGATCCGTTCAGGCTGCCAGCCGACATTTTCTCAACCCTCAGGGCAAGTGATTCGGATACATAAGTTTCCATCATCATCTCTGCAATATTATTAAGAACTTCCTGTTCGTTGATAAGGCCCTTGCCGAAACATTTTGATGCACCATGAATACAGATAAGAATGGCTTTCTTAAAGTTTTTAATACATCTTGATTTTTCCTCAAAAAAGCCTTCGCCTTCTGTCTTATTTGAAGTTATATTATTTAACCCTGAGTAGAGTTTTTCGGCTTCTCCAAAAAGGTCGAATTCACCTTTCATTGCACGTTTCATTGCAGTATCAACCACCAGGAGTCTGTTAATTTCATTTGTACCTTCGAAAATTCTGTTGATCCTTGAATCCCTGTAACCTCTTTCCACTGCCATCTCGGCTGAATAACCCATACCTCCATATATCTGAACTGCCTCATCAACAACAAAGTCAAGCATTTCAGAACCTACCACTTTAAGAATGGCTGCTTCAACAGCATAATGGCTTATGGCTTCAATCGTAGCCCTGCCATAATCACCACAGTCGGCAGTCAGCTTCTTCATCAGACTATCGATATCAGAACTTACTCTGTATACAGCTGATTCTGAAGCAAAAAGACGAATAACCTGTTCTGCCATTTTGTGTTTCAGCGCTCCGAATGATGAAATTAAAACACCAAACTGCTTTCGTTCATTGGCGTATTTAACTGTATCATTAATTGCTTTTTTACCAGCTCCGATAACGTTGGCGCCAAGCTTAAGACGCCCCATGTGAAGGATACTCAGAGCAATCCTGAAACCTTCGCCCCTTTTACCAAGAAGGTTCTCAACAGGTACCTTAACATCATTAAAATAAATCTGGGCTGTTGAAGATCCCTTTATTCCCATTTTGTGCTCATCGGGGCCCACAACTACGCCAGGATATTTGCATTCGACAATAAACGCACTAAGTACCCGGTCGGTATTAATTTTTGCAAATACTACCAGAGTGTCAGCAAATCCGGCGTTTGTGATCCACATTTTCTGCCCATTAAGTATATAATTTTTACCGTCTTCGCTTAATATGGCGTTCGTTTTTCCTGAGTTAGCGTCACTTCCCGCCCCTGGTTCGGTAAGGCAATATGCTCCGATGAATTCACCCGATGCAAGTTTTGTTACATAACGCTCCCTCTGATCTTTGTTCCCGTAGTACATAATTGGTAAAGTGCCAATGCCACAATGAGCCATATAAGCTACTGAAAATGAATAGCCTGCACCTGTTTTTTCAGCCACAAGCATCTGTGTTACGAATGATTGTCCGAATCCGCCAAACTCTTCAGGTATTGATACGCCCAATAATCCAAGCTCCCCTGCTTTTTTAAGCATGGTTTTCATCAGGTCCCGATCACCTTTTTCAACTTTTTCGAGATTAGGATATATTTCAGCCTCGAGGAAGTCGTTGCATGTCTTCGCGATCATTTTCTGTTCCTCATTGAATTCCTCAGGAATAAAAATATCTTTCGATTCAATCTCATTTACAAGAAATTCACCGCTTTTCAAGAGTTTGTTATTTTCCATTATTTTTCAGATAATTATTTGGACTATTCTATAAATCAATTGATTGTGCTATAAGTTCAGCAATATCAAGGTTCCTGATCTCCTGCTCTTTGTTCTTATACTTAAGACCATCCGTGAGCATTGTCATACAAAACGGACAGGCCGTTGCGATTACCTTAGCATCGGTTTTAAGAGCATCTTCCGTTCTTTCTATAAATACCTCCTTGTTACCTTTTTCTGCTTCTTTAAACATCTGAGCTCCTCCGGCTCCACAACATAATGCAAAACTTTTATTTCTGTGCATCTCGACAAAATTACCAGTCAGTTTTTTAAGAATACTTCGTGGTTCATCATATATTTCATTTGCCCTTCCGAGATAACAAGGATCGTGATAGGTTATTGATATATTATCTAATGATGTGCTATCAATCTTCAGGTTACCTTCTTCGATATTTTTATTCAGAAACTGGAGGTAGTTGACAACCTCATATTTGCCTCCGAGATCGGGATATTCGTTTTTAAAGACATTGAAGCAATGCGGGCATATAGTTATTATTTTTTTTACATCATACCTCCTGAATATCTCAATAAGCTGCAGCGCCTGCATCTGATATAACATTTCGTTACCGGCGCGTCTGGCAGGATCGCCGTTGCATGTCTCTTCTTTCCCCAGAACAGCAAAACTGACATTCAGATGTGTTAGTATCCTGGTAAATGCTCTCACAACTTTTTTGTACCTGTCATCAAAAGCTCCGGCACAGCCTACCCAGAATAGGTATTCCGGTTTTTCTCCTTTAGCAAAAAGATCTGCCATTACGGGGACTTCTATTTTCCGGGTTTCCATTTTTTCTTTTATTAAATCCTTTTAGTTATACGGAGCCACAAAGGTTAATGAACATTAATTTCAAGATCTTTGGCCCACACCATCCTGTCTTCAGCTGAGTATTGCCATGGGGCACCATTATTTTCTATATTATTAAACATAGCCTTAATTTCGCCCGGAGCAGATGCTTCTTCCATTACAAGATATCTGCGTATATCGATTATCAATGTCGGATGGTTGATATTGATAGGGCACTCTTTTGCACAGGCATTGCATGTTGTGCAGGCCCAGAGTTCTTCTTCAGAAATATAATCTCTCAGAAGAGAACGGTTATCATTAAAATCCCGTCCGTTTTTTACCATTAATGGGCCTTTCTCTTTCATTCTTGCCCGAAGGTCCATCATCACTTTCCGGGGAGATAATTTCTTCCCGGTGATATTTGCAGGACAAACGGCGGTACATCTTCCGCATTCCGTACAGGCAAGGGAGTCAAAATAGTTTTTCCATGAAGCATCCTCAGCATCCTTCACCCCAAACCGTTCCTGAGGAACATCCATTGATGATGCGGTGAATGCTGTATCCGGATCCAGCATCAGCTTAACTTCCCTTGTTATATTGTCCATATTAGGGAGTTTGCCCAGAGGTTCAAGTCTCGATAGAAATACATTAGGTATTGACAAGAATACATGGAAATGCTTTGAATATGGTAACAGATTTGCAAACAGAAAAATCAGTAGTATATGCACCCACCATGATGTTTCATACATTACCCTGAAGTTTTCTGCTTTTCCATTAGTAATGAAACCCGCAATAACTGTACTGACCGGGAACAAACCGACTGATGACTCTCCGGTATGTTTCATATATTCAATATATCCCGTGTTCATTGTCAGGAGGGAAATCATTAAAAGAAGAATTATTGAAAGGGCAATATTTGCATCGATATGTGAGATATTCTTCATCTCGATACCTTCAAATCTTTTTATATGAAAAAAGAGCCGGCGACTCAGAAAAATAATTATTGATATAGCAACCAGAAGTGCAAAAATATCGCCGGAAGCCATAATTATATTATAAACAGGTCCCAGAAATATTAAAACCCTCCCGGTACCGGTAAGACCGTCAATGACCATCTCAATGCTCCCGAAAATAATTACACAAAATCCCCAGAAGACAAGCGCATGGAACAGGCCTATGACAGGTCGACGGAATATTTTTGTCTGACCAAAGGCAACTGTAAGCATTACATTTATTCTCTTTCTGAATTCTCTTACGGGGAAAGCAGGTCTGGTAAACCGGAAAAACCTGACAATCCTGTTAATTGAATAAGAGAATACTCCGAATGTAATAAGAAGCGAAATTGCAAATATTATCTGTTTTGTCATATTGGTTTTCTTCGTTTTACCCCGGCCCCAAGGGGAGCGAAGAAAATCAATTTACTCCCCCTGGGGATGGGGTAAATAAATTGATTTTCAAGCGATTCCGGAAAACAGTTAACAATATATAAAATAATTCCTATTTTTTCAGTTCTTTTACAGCTTCAATAAGTTTTGGCAGAACTTTCATTGCATCGCCAATGATGCCGTATTGTGCAGCTTCAAAGATTGGAGCATTTTTATCACTATTAATTGCGACAATATATTTTGATGAGCTGATACCTGCCAGGTGCTGTGTTGCACCTGAGATGCCGACAGCAATATAAAGGTTCGGAGCAATGATCTTACCTGTCTGTCCTGTATGTTCATCGTGAGGTCTCCAGCCTTCATCCGACACCGGACGGGAACAAGCTGTTGCCGCGCCGAGCAGTTTTGCAAGTTCAACAAGCGGACCCCAGTTATCGGCCGACTTCATTCCTCTTCCACCTGAAACAACTATGTCTGCATCAGTTAAAAGTATCATACCAGATTGTTTTTGGATATCTTTTATTACTGTTTTCAATAATGATCCGTCAATTGAAGGATTCATATTTTCAATAGTGGCATTGACTGGTGTTTCAATCAGATCAAAAGAGTTCTGTGCAAGGGTAAGTATTTTAATATCAGATTTAATAACAAGGTGAGCAAATGCATTCCCTGAATAAGTTCTTTTATAAACGGTAAAAGGGTTAAGATTTAATGGGAGTCTGCTTACTCCGGAACCAACACCTGCTTTAAGGCGCACTGATAACCTGGGAGCAATTGCTTTTCCTGTATTATTATTCGAAATTATAATAACAGATGCATTTTCTTTTCGGGCAATCTCAGAGATAACGCTTGAATAAGCCTGACTATCAAGAACTGCAAGTTTATCACTATTAATATTTATGATCTTGTTTGCTCCATAATTCCCAAGTCTGATCAGCTCATTCTCATCAACCTTCCCGATTGATACTGCTGTTACCGTGGTATTTAGCATTTTAGCAACGCCTGTTGCATAAGATACAAGTTCAAAAGAAAGTTTCTTGAATTTTCCGTCCCAATTCTCGGTATATACTAATACTGACATATCTTTTAAATTTACTGTTTTTTAACTTATTATCAGATTACTTTTGCCTCATTCTGCAAAAGATCAAGAAGCAGGGCGGGGCTATCAGCATCAATAAATTTGCATGCTGCCCGTGGAGTTGGTTTTTCAAATTCCACAATCTGAGTAAGCGGATCAACCTGTACAGGCTCAACCAGCTTTACTGGTTTTGACCTGGCCATCATAATTCCGCGCATAGCTGCAATCCGGGGTTCCTTAGCTATACCCTTCTGAACTATAGCTACAAATGGTACCGGCACACTTACAACCTCTTTTCCTCCGTCTATTTCTCTGATTATAATAGCTTGTCCATTTTCAAATTTTATACCTGAAACGGCTGAAACTGAAGGTATCCCCAGAAATTCAGAGATCATCCCTCCTACTATAGAACCATTGTAATCACTTGATTCTATCCCGCACATTATTACATCGAACTGTTCTTTTTTTATTACTTCTGCAATCTGTGCAGCGACAAACCATGCATCAGATGAAACTGCATTTACTCTAATAGCATCATCGGCTCCAATGGCAAGAGCTTTGCGGATTGTTGGCTCTGAAGCCGCGGGACCAACATGGATAACAGTAACAGATTTTATCCCACTGGTAGTGTCATCTTTAAGTTCAAGCGCACGGGTAAGAGACAATTCGTCCCATGGGTTTATTACCCACTGAATACCGGTAGTGTCAACTGAGGTATTACCTTCTGCAAATTTAATTTTTGTCGTTGTGTCGGGTACATTACTTATACAAACCAGAATTTTCATCTAAACTTGAATTTTAGTTAATTACCTTGTTCTAAATTGTTTAATAGAATCAATCTTGTGTTTTTCAACCTATGAGGCGGCAAATATAATAATTTATCTTCCATTGTAAAATAATAACAATTTAAGATTTAAATTCGCAGCACCGGAAAAACAGATTCAAATCAAATTAATTAAATTGAACAAACAGGTAAAAACATATAGTGCAGTAGTATTGGCAATGATCTTCTGGTCCTTTTCATTTCTCTGGTTCAAGATTGCAAACAAAACATTCCATCCAATCACAATTGTCTTCATCAGGCTTTTGTTTTCAGTAATCCTCATGACAGTTTTTCTGATTCTTACCAATAATTACATGAAGATAAAAAAAGGTGACCGGAAACTGTTTCTTATGCTGGCTCTTTTTGAGCCATTCGTTTATTTTCTTGGGGAGAGTTTTGGACTTACGTATGTCTCCGCAACAGTATGTTCAGTATTAATATCAACAATACCTGTTTTTGCTACTATAGGCGCCTGGCTGATATTTAAAGAGAGGCTTAAAGCAATAAATTATGCAGGAATAATCACATCTTTTATAGGAGTCCTTGTATTTATTCTTAATAGTGACGGTAGTATTTCATTCAATATTAAAGGATTGGGACTACTTTTACTAGCCGTTCTATCAGCTGTCGGTTATAATCTCACTCTAAGTCGTCTGGTTGGAACATATACGCCGGTATATATAGTAAATGTTCAGAATTTAATTGGGGCAGTTCTCTTTCTTCCACTCTTTCTGATTCTCGATTTTAAGCATTTTATCTCTATTCCTCTCACTTTGGACATGTTCAAACCGATAATCGAGTTATCAATCTTTGCCTCTTGTGGCGCCTTCATACTCTTTGCCTGGTCGATCAGAAATATGGGCATTACAAAGGCAAATGTTTTTTCAAATTGTATACCTGTATTCACAGCACTCTTCTCTTTCATACTTATTGGCGAAAAACTGACTGTTCAGAATATTGTCGGGATGGCAATTGTGACCGGAGGTCTGTTAATGTCGCAGATGAATGGAACGAATAAGAACATTAAAGAAGCTCTGGCGCTTACCGGCAAAACTGCCTGATCTCCTCCGGATTGTTATATGCGGTTCATTAATACAATTTTACACTACCTGCCCGTTTAGATAAATCCTGCTATATTTGGATCGTATTTATATTTTATGAAAAAAAAGGTTCTGAATTTTATCTTCTTCACAGTCCTTGCATCTAACTCCTTTCCCCAGACCGGAGGCGATAATATTTACGAATTTTTAAACCTTACACATTCCGGACTTGTCTCATCACTTGGCGGCACAAATGTTTCCTTAACTGGGAACAATCTCAACCTGGCTTATCACAATCCGGCTCTTCTTAATTCAGGTATGAATAAAAATCTCGCGCTTAATTATGTAAATTATTTTGCCGGTATCAATTACGGGCTTGCCATGTATTCAAGATCATATCCGGGGACAGGAAATTTCGCAGCAGGTTTAACATATCTCAATTATGGTTCGTTTACCGAGACAGATATCTCAGGAATAATAACCGGCAACTTCAGCGCTGCCGAGTATGCACTTTCATTTATATACTCACGTGAAATTGATTCGCTTTTTACTGTAGGTGTTACTTTTAAACCGATATTATCCCAGCTTGAAAAATATACTTCCTTCGGATTCGCATTCGATCTGGGCGCCTCGTGGCATAACAGAAATAAACTTTTTTCTGCAGGTGTGGTTATTAAAAATGCAGGATATCAGGTTACTACCTATGCAGGCGAACCTCATCAGAAACTACCGTTTGAGATTCAGGCCGGCTTTTCACAAAGTCTGGCTCATGCGCCGTTTCGTTTCTCATTAACCCTTAGGCACCTTGAAAAATTCGACCTCACTTATCAATATACTGTACCCGCCACATCAGTTGATCATAAGGTAGAATCAGCTATTTTGGAGAATGCCATGAGGCATGCTATCGTTGGGGTTGAACTTATCCCACATAAAAACTTCTATTTCAGCGCAGGTTATAACTATCAGAGAAGAAGAGAGTTGCAGATAGAGTCAAAAGTATCAACTGTAGGATTTTCATGGGGTTTCGGTATAAATACTTCAGTGCTGAATATCGAGTTTGGAAGAGCAACATATCATCTTGCAGGATCTTCAACTAATGTCTCCCTGATTTTAAAACCTGATCTTTTTTATAGAAAGTACAAGAATTAACCAATCCTTGTCAGATAAAGGTTTATTTATCACCTTTGTGAAGATTTTTACCCCCCAACCCCCCAAATGGGGGGCTTTGATGAAATACAGATTGAGATTCTGTATAAGATGTTATTTAATTGAATATCAGGTGGGTAGAAAAAGAATGTTCTAGAGATTATTTAAAAATAAGCCTCCCATTTGGGGGGTGAGGGGGTAAAAATGGAGAAGAAACTTATTATAGCAATCGACGGTTATTCGTCATGTGGAAAGAGCACCTTTGCAAGACTAATTGCAAAAGAACTGAACTATATTTTTATTGACAGCGGCGCAATGTACAGAGCGGTGACACTCTTTTGCATGAGGAAAAATTATATAAACTTTAGAAGTCTGAATACTTCTGCTATTCTTTCTGAGATTAAAAATATCCATATTGACTTTGTATTTAATCCGGACCTAAATGAATATGAGACCTTTCTGAACTCGGAAAATGTTGAAAAAGAAATAAGGGGTATGGAAGTGACTGCTCATGTAAGCAAAATAAGTCAGATACATGAAGTCCGTGAACGTATGGTCGAGCTGCAAAGGCAGATAAGTGTTTCAGAAGGAATTGTTATGGATGGGCGGGACATTGGCACTGTTGTTTTTCCTCATGCAGATATAAAAATCTTTATGACAGCTTCTCTTGATATAAGGGCTAAACGCAGGCACAGCGAGTTGAAGAATAAAGGAGTAAAAATTGATTTTGACGAGATCAAACGAAGCATAATAGCCCGTGATATTGCGGATGAAAACAGAGATATAAGCCCATTAAGAAGAGCAGATGATGCTATTGTTCTCGATAACAGCAGAATGACTGTGGATGAACAGATGTTATGGATCAAACAGATCATTGACAATAAAAGAAATGGTAGTTGAAATTGATAAGCGGTCTGGATTCTGTTTTGGGGTCCGGAATGCCGTGGAGATAGCAGAAAAAGCTCTTCTTAAAGGGGAAAAGGTTTTTTCATTGGGACCTATCGTTCACAATGATAAAGAAGTGGACCGCCTCTCATCTCTTGGTCTTACCTCAATAGATCACAACCAGTTCAGAATCCTGAAGGATTGCAAAGTACTGATACGTGCTCATGGAGAACCACCTGAAACATATATAATTGCTGAAAAAAACAATATAACAATAGTGGAGGCTACATGTCCGATAGTAAAAAGACTGCAATCTAAAATCAGGGAGACCTGGATCAAAACGAAAAAGGGTAAAGGACAAGTAGTGATCTTTGGAAAACCCGGACATGCTGAAGTGGTTGGATTGCTTGGCCAGATAAATAATGAGGGTATTCTTGTCTCCGGGCCAGAAGATTTCGGTAAGATTGACATCTCGAAACCGGTATATCTTTTTGCTCAAACAACAATGAGTGTTAAAGAATATAGTAATCTTATAGATATTCTGCGTGCGAAGATGGTGGAAACCGGAATCCATGACCCGGACAAAAACCTGATAATTAATAAAACAATCTGTGGTCAGGTCTCAAACCGTGAACCTCATCTTAAAGCTTTCGCAAAAAAACACGATACCATAATTTTTGTCAGTGGAAGGGAGAGTTCCAATGGGAAAATGCTCTATTCAGTCTGTAAAAACATTAATCCCGATACACATTTCGTTTCCAGTCATGAAGAACTTGATAAATCATGGTTCACTGGTAAAAACTCAGTAGGAATCTGTGGTGCAACTTCAACACCGAAATGGCTCATAGAAAACATAAGGGATATCATTTCAAATATCTGACTATTGGAATGTTCCGTCATTTGTAAGGCTTAAAAAATTGTAGTACCTTTGCTGCCTTATTTTACAAAATTTATTTATGGCAAAGATTAAGAAAATTGGGGTACTGACATCAGGAGGAGATGCCCCTGGAATGAATGCAGCTATCCGTGCTGTTGTACGGACTGCAGTTTATAACGGACTGGAAGTGATGGGAATACGTCAGGGTTACCAGGGTATGATAGAGGGAAACTTTGTACCAATGCAGTCATCAAGTGTCAGCGACATAATTCAAAGAGGCGGAACAATACTGAAAACTGCCAGATGTGAGGAGTTCAGATCTCCCGAAGGCAGAATGAAAGCTTATAATAACCTTAAGGAAGCTCAGATTGATGGAGTTGTGGTAATCGGAGGAGACGGATCATTTACAGGCGCCAGATTATTTGATGAAGAGTTTGATATCCCCTTTGTCGGGATACCGGGAACAATCGATAATGATATTTATGGTACCGATTACACAATTGGTTATGATACAGCTCTGAATACAGTTGTTGAAGCTGTTGATAAGATAAGGGATACAGCCAGCGCTCATAACAGGATGTTTTTTGTTGAAGTGATGGGTGCGGAAGCAGGATTCATAGCTCTCTACAGTGGTATAGCAACAGGAGCTGAAGCCATTATCATCCCTGAAATCAAGGGCGCAGAACAAGACCTGAAAGCGATGATAGAGGCAGGTAACTCACGAAAAAAATCAAGCAATATAATTATTGTTGCTGAAGGCCACCAGGAAGGAGGCGCTTTTGCAATGGCTGAGAAAGTGAAAAATGATTTTAAAGATTATGATGTAAGGGTTTCAGTGCTGGGACACATGCAGCGCGGAGGATCTCCGTCTGCAATTGACAGGGTTAACGCAAGCCGTCTTGGACATGCTGCAGTAGAAGCTCTTATCGATGACCAGAAAAGTGTTATGGTTGGTATAATGAATGGGGAAATCACACTTGTTCCCTTCAGGAGAGCAGTGAAACTTCATAAAGATGTTAACCACGCACTAGTGGATTTAGCTAAAATATTGTCTGTCTAAAAAAACTCAATTTATGTCTTCATCAAACGTCTATTTTACCAATCTAAGGGCAAAACCATCACAAAACCTATTAAAAAAGCTTGAGACACTTGTTGTAAAAGCCGGTATCGATACAATTGATTTTCAGAAAAAAATAGTAGCAATTAAAATTCATTTCGGAGAACCAGGAAACCTGGCCTACCTTAGGCCCAATTATGCAGCCCGCATAGTAAAAATGTTAAAAGCAAAAGAGGCAATTCCGTTCCTTACTGACTGTAATACATTATATTACGGAGGCCGATCCAATGCACCTTCCCATCTTGAAGCAGCTTTTGAGAACGGATATAATCCTCTTGCAACGGATTGTCCGGTTATTATCGGCGACGGGATAAAAGGTACTGATTACCGTGAGATTGAGCTAAATAAGGAATATTGCGTCACTGCCAAAATTGGGAGTGCAATTGCCGACTCAGATATCATCATTTCTATGAACCATTTCAAAGGGCACGAGATGACAGGTTTTGGAGGAGCATTGAAAAATCTTGGCATGGGTTGCGCATCGGTTGGCGGTAAGTTGTTTCTTCATTCAGGCTCTTCTCCTGAAATATTTGAAGAGAACTGTACCGGATGCCGGATGTGCGAGAAATATTGTGTCCACGATGCTGTTAAGGTTCGTAAAGATAAAATAGCGCATATTGATTATGTTAAATGCGTAGGTTGCGGACAGTGTGTTGCTGTATGTCAGTATGATTCTGCAAGAGTTATCTGGCAAAATTCTTCTGAAACAGTTTGTAAGAGAGTTGCGGAATATGCATTAGCAGTAGTAAAAGACAAACCCTCTTTCCATATTAATTTTATAATTAATGTCTCCCCCGATTGCGACTGTTTTGGTTTCAATGATTATCCTTTAGTGCCGGATATTGGCATGGCAGCATCATTCGATCCTGTCGCACTTGATAAGGCGTGTGCCGATATGGTAATAGCAGCTCCGGCTCTGCCGGGAAGCCTGATTTGCAGTGACCATAAGGATGGTGATATGAAAGGTGAAGACAAATTCAAAATGGCACATCCTGATACTTTCTGGCAGGCCGGACTTGAGCATGCCGTGAAAATAGGACTTGGGAACACTGAGTATGAATTGGTAACGGTTTAATAGTTTATGAACGCTAAAGTAAGTATTGCCCGTCTTTCGATAATATCCAACACTTTGCTTCTTTTAATGAAGCTGGCAGTAGGCCTCATAAGCGGGTCGGTAAGTATAATTTCTGAAGCAATCCATTCTTCAATGGACCTGATTGCAGCAATTATTGCTTTCTTATCTGTCAGGGTCTCAGATAATCCCCCAGACTCCAGGCATCCTTATGGACATGGTAAGATTGAAAATATTTCAGGTGTGATTGAAGCGTTGCTAATTTTTGTTGCAGCTATCTGGATAATTGTCGAGGCAGTTAAGAAACTATTTGAAGAGAAAATTGAACTGGATTCTATTGCCCTTGGTTCAATAGTGATGCTCATATCTGCAATTATTAATACTATTGTTTCAAGAAGACTGTATAAGGTGGCCCGTGCAACAAAATCTATAGCCCTTGAGGCCGATGCCCTTCATCTTAAAACTGATGTTTACACATCACTTGGCGTTGCAATTGGCCTTGGTCTTATTATTGTTACGGGAATAAACTGGTTAGATCCTGTTATTGCAATTCTGGTTGCCATGTTTATTATAAGAGAGTCTTATCTTCTTCTCAAAAAGGCCTTCACTCCTCTTCTTGATACTGCCTGGGTTGAAACTGAGATAGAGGAGCTTGAAAAGACATTAGACAGGCTGGATGTCAATTACCATAACCTTAGGACAAGGGTAGCAGGAAATTATAGTTTCATTGATATTCATATTCAGATTCCTGAGGATGTATCAGTGGGAAGTGCTCACAAATACTGTGATAAAATTGAGAATGAGCTTACCCGGGTCTATGAGAACCTGACCGTAACAATTCATGTTGAACCCAGCTAAAAAATACCTTCAGGTTTTCTTCGCTGACATTTTTGCCCATTTTCTGTTTCACCTTATTGTTGAATTCATCAACTTTTTACCAAACAATTTTGTTCCCGGTTTAATTTCATCGGTTCCTCTCAAAAGTAATGTATCTCCCTCGGAAAGCATACCAAATATTTCTATCTTATCATCCTGACTGATTCCGTTTTTTACATCAATTAATTCGGCTTTATTGTCTCTTAACCGGATGACAAATCTCTTTTCAAGATTGGTTACTACTGCCGATTCCGGAACAAGAAAAGACAATTCTTTACGTCTGAATCTTATTGATGCGGTTGCAAACATCCCTGATTTAAGCTGGTTATCCCGATTTTGATAGATATACTCCCATATTTCAGTCCGGTTTATAAGGTTTACCGAACCCGATTTGCGGGATAATATTGCTGTATATATTTTGCCGGGCTGGGCATCAACAGTAAACTTAATAACAGATGTATCTGGAATGGCCATTGTATATTCTTCAGGTACCGGAACCCGTAATCGTAATGATTCAATGTTTTCTACGATTAATAATGGTTTGGAATTGTTTGCTCCTACTAATGTGCCCGGGTCAAAATTCCTTTGCGTAATAATTCCATTAAAACCTAATTCAAAAAAAACCTGAATAGCTAAAACACTTCCAAAGGTATAATAGAACCCCTGTTCAATATCTGTAAGAAATCTGGCAACAAAAAAAATTGTTATTACTCCAGCAATTGCCATTATAATTCTCGCAAGAGAAGTATAAAAAATTGCTCTATCTACACCCAGTTTATTAAACAGAAAAATAATTTTATTGAGTTTCATCTATCTCAATGACTCGCTTTTGTTTACAAAGTAATGTCTGAAAGGATTTGAACTTTTAAAAATGAATAGATAGGCTTTCTCAAAAAAACTCTTTATCCAATATAAGCCCGGTAAGCTTTCTTAAATAATCCTGCGAACCGGCTACAGAGTAGAATTTATTCGGAATTGCAATTCTCTTGATAGAAGGTTGGTTAACCAGTCTTTTATCTTCCTTAAGATCATTCATCGCTTCAAGAATTGCACTTCCAAATCCTCCTTGTGCCTGGTGTTCTTCGATCGTAATTATTTTTTTGTATGAATTAAAAAGATCAACCAGTGTTTTCTTATCGACAGGTTTAATAAATGGAAAGCTAAAAACAGAAGCTATGATATTATTTTGCTCAACAAAATCAATAACATACTTCAACATTGCTCCTGTAGAAAAAACAGCAATGTCTCCATTATTTCTGATCCTCAGGATTTCTCCTAAATACAGTTTAAGCACGGTATCTTCCTTATGCACTAATGGTTCTCCAGCTTTTCCGATTCGAATATAGCAAAGGCCATTATAGCTTGCTGCGAAAGTGGTAACAGCTTTTGCCTCGATAGGATCGCCAGGTGCACAAACGACTAAATTGGGTATCGTCCAAAGCATTCCAGTTTCTTCAGTAGTATGGTGCGAAGGCTACAATACTTCCAACCGTATAGTAAAAACCCTTTTCAAGACCAGTTAAATATTTTACAACCAAAATCACTGAAACAACACTACCAAAAGCTCCTAAAATACTGGCAGAAGAAGTGAACATAATGGCTTTGTCAAAACCAAATTTAGAAGCAATCTTTTTTATATTACGTATCATTAATAATTGATGTCGCTTAAGATCCCATTTTAAAAAGAGAGCTATTTCAAAGCACTTTGACTACGAAAATAATTTAAACAATGCTTCAGTTTCCGTTTCAATACATTCAAGCGATGTATACTTCGGTGTGAATTTAATGATCTCAATATTATCATTTTCAGAATAATAGTTTAACTTTTCTCCTGTTGCAGAGTGTCCTCCATAATCTTCAATAATCTCAAATTTCAAGCCATGATTTTGTTTAAATAAATTTAGTATTTCCATTTTGCTTATTGACTTCTTGCTTTTCACATCCAATGCTTGATTAATCTTTTTACCTTCAAAACACGTTTTTATTATATTAGATAGGTCTATTGGGTGTATATAGTCACGAATAATGTTTATTGGACTCGTTTTTAGTGTTCTCTTCTCCTTTATACTCGATATTATATCTGCCATTAAATAGTTCTTTGTTAAATCAATAAACCTGCTATAATATCCAAAGATTCTTAAATCAATGATGTTATAATAATTCAATGAACGGTGTTTCGCTTCAGAATTGAGTTTTGCAATTCTGTAATAGTCTTCAGTCCGAATATTATTAACATCTATGCTAGCTTTAGTAGTTATTGAGGCTGGTTGGTTAAATGATGTTCCGTAAACAGCTCCGGAACTTAAGTTAATATATGATGTTCCCTGATTTCTCCTGATATAATCAAGAATTAAATTATCGAATTTTTCCGTCAATTCAAAAACGTTCTCGTTTAATGATATTAAATCCGATGTATATGAAATTCCTATACAATTAATTATTACATCAATGCGATCATCATTAAACTCAGAGAATGGCTTTAGAATAGGATTCTTATAATCGATCAACATTGAAAAACTTGTAACTTTTTCTAAATTTCTTGCATATAAATGAAGCTCGATTGATTGGTCATCTTTTAAAAAAAATATCAACCCCTTGGCTATGTGACTTGCTGCGCCAATTATTGCGACTTTTATTTTTGTGTCCTTCATTGTTCAGTACTCTGTAAAAACTGTTCGGGATTGGCTTTTATTCTAAAATGCTCGCTTCAGGTAATAATTTAAACCAGGCAATAGATCTTCGGATTGTATCCTCAACGTCGTAATTTATTTTTAACCCAAGATCATTTTCGCATAAAGTAATATTGGGAACATAGTGCGATGAGTCATTATTGTTAAACTTGATATCAATATTAACATTTGTTTGAGCGATATGTACTATTTTCTCTGCTACATCTTTGAGACTTATACCAAATGGACTACCTATATTATAAGCAGTATTTATTTTTCCACTAATTAGAATTTTTAAAATCCAGACAACTAAATCAGCCGGATACATATATGATCTGATGGGCTCGCCGTTTCCAATAATCCGTATGGTTTTATTGTTTAATGCGTCATTAATGAAATTGTTAATTGCCCAAGGTTTAGATAACGATTGATATGGACCGATAAATGAAAATGGCCTTGCAATGACAATAGGAATCTTGTATTGACTCGAATAAGCGCAGCAAGTTGCTTCTGCCAGCCTTTTAGCCTCAGGGTAAATAGCTGTTATTTTGTTACAATCAAAGGAGCCAAAATCAGATTCCGAGATTAATTCTTTTTGAATTGGATTCTTCCCATAAACCTGCCCAGAACTCAGATAGAGAATTTTTTTTAGGTTTAGTAACTTAAACGCTGAATCAATAAGATTATCTGTCCCTTTTGTTATCGTAGCGATCGTTTCAATGGGATTGGAAACATGGTTTCTATTATCAGGAGAAGCTGCAGCGTGTATTATATAGGAGATATCCGGAGGAAGTTCATTGATGTTTCGAATATCTCTGGAGATGAACTGAATGTCACTCCGGGTAGCTAAGTGTTTCTTTTCATCTTTAAAAGAATCGGTATTTCTCGATAGAATTACCACTGAAGTGTTAAACTGATGGTTATCATTAAGAAAAGCAATGAATTCTGCAATCCATGAACCCATAAACCCTGTGCCACCCGCAATAAGTAATTTTTGATTTTTGAGTTCATCTAACAGTCTTAACGACCATGACGCAGCATCTGCACAATCTTTTTTAAGAAAACCTATTTGTTTCTTATCCATTTGCCTTGCTATTATTTGTAGAATTTATTTTTTTCAGATCAATGGCAACCTCAACGATCAAATCTTCCTGCCCCGCTACAACTTTCCTCTTGCCTAATTCTATAAAAATATCTCTTGGGTCAAGTTCGTACTCTTTAGCTAACCTTGAAACATGTTTTGCAAACCCGGAAAAAACACCTGATAAGCCACTAATAATACTCAAATTTTTAATTGAAGGTATTTCTTCAAGTATTTTGTCTTGTGCAAGTTCTGCTGCATCTAAAATTTTATACAATGAAATACCTGTTTCATATTCCATTTTTTGCAATACAGCAACTAAAACTTCTAATTGTGCATTCCCCGCTCCCGCACCGAAGCCTCGTATTGCTCCATCAATAATTCTTGCTCCGGATTCAACTGCAGTTAACGAGTTTGCAATGGCCATACCCAAATTATTATGAGCATGAAAACCCACAGGGATATTAAGATTAGCTACAAGAAAACTAATTTTTTCATTTACATCATGGGGCAGGTAGGCACCGGCAGAATCATACAGAACAACCCCTTCAGCTCCATAGGATTGCATTTTTAAAGCTTCCTCCAAGAGGATTTCCTTGGAAGCCATATGCGTCATCATTAAAGCTCCAATTACCTCTTTGCCCCTTTCTCTTGCAAATGCTATATGTCGCTCTGTAATATCGGCTTCTGTACAATGACATGCTTCACGAACAAGATCAACACCTATATCAAATGCTCTTTTCAGATCTTTGTTTATCGTTGCAAAACCTGGCATGACATGAATGGCAAGCTTAGTTTTTATTAGATTTTCACGAGCGATAGATAACATCTCAACATCTTCTAATCTGCTTAATCCAATTTGTATAGATGAAGCCCCAAGCCCATTCCCATGACCAACCTCCACACTTGGAACTCCGGCTGCTTCTGCTGCCTGGCAATATGCAATAATTTGTGCTTTATCTAATTTGTGAGATATCGCATGAGAGCCATCTCTCAGCGAAACATCATGGATATATATCTTTTTTCTCATTTCTCTGATTTGGTTAAAGTAAATATTTTCGAATATTCTTCTGCAATTGTAATTGCAGCACAATTGATAATATCCAGATTACCAGCATAACTTGGCAGGTAATCACCTAAGCCTTTAATCCTGACAGTCATAATTACGCGATTACCTTCAAATGTGGGAGGAACAATTAATTTGTATCCCGGAACATATCGTTGTATTGTAGCAACCATTTTATTTACAGCCTGAATGATCGATTTCATATCTGGATCTTTAATTGTAGCTTGTATAGTTGTTTGCATATCTATACATGGATCTGCAGGGTTCAAAATCAACATCACTTTTGATTTTTTGCATTTTGAGAACATCTGAATACCTTTTTCGGTTGTTTCTATATATTCATCCAGGTTAACTCTGGTTCCCGGACCTGCACTTTTTGAGGCAATTGCTGAAACAACTTCAATATAATCAATATCCGGATGGACAGTCCCAAGCGCATATGCCAAAGGGATGGAGGCCTGCCCGCCACAAGTAATTGTGTTTATGTTTTTTTCTTTCAAACATTCGGCCAGGTTTACAGATGGGACGCATAAAATACCGACTTTTGCGGGAGTTAAATCTATAACTGTTTTACCCAATTCTTTAAAAACTTTAGCATGTCGAAAATGCTGCATTGCGGAAGTTGCATCGAATACTAAATCGTATAAATCAGGATTTTCTTTTAAAATATCAATACTTTGGTCTGATACTGTCACGCCCAAATTAATCGCTTTAGACATGCCTTTCGACTGAAGATTCCTTCCGACAAATAGAGAACATTGTAAAAATTCAGATCTCATTACTTTAATCAGCAGATCAGTGCCAATATTACCTGTACCTAATATGGCTATGTCTAATTTTTTTCTTTTCATTTTCAAATCATCAAAGTGTACAAGTTAATCTAAAATACAATTAGCTTTATATTCATCCCTAGGTAAAAACGGGAACATATCATCAAATGGCATGGATTCCATGGTTCCATCCTCCTTTTGCATAGATGCTACTCTCGGTATTAATAATTGATCACCAGGGCAGATTACTTCACACACCAATGGCCCACGATGAGTCATTAATTGATCTAATTTCCCATCCAACTCTGCTATACTGCTTATTCTCATAAAATTTATGCCATATGCATTGCTGATCTTTTCCAGATCAGGGAAACTTACGCCGGATTCTTTATCTATTCCAATGTGACGTCCTCCCAGAAAATTATTCTGCGTAACCCGAATTAGCAAGTAACCGTTATTGTTAAAAAGGATGATTTTTACCGGTAATTTTTCCTGAACAATAGTTTGTAGTTCCTGGATATTAAATTGAAATGATCCATCTCCTGTGATGCAATAAACTTCCTGGCCCTTTGCTGCAGCTGCAACTCCATTTGCAGCCGGAGAGTAACCCATAGTTGATAATCCACCTGTGATGATATGACGTTGTCCTAGTTTAACTTTAAATGCCTGGGCATGAACATGGAAACATGATCCTGTATCTACAACAAAAATGCTGTTTCTGTTGGCCTTTGCTGATAATTCATTAATAAAGTGATACGTATTTATTCCATTTTGTTCAAACTTGTATTCGGGCAGATTAACCGGATAATTTTTCTTCCATGCCTTTGTCTGTTCAATCCAGTCAGAATTTGAAAATTTAAAATCTGCAATGTTATCAGACAGCAAACTAATGAATTTCAAGGCATCTGCTTTAATCTTGAGATCAGGGATTATTGATGGTTTGTTTAGTTCCTCCTCATCAACATCAACCATAATTTTGTAGGCTTTTTTTGCAACATCCTGAAATCCATAACCGACTAAACCAATTCCAAGCCTGCAACCAATATTTATAAGTAAATCACAATTTTGCAATGTGAAATTGCCAGGCCTGTCCCCGTAAGTACCTGGTCTTCCAATGAACAATGGATTATCATGATCCAAAATATCCATGCCTAACCTAGATGTTAATGCTGGAACATTGACCCTCTCAACAAGTTGATTAAAACTATCAACTGCTACCGATAATCTTACACCCTGCCCCACTAAGAAGCATGGGCGTTTCGATTTTTTTAACAATTTAATAACCGTTCTGACTTTCTCTTTTAGGTCAATATCACTTGATTTGTCTGGATAATCAATAAAACCTTCGTAATCATTTGGATTAAATGAGGTTCCCTGGATGTCAATCGGGCATTCTATCCAAACAGGTCCAAATGGATGAGACTTAGCAATAAAAATAGCCTTTTCAACTTCATACCGAACTTTTGTAATATCATCTAATATTACGGCATATTTCGTAACATGCTTATATATCGGCAAAGTGTTAAATCCTTGAAGGGCAAATTGCCTTGGTCCCACGATCCCCGTTTGCGAAACTTTCGATTGGCCTGAAACTATTATACAAGGTGAGCGATCAACAAAAGCTCCAACAACGCTATTGAGACAATTTAATGCGGCTGGTCCTGCCGTAACATATGCAACCCCTAATTTATTTGTATATCTTCCATACGCTTCAGCTGCCATCGTTGCAGCTTGCTCATGATGGCAACAAATATATTTGATTTTTTTATTAATAAGAACCGCATCTGTCAAATGCATTATCATACCGCCTGTAATTAGAAAAATGTGTTCGGCTCCAGCCTCATTTAATTTTTCAGTAATATAATCAGCAACCCTGTACTTAACTTCCTGTGATTTCATTTTGATATGATTTTGATATAAAAACAAGACTTGGTTTAATTTTTATTCCCAGTCATCGGTTAAAACTTGTTTGGCGAGTACTCCTTTTGCAATCAATGATTGCTTAAAGGTTTTAATCATGATTGGTGGGCCCGAGATGAAATAGTCGCTATTTGTGCCGTTTTCATTATAGATTTTATGTATGTCTATGATGCCATCGCTGTTCTCAAAGAAATATTTCACGGATTTAGACGCATTACACGAACGGTTCATCTCGTCATGATAAATGTTATATTCTTTTGAGCGGAAGCCAAGATAAATACTTGGGTTGATGTATTCGTTGAATGATTCATGCGTAAAGAGCGAGAGAAACGGGGTAATGCCGGTACCTCCTGCAATAAATATTGTATTCGCTTTATTGTGCGGCTGTGTGAACAGGTCGCCATAGGGAAGTTTAAGCCATACCTCTGAACCAACTCTAAGCTCTTGCTCAATCTGCCTGGTAAATCGGCCTTTTACTGCATAAGTAATTTTTATTCTAGGATTGTCAGGGTTACTCTGCATTGAAAAGCATCTCGAATCAGGCCACTGACCGGAACCGTCATATAGAGAGTCAATTGCCAGGTGAAGAAACTGCCCTGGAAGGTATTTAAATCCCCCGCCAAGCGACTCAAATTCAAGTGTATAAATTGAATCAAATGGATTTTGAACTGACACCACTTTTGAACGATACTTTTTGGCAAGCATACCTTTACCTATAAAATTGTATAAAACTTACCCGAGACAAATACTGCATAACAAATTGCTCTATTTGATTTTACTTTGAATAAAATTTTCAAGTACACTTTCTGTAAAGTCAAGCATCTCTTTTGTTAACCCCGGATATGTCCCAAGGAAAAAAGTATTGTTCATTATGATATCGGTGTTATTCAGGTGATCTGCAATTCGCCATTTTCGATTAATAAAACCTGGCTGTTTGGTTATATTACCGGCAAAGAGATTGCGTGTCTCAATCAGGTTTATGTTCAGATGCTGTGTTATCTCATCCCGTGTAAAAGGTGACCTGTCTTTCAATGTTACAATAAAAGCAAACCAGGCAGGATCCGAACCTTCAGTAGATTCAGGAACAATAAAATACTCAGGATACCTTGAAAAAATACGCTTCCATTCGTTAAAATTTGCTTTTCTTTTTTCACAAAACTCCGGCAATTTATCCATCTGAGCTGATCCAATAGATGCCTGAATGTCAGTCATCTTCAGGTTATAACCAATTTCGGAATATACATATTTGTGGTCAAACCCAACTGGCAAATTCCCAAATTGCTGTGAAAACCGCTTACCACAGGTATTGTTTTCACCACCGGCACAATAACAATCCCTTCCCCAGTCTCTAAATGCACGTACAATATTAGCCAATTGCAGATCATTCGTGCAAATTGCTCCCCCTTCACCTGTTGTGATGTGGTGTGCGGGGTAAAAAGAGATGGTTGAAAGATGTCCAAAAGACCCTGTTTTCTTCCCTTTAAATGTACTGCCAAAAGCGTCACAATTGTCTTCAATAACCCAAAGGTTATGTTCCCTTGCTAATTGCATTACAGCATCAATGTTGAACGGATTTCCCAAAGTATGCGCAATAAAGATACATCGTGTTTTTGTTGTAACAGCTTTGCGCATCATGTCGATATCAATGTTGTAGGTAGGGATTTCCACATC
>JADGPT010000161.1 GCA_017882345.1 Bacteroidales bacterium
TTTTAAATATAATTGAAAATAATCCTTTTGGCTTTTTCATGGCTTTTATAATTTCTATCTTCTTTTTCGTTTACTCTCAATATAAAATTGATATAACAATAAAATGAAACTTTTGTTTGGACATTATTATTCAATATTAGTGTCGGGAATGAAAAATCTACTCCCAAAAAGAGGGGACAAGGCAGTCAAAAACAAACCACTGTTATATTAATGGCTTCAACTGTATATGTTATTAATAAAATCAAGAAGTATATAAACCAACAAAATTCAGATATGTAAGGATGCTTGTTGTTGATAACCTTAAAGGGAAAACAGTCGGAGAAAAAGTCTCGGAAAATATTAAATATGGGTTACATTTTAACAGGTTGGGTCATGCCATGGCATGACTCTCTAGCGCAATACTGTAGCTAAAGGTAAAATAACTTGTATCTTTATCTCTGTAATTCTAACATTCGTGTAATAATTTAAATCATATATTATGTCACTTACCGAAAAAATATCAAGCGATCTGATAACTGCAATGAAGGCTAAAGATAAAGTTGCCCTTGAGGCGATCAGGGCTGCAAAAACCGCATTTACACTTGCCAGAACCGAGAAAAGCGGGGATACTGTCCTTACTGCTGAAGAGGAATTTAAGATCATTCATAAACTGGTTAAGCAGAGAAGGGAATCAGCTGCTATTTATAAGGAGCAGAACAGACCTGACTTATATGAGAGAGAAATAATCGAAGCAGAAGTCCTTGAAAAATATCTTCCGGCGAAAATGAACGACGGGGAGCTACTTAATATTATCAAAGGCATCATTGCGCGTGTAGGTGCAAAATCACCTGCCGATATGGGTAAAGTTATGGGAGTTGCCACAAAAGAACTGGCAGGAAAAGCTGACGGAAAAGAGATCTCAGCTAAAGTAAAACAGCTGCTTGGCTCATAGAGTTACAAATTAAACCACAAAGCCATACAAACCTCTTTTTCGAAAGCGTTGCTATGGAAGAAAGTAAAATAGATATTTGGAGAAATCTAAGCTAAGGTTCTTCCAAAATATAAACTTTAGAACCGAATCCATTCTTTATAATTCAACAAATGGTATGGGAATTTGTTAAAAATATTGTCTTGAGGCCTTGACTGTTATTTATCAAAATCAATCTTTTTGAAATCAGCCAGTTTCAAAGCTTCTCTCCTGTATATTTTACGGGTATGTTTTTCGCCATTGTCTTCACTTATGCGGCTCAGACCAAAATAAGCATAGGCTGCGAATTCATGCCCATAAGTACCATATAAAGAAATTTCACTGATTCCTTTATTATAATATTGCAGAGCCAGTTTATTATCATGATATTTTTTTTCCTGTAAGATCCCTTTTAATATTAAAAGCTGTGCCTGAAAAAATTTATTTTCTTCCTCCTCCGGTGAAGCTGACAATAGTTTTTCAGCTTCATTATATTTCTTCATGATCAGCAGATTTCTTATATAAGTTTCAAGATAAAGTGTATTTTCAGGATACTGCTCATTAAGAGTCCTGCAATAAAGTAAACTCTCTGGGAGCTTATTTTCAAAATTTAAATAAATCCATGCGAGTAAATAACACGATTCAGCTCTTAACACAACAGAGCTTCTGGCGGCTGTCTGCAATTCTTTTAATCCTTTCGCCATGTCTCCGTGCGGAAACAGAAATGCCATGGATCTGTAAACAGGATATGCTCTGGGATAGGCCTCACGGTAATATTTGTAAATCCCGGTAAAATAGTACAAGTCAGTGCAACCTGAGGTAAAATCAAAGGCACGCCTCAAAGGTTTATAAGTACTTATCATCATAGGTGTCACCTCCATAATAAGATCATTATCGGAATAAAATGTTAAAAGCATTCCTCTGGCACACAAATCAGCCAGCAAATATTCTGCCTCAAATCCCTGATTATCTTTTGTTTCGGATAGTCTGATGCATTCCTTCATATCTTCTTCAAAGGAATCATGGGAGGGAGATGTATGGAGCATAGGATAGTTCTCCCAGTAGGTCATAATTCCTCTCAGAAGGTATACAATCGGATGGCGGGGATACGACTGGGCAATCTTAGTGTAAATCTCCCTGGCATCATTAAACTGCATATTATATATGTCATCAATGTCTTGCTTAACAAGGCGCAGGGCAGTCGAATCCTTAAGGAATTGTGCATTTACCGGGACAGAGCTCAGAAACAACAAAAGCCCAACCCATTTCATGATTATTTTGAACCTGACTGCCATTATTAATGAAAATTAGTGATGTAAAATTATTAAAATCTTTTTTAATCACAAAACCAGTAAGATAAGCTGTGGGCGGTTTGCAGTCCTAAGTTGATTTGCATTATTGCATGATATTTCATACATTAAACACTGATATTAAATATAATGACCGAAATTTCAGACATATATTGGGTTTCAGCAAGTGACAGAGCAATAATGGATACAGCGTATGTAAACATATGGAGCAACGACCCATTTAGCTTTTATCAACACTGAAAATCTCAGTAATTACATCATTGTACTTTTCGTACAACACTTTTCTTTTTAATTTCAGAGTTGGAGATAATTCACCTGTCTGTGAAGTCCATTCCTCAGAAACAAGTCTGAATCGTTTAATCTTTTCATGATCACTCAGGTTCAGGTTCATTTCGCTTACTTCTTTTTGATAACGGGCAAAAACTAATGAGTTACTAATAAGTTCTTCATTATCCCGGTATGAAATATGGTGAGTGGAAGCCCAATTCCGGAGAAATTGAAAATCGGGTGATATGAGGGCGGAAGCAAATTTCTGATTTTCACCAATCACCATGACCTGATCAATAAACATCGACTCTTTAAGTCTGTTCTCAAGTACCTGCGGAGCAATGTACTTCCCGCTTGATATCTTAAATATTTCTTTCTTACGATCGGTAATTTTCAAATATTTACCCTTAACAAATGTTCCAATATCCCCGGTATGGAACCATCCATCCTTATCAATAGCTTCTTCAGTAAGTTTGGGTTCCTTATAATAACCAAGCATCAGATTAGGACCCTTTGTAAGAATTTCCCCGTCTTCTGCTATCCTCACCTGTACATTTTTCAATATGGGACCAACTGTTTCAAACATAACTTCCTTTGAACAAAGATTATTTATAGAGACTACGGGAGAAGTTTCCGTTAGTCCATATCCTTCCAATACACGAATCCTGGCAGCCCAGAAAATACGCATAAGTCTGGGTTGTAAGGGTGCACCGGCAGAAGAAATAATCTCTATTTTCCCTCCCAGTGCTTCTCTCCATTTTTTAAAGATGAGTTTGTTCGCGATAATTAACTTCATCTCATAGAACCACCCGTTTACACCATTTAATTCATAACGAAGTCCAAGATTTACAGCCCAGAAGAATATTATTTTCTTAATCCCCTTAAGTTCTTTCCCCCTGCTTATTATTTTGTCGAATATTCGTTCCAGTAAACGGGGGACGACGGCGATTACTTCAGGCTTAATTTCTTTCAGATTATCCATGATCGTCCCCACACTTTCAGCATAATAGATGCTCACTCCCTTATATTGGAAATGATAAGTTAACGTACGTTCATAAATATGGCTTAGTGGAAGGAAGGATAATACTTTCGCTTCAGACCCCAACGGATGAATTACACTTGATTCAATAAAATTGGAAACCAGATTTGAGTGCATAAGCATTACTCCTTTAGGAAAACCTGTGGTTCCGGAAGTGTAAATGATAGTGGCCATATCGGAAGGTTCAACTGCTGCTTTAGCTTGCACCAAATCCCTATCCAGATTGGAAGCCATTTCTTTTCCAATGGTTATAACCTCAGTAAAGTGCTTTGCTCCTGCAATTTTATCATAAGTATAAATATCCGATATTCCCGGAATTTGATCAGCAATGGGTTTTATTTTTTCATACAGGTTTTTGTCTGAAATAAATATTAGTTTAGGCTCAGCATGGCCAAGGATATATGCATACTCCTCACTGCTAATGGTCGGATAAATAGGAACGCTTACTGCACCAATCTGACTTATTCCAAAATCGGTGAAATTCCATTCAGGCCGGTTATTTGAAATGATGGCGATCTTATCTCCTTTTTTTATACCCATGGAAAGCAGGGCATAACTAACCCAGTTACAATAGTCAATATACTCTTGTACAGGGTACCGTTTCCATATACCATCTTCCTTGCCTGCCACAACATCTTTTTTATCAGAAAACCTATTTTGCATCCTGGTAAGAAGGTCAAAAGTTCTAGTTGGCTCCATAAGTCATTATGCTTGTCAGAGAAAAGAACGAATATACTATTTTATCGATTTTAAAAAACAGAAAAGTGTTATACACGCCAAAAATCAACCCATTATTACACAGATTGGCTTATAGTATTACCAGTATTATTAGAAACACCAATGTCCTGACTACATTTTGATGGTTTTTCCGGTTCTCCTGAAATCAGCAAACTGTATAAAGATTCTTTGAGGAAGTGTATTCATTCCTAACGTTGTTTTGCATTTTGCATTCTGACTTTTGACTTCGTCGATCCGGAGCCCTCAAAAGGAGCATTTGAGTGGGTGGAATAATTAATGTCTGCGTTTGAGTAAATTGACAGGAGAAATTTTACTAATTTTAAGAAAAAATTTATGCCCTGTCAATCATATCTACATTACGAGCTTATGCACTTGTCTGATAGGCATGATTTCAAGTTAACCCATGGAGTTTTAAGACAACAAACTGATGCCTGTCTGTTAAGCTCCATAAAACTATTCTGAAATGAACAACAAGATTATCAGATCAATGGAGGGTTATCCCGTTGTAAATATAGCTGCATTAATAATCATTTTTGCAGGAGTTATTTATGCCAAATCGATCATCGCTCCCTTTTTACTCGCACTTTTCATAAGTATCATTTGTGCACAACCCATTTCCTGGCTTGAGAAAAAGAGAATACCCAGATGGATGGCGCTTGTCAGCGTAATATTGGGAATGGTTGTACTTTTTTCCTCCTTTGCTTTCCTGATCGGAGGAACATTATCATCCTTTTCAGGCAACCTTTCAAAATATGAAGTTTCCCTTACAACGATCAGAAACTCATTTATTCAGAGTTTAAATGAGAATGGTCTTAATATCCCACTTGATCAGGTATCTAATCTTGTCCAACCGGCGAGGATCCTGGAATTTACTGTAGGCGCTTTGAATAAACTGTTTAATATGATGGGGAATACATTCCTGATCTTTCTTATCATTATATTTATACTAATGGAATTCGGAAGTTTTTCAATTAAAGCTAAAGCAATCAGAAATGAATCGGATAAATCCGCTTCTTATTATTCTGCCATTTTACAAAATATCCGTCACTACCTTGGGATAAAAACCCTCTTATGTTTATCAATAGGATTTCTTGTCTATTTATCATTATTGATCATCGGGGTTGACTATCCTCTCCTCTGGGCATTGATTGCAGGTCTGATGAATTATATTCCGAATATCGGATCCATCCTCGCTACGATTCCAACCGTTCTTTTTGCCCTGGTACAACTCGGATTAAGTGGGGCCCTCTGGACTCTGGGATCGTCTATGCTTATCCACAATGTTCTTGGAAACTTTATTGAACCCAGGATAATGGGAAAAGGTTTAGGTCTGTCACCATTGGTTGTATTACTTTCTCTTCTGTTCTGGGGATTTGTACTGGGAATAGCGGGGATGTTCCTGTCAGTTCCTTTCACCATGACTATAAAAATCATTCTGGAACAGAATGAAAAAACAAAATGGATCGCAGTGCTCTTAGGAACACCGGCTGAAGCAAAAGCCTATCTACAACAAAAAGAATTGAAAGAAAAACAGCAATTCAAGAAATCACATTTGAAGGCGGATTGAGGATGGCTTTCCCTCTCAATTATTCAATTATTCGCCCTTTTTTCTTCGTGAGAACATACCTTTTAATTTCGACCATATATTGCCGGGTTTTGAATAGTCGCTCTGGTCTCCGATGAGAGAACCATAAGGCTGTAAACCTTCGACTTTCTCAAAAACTATTTTAAGAATTCCCGATAGAGGAAGAAATAATATAATACCGGCTATACCCCAGACTAAACCACCCAGGATCAGGACAAAAATGGTAAAGAAAGGACTGATGTTTACACTGCCTCCGACCAGATAAGGTTCAATAAAATAATGATCAATAACATTAACCACCAATATTATAATAATAACCCAGACCGACTGGTTAAAGGATCCATCAATAATTGAAATAAAAAAAGGAACCAATCCTCCAATTAAAGCTCCTACATATGGTATAATTGTCATAATTGCAACAATTACTGAGAGTATGACGGCATTTTTCAGGCCAATAATCAGAAACCCGATAAGAAACAGTATGCCCATAATTAAGCCGGCAACGAGTCTTCCTGTCAGGTAATGCTGGGCTACATTGCTGATTTTGTCTATCATTTCTTTTGCTTCATTCCTTTTCTCTTCCTTATAGAGCATTACCACAAAATTTTCATATTTATTTCTTTGCATTAAAAAGAGAAAAATAAATACCAGCACCAGAAATAAGCTTCCGATAAAGGCAA
>JADGPT010000029.1 GCA_017882345.1 Bacteroidales bacterium
GAAGTAGGAGGCATACCATATTCAAGAGCTCTTATGAAATCGAGGTCGATGAACATTGCCTCATCATCTCCCTTCTCGGATAATCTGAGCTGGTCCTGGAACCTTTCCATCTGATCGATCGGATCATTTAACTCGGAATAGGCATTGGCGATCTCCTTCCCGTTAATCATAAGTTCAAACCGTTCTGTAACACCCGGTTTGCTGCGATGCATCTTGGTGAGAGGAGATGTTTCTGTTGGATAATCAATTATGAAAGTAGGTTGTATGTAATTATGTTCACATTTTGCACTGAATAATTCGTCGATAAGTTTCCCTTTTCCCATTGATGCTGTATTTGGAACATCAAGTTTATCACAAACACCTCTTAGTCCGGCTTCATCCATCCCTGATATATCAATACCGGTATTCTCCATTATTGCATCGGTCATACTTATCCTTTTAAACGGCGGATTCAGGTTGATGAGTTTATCTCCATATATGATTTCAGTTTTTCCATGGAGATCGAGAGCAGCTTTTTTTACCAGCTCTTCAGTGAAAACCATCATCCAGTTATAATCCTTATATGCTATATAAATCTCCATTACGGTAAACTCAGGATTATGTGTGCGGTCCATTCCTTCATTACGGAAGTCTTTTGCAAACTCATAAACACCTTCAAAACCACCGACAATAAGCCGTTTAAGATAAAGTTCATTTGCAACTCTCAGATAGAGAGGCATGTCGAGAGCATTATGATGAGTAATAAAGGGTTTTGCTGCAGCACCTCCGGGAATAGGTTGAAGAACAGGGGTTTCTACTTCAAGATAACCTTTTGAGTTAAACAACTCTCGCATAGACTGGATTATCTGAGTCCTTTTCCTGAACACATCGCGTACCTGAGGATTAATAATAAGATCGACATAACGCTGACGGTAACGCATCTCCGGGTCAGTAACCGCATCAAATAAAACTCCATTTTTCTCCTTGACTATCGGCAACGGCCGGATCGATTTACTGAGAACTGTAAATTCATCGACATGAACAGTTGTTTCTCCCATCTGGGTTTTAAAAACATGACCTTTCACTCCGATAATATCACCAATGTCGAGAAGTCGCTTAAAAACAGTATTATACATCGTTTTATCTTCACCGGGACTAACATCATCCCTGCGAATATAGATCTGAATCCTGCCCGAAGAGTCCATCAATTCTGCAAATGAAGCATTCCCCATAATCCTTCGCCCCATTATCCGTCCGGCCAGGCAAACATCCTGGAAATTGTTTTTTTCAGCACTGTAATTGTCCAGAATATCCTGTGCATAAACATTTGTCTTATATTCAGCGGCAGGATAAGGATTGATGCCAAGTTTTCTTAGCTCATCGAGAGACGCTCTTCTGATTTGCTCCTGTTCACTTAAATTCGAATTGCTCATTCTGATTTGAATATTTATATGCTTTTATCTCACTTGTGAATTTATCGCGAATAATTCTGGTTACCTTTCCCGGAACTCCATCTCCAAGAGTGTTCCCACCCAGTTCTATCACAGGAGTAACTTCCAGGGAGGTATTAGTTATAAAAGCCTCCTGTACAAATCTGATCCTGTTTTCCTGTAAAGCTTCCTCCCTGATTTTAATTCCGGACTCTTGTGCAATTCTTAAAATATTTTTCCTCGTAACTCCGGAAAGCACATCATTCGATTCAGGATGTGTAAAAAGTGTCCCATCAATCACAAAGAAGATATTTGAATGTGACCCCTCTGTAATGATTCCGTTTCTAACGAAAATGCATTCATTCAATCCGTTTTCGCGGGCTTCCTGGAAACTCATTGTATTGGGAAGTAGCGCCACAGATTTGATATCGCATCTGCTCCACCTGATATCTTCTTTTAACATCACTTTTATGCCGGTTTCCATTAACTGACTTTCAGGCACAAAACTCCATGCATAAGCATAAGATGTTGGTGGAACTTCAGGTGTTGGAAAAGAATGAGTGCGTTTGGCTGCACCTCTTGTTATCTGGAGATATACCATTGCCGGTTGGTTTTCAAGCTTATTAACTTTTATAAGATCATTTGCAATAGTCGTAAACGAATCTGCATCGGGCCAGTTAATTCTCAATTCCCGGAGACTTCTTTTCAGACGTGTTACATGGCTGTTCGTGTCATAAAAAAACCCTTCATACCATCTTATAACCTCATATACACCATCAGCAAAAAGAAATCCCCGATCATCAGGACTGATTTTTATTTCATCTTTTGGGAGAAATTTCCCATTAAAGTATGCTGTTTCCATTATTTTATTGGTTCAATTATCTCTGTTCTGTAATTAATTGCCGATCTAGCCTCCTCTGGCGATGTTGCATTCCCGCAAGCTGCCTGGACAAATAATGAAGCACCTAATACTGTCGTTTCTTTATGATCTATTATTTTGAGAGGAACACAGGTATAATTGGCTCTAAGTTGGTTCCATAGTCTGTTTTTTGATCCCCCACCTACACAAAGAATGCTTTCAGTTTTAAACCCACCGGCATTTTCAAGAGCTCTTTTTCCTTCGGCAAGTCTTGCAGAAAGTGCTTCAAGTATTGCCCGGAATATTTCGTCACGGGTCGATTCCATTATAAGACCGAGTATCTGTCCACCGGGTTTGCCTTCTATCTCTTCATAAAATTTTGGGATGACTTTTACTCCATTGCAGCCTGATGGTACCTTTTCTGCACCTGAAATCATAACATCATAAACATCATCTTTGATGTCGCTGTATAAGTTTCTTCTGGCCCACTCAAGAATACCTGATGCAATCCACTGGTTCCCTATATTATACAAACCAGGTCTGGAGTCAAGTTCAGTTGTTATGCCGCTAACCAGCTGTTCTTTTCCAGATCTGTATTCTTCTGATCTCACCATCAATACTTCCCAGGTTCCCGAGCTGAGAACTGGCTGATTCTTTTCAGCCCCCGATCCGAAAATTGCAAATTGAGTATCATGACCAGTTGCCACAACGGGAATTCCCTCCGGAAGTGAAGTTTCAGCAGAAGCTCTGGAATTAACTTTTCCTGTAATCGTTCCAGCTTCTACAGGAAGCATCATCTTTTCAAAGGGGAATTTGATTTTTCCAAGAATATTTTCGGAAAAACTCCGTGTATTAAGATTGGTCAACATTGATGTACCAGCCATGGAAGAATCATTGACCATATTCCCTGTTAGGAGAAATGAGAATATTGACGGCATGAAAAGAAATGAGGAACTCTTCCTGACAATCTCCGGCTTATGTTCGGCAAACCATATAAGTTTATTGATCGTATTGAATGAGAAAGGAAGAACCCCACTCTCATAATAAAGCTCATTAAGAGGCAAGTATTTTTCTATATCTGACATAATAGGATTAGTCCTCTCGCACTGCCAGGAGATTACCGGGTAGAGCATATTCC
Organism: Bacteroidales bacterium; assembly: GCA_017882345.1. Lineage (GTDB taxonomy): Bacteria > Bacteroidota > Bacteroidia > Bacteroidales > VadinHA17 > LD21. Next base: position 3,407 of record JADGPT010000029.1, read on the forward strand.
CGGATTTGTCAAATAGAGTTCCATCTACACCAAAAGTGGTGACTGTGACACCCACAATATGATTAACATTAATGTGACTGGCAACTTTTTGCGATGCACGGCACATTTTGGCCCAGATCTCTTTTACATCCCAAATTCTGTATGCTGGGTAATAAGGATCAGGGCTTGTATTGTTAGGAAATGATTCCGACGCCAGAATTTCACCTTTACTGTTGATTGCTATAACTCTTACATTTGTTGCACCACAGTCGAAAACAATCACGATATCACCTTTTGGCATGTGTAAAGAGTTAATCTCAAACGAATTAAAGAGGTCTTGACTTTATTTTACTTTGAAAACAGGTATGCGCAGCTTAAAAGGTACTGGATTATCCCAGACCTTTTAAAAAAGCCATTGAAGACCCCGCGATAATTAAAACGAGAATATACAATGAAAGAATAATAATTAAAATAATCCCGATATAAGCAAAATAGGCTTTTAAATTCTTAATAGCCTTATGAAATGCCAGCTTATCAAGGTTTTGTATTGCATGTGAAGTGTGTTTTGAAAAACGGAATAGGAATAGAACCGGGAAGAAGTATACCAGCCCCAGAAAGAGAACAGGTATGAACATAAGAGAATCAGGAATTCCTAAACCTTTTTCTCCGGTACTAAACGCAGTCAGAAAAGTTCCTGCCATTAATCCTATTACAACAATCAGCCCCAGAAATATGAAACCGATAATGGCCAGGAACATGGCCCATTTTCTTGCGGTATTCAGATGTTTCAGGGTATCCTGATCTATTTCTATTTTCCTTATTTCAAGAGGTACTTCCATATTTAAGAATGTTAATTATTTATATAGCGCCCCATATGTCTGACATGCTTTGTAATCAGATCCTTCCTTATCCATGCCAAAAGCATTCCATGAACTTGGACGGAACACCTTTTCCTCTACCACATTATGCATGCAAACAGGTATTCTCAGGATTGAAGCAAGAGTGATCAGATCAGCTCCGATATGTCCATAGCTCGATGCGCTATGATTTGCACCCCAGTTTGACATTACAGAATAAACATCTGTGAATGGTCCTTTGCCGGTGAGTCTGGGAGTAAACCATGTTGAAGGCCATGTAGGGTTTGTCCTGGCTGTAAGTATTTTATTCATCTTTTCAGGAAGTTCAACTGTCCATCCTTCTGCAAGTTGGAGTACCGGCCCCAGCCCTTTTACAAGGTTGACTCTTGAAATAGTGATAGGCATAGAGCCAATAGTATCAAATTGTGATGAGAAACCGCCGCCCCTGAAATATCCGGTTTCCGCAGGTGCCCATTGAGTTGCTTCAAGACATGCAGCAGCATCTTTTCCTGTAATTTCCCAGAATGGTTTAATGACAGATTCTTTCTTATTTGTTTGTCTGCCTGAAAAATCGAGCGCTGAAGCTCCTGAGTTGATAAGATGAATGACTCCGTTTGAAGCAAGACCCTCAGGTTTCATTTTAGTAACTCTCTTGATTGCTTCGGGGCTCCAGTATGTGCGTATATCTGAGAACATCTGCGCCGTATTTGTAAGAAGATACCCAAATAGCATAGACACTCCATTCATAGCATCGTTCTCTGTTGCAACAAGATATGGAGGTCTGATGCCGTTCCAGTCAAATGATGAGCAGAGAATTGCTTCAAGAAAATCTCCGTTTGGCATATGATCAGTCCATTGCCGCTGACCCTGGAAGCCTGAAAGTATTGCATTATGACCAAGCGCTTCTTCGCCGAACCCTGGTTTTTTGAGTTTCGGATTGCCGACCATCAGATCGCGGGCAATGAGCGTCATTTTTACTACAGTTTCCCATTCCTTATCCTTTTCTTTTCTCGTCTTTGGAGAAGGATTAAAATCTTTCCCCTCTTTGCAGTTTTTCTTTGTCCATTCGAGGGCTTTTATAAATTCATCTTTATCAAAGATCTCTTCGTTTAACCGGCGGTTAAATTCACTCATATCGACATACTCATTGCGCATTCCAAGATATTCCTGGAAAAAATCTTCACGTACAATTGATCCGGCTATTCCCATTGAAACTGAACCCATGGAAAGATATGATTTACCCTTCATCAATGATACAGCAAGTCCTGCACGAACGAACCTCAGAACTTTTTCACTCACATCTTCCGGTATAGACTGGTCGCCTGAGTCCTGCACATCGCGTCCGTAAATCCCGAAAGCAGGCAGCCCTTTCATAGCGTGTCCGGCCAGCGCTGCAGCAAGATAAACAGCGCCAGGTCTCTCAGTTCCGTTAAATCCCCAGATAGCTTTTGGAATATCACTATTCATATCTATTGTCTCGCTTCCATAACACCAGCATGGAGTAACAGTTAAGCTTACACCAACCCCATTCTTACTGAATTTTTCAGCACACATTGCCGCTTCTGCAACACCTCCTATACAGGTATCAGCAATAATAGTTTCAACAGGTTTGCCATTCGGATATTTCAGATTTGATGAAAGAAGTTTTGCGGCATTCTTTGCCATATTCATTGTCTGGGCCTCAAGTGATTCCCTGACTCCACGCATCCTGCCATCAATTACAGGACGTATTCCGACTTTTGGATACTCACCAATAACTGTCTGATAGTTTTGGTTTACCTTTAACTCATTATTAGCCATTTGATTTAATATTTAGTAAGTTTTAAATTCAAATTGAAGTTCAACAAATATAAGATTTTTTCACAATAAATATTATAAAAATAGTGTTATGACAAGTTTATAAATCTTTAAAATTTCTTCATCAATCTGCGATAGCTGCAGGAAATTGTTGTTTTTATTTTCCCGCAGATTCAGCTGATCTGAGCAGATTATAATAACTTTGCTACCCTGAAAAATAGTTCATAAATGCAAAAAAGAAAACGTTTACCCGGCTGGCTGAAAATGCAGAGAGCCAGCGGAGAAACCTATTCAATGGTTAAACATATAGTAGTTGATAATCATCTTCAAACTATCTGTACCAGCGGAAACTGTCCGAATATCGGTGAGTGCTGGAACAAGGGTACTGCTACTTTTATGATACTTGGTGATATCTGCACAAGAGCATGTAAATTTTGTGCTACAAAAACAGGTAGACCTCTACCTCCTGATCAAAATGAACCCGAGAGACTTGCTGATTCAATCAAAACGATGAGGCTTAAGCATTGTGTTATCACCTCTGTCGACCGCGATGACCTCTCTGATGGAGGAGCTTCCTTCTGGGCAAACACTATAAAAAGGATAAAAGAGGTGAATCCTTCAACAACAATGGAAACCCTGATTCCTGATTTTGACGGCAATACTGAATCGATTCAAATGATAATTGATGCAGGACCTGAGGTGATATCTCACAACGTCGAAACCGTAAAACGTCTCACCCCTGTTATCCGTTCAAAAGCAAAATATGACAGAAGTCTTGACGTTTTAAGATATATCTCTGGCAAAGGGAAAACAGCGAAATCCGGATTTATGTTAGGACTGGGAGAAAGCGAAGCTGAAATCATTCAGACAATAGGCGATATTTATTTATCCGGTTGTAAAATTCTGACTATCGGTCAGTATCTTCAACCGGGATCTGAATACATGGAAGCAGTAGAATTTATTCCACCGGAAAAATTTGAAGAATACAGGGTTATTGCTCTGGGACTTGGTTTTTCTTATGTAGAAAGCAGTCCCCTGGTCCGTTCCTCTTTTCATGCAGAAAATCATGTAAAAGCTCAATAAATTTAATTATATTAGCATCACTTAAAGAGAAAATTAAAAATTGAGCTATAGAGTTATATACAAGGATATTGGTCAAAAAGATTATAAAGAGACCTGGGACTATCAGACCGATATCTTTAAAAGACTGGTCGACAGCAAAAAACCGGCAACCGTTTCTGGAGAATCAGACCAATACACACTCCCCGGGACGCTGATCTTTGTAGAGCATCCTCATGTTTATACCCTGGGTAAAAGCGGATCGGAAAATAATCTGCTTCTCGACTTAATACAACTTAAGGCAAAAGATGCATCATTCTACAGGACAGACCGGGGAGGAGATATTACCTATCATGGCCCCGGACAAATTGTAGGTTATCCGATTTTTGATCTTGATATAATTAAGATTGGCCTTAAGGAGTATATTTACAGACTCGAAGATGCAATCATAAGAACAGTTAATGAATTTGGTGTAACTGCTTCAAGACTGAACGGAGGAACCGGGGTATGGCTTGACCCTGAAATTGCCGGGAAAGCAAGGAAGATTTGTGCTATCGGAGTCAAAGCAAGCAAATATGTAACAATGCATGGTTTTGCTTTCAATGTCAATACCGACCTGACCTACTTTAATAATATCAACCCTTGCGGCTTTACAGATAAAGGGGTTACATCACTACTTAATGAGTTGGGAACCAGACAGGATTTTGAATCTGTTAAAGACAAAGTGAAAAGGAACCTGCAGGTAGTTTTTGATTTAAAATGGATTAAGGAGTAAAAAGATGGAAAAAAGATGGGTTGTGAAAGAAAAAGGAGATACTGCAGTTGTAAAACATCTTGCAAGGGCTCTGGGTGTATCGGAATCTCTGGCGAATCTTATGGCTCAGCGTAATATATCCTCTGCTGATGAAGCGGCCGCTTTCTTCAACCCCAGTCTCGATTTCCTTCATGATCCTTTTCTGATGAAAGACATGAATATTGCCGTTGACAGGATCACCACTGCTGTTAAAAAAAATGAAAGAATACTTGTTTACGGTGATTATGATGTAGATGGGACTACTGCTGTTGCCCTGATGTATTCATTTCTGAAAGAGCAGTATTCAAATGTAGAATATTATATACCCGACAGATACAAAGAGGGTTATGGTGTATCTATTCAGGGACTTGATTATGCCTTCCAGAATAACTGCAAGGTTGTAATCACTCTCGATTGCGGTATCAAGGCAGTGGAAAAAGTAAAATATGCACGAACCAAAGGACTTGATGTCATTATCTGCGATCATCATTACCCGGGAGAAGAAATACCCAAAGCCATAGCTGTGCTTGATCCAAAACAGCCATCCTGCAGTTACCCCTATAAAGAATTATCGGGATGCGGTGTAGGATTTAAACTGATTCAGGCTTATTCAAGAGTGCACGGTATCCCATTCAATAAAATAGCCCACTATCTTGATCTTGTTGCTGTCAGTATTGCATCGGATATTGTACCCATTACTGGCGAAAACAGAGTAATGGCATACTTTGGTCTTAAAAGATTAAATGAAGCTCCATGTACCGGACTGAGAGAGATAATCCGCGAATCGGAAGTGACAAGGGCTCTTACAATTGAAGATGTAGTTTTTAAAATTGGTCCAAGAATAAACGCTGCAGGGAGAATGGAGACAGGTAGCAAAGCTGTTGATCTCCTTGTCTCAAGTGATACCAGGCTTGCTATTGGAATAAGTAAGGAGATCAATAATTTCAATATTGAACGACGCAGTGTTGATCGTATTATAACTACAGAAGCAATGCGGATGATTGCCGAAGATCAAAGAAAAGTTAATTCCAGAACAACCGTGCTTTATAATCCAACCTGGAAGAAAGGTGTGATAGGAATTGTTGCTTCAAGACTAATTGAGACATATTACCGGCCAACGGTCATCCTTACTGAATCAAATGGTTTTGCCACAGGTTCCGCAAGATCTGTTCATGGATATGATCTTTACCAGGCAATTGAATCCTGCAGCGATCTTCTTGAGAGTTTCGGTGGACACATGTATGCCGCAGGTCTGACTTTGAAAAAAGAAAATATACGTCCATTCATGGAGAGATTTGAACAATATGTAAATAGCACAATCACTGAAGAACAACTCGTTCCACGTATTTTTATTGATACAGAACTCTCATTTTCTGAAATTAATGATGTGTTTTTTAAAACCATGAGCCAATTTCAGCCATTTGGGCCCGAAAACATGTCGCCGGTCTTCGTTTCCAGGAATGTATTTGATACCGGATCAGGCCGTATGGTTGGATCGAGCGGCGAACACCTTAAATTAGATCTTTGTCAGGAATCGACCGGGCAAAAAAGCTTCTCTGCTATAGCATTCAGTCAGGCCAACCATTTTGAGTACATAAAAGGTGGAAATCCATTTGATATTTGTTATTCGCTGGAGATGAATGAGTTCAGAGGAAACAGAAACCTTCAGCTTAATGTCAGGGATATTAAGACGCCTGTGAACATATAGGCTACTGGTTTCAAAACCAAACCCTGAATTGCATTTTAACTTCATCGGTGTTTTCCGCTGACATTCCATTCGTAATCAGAGAATTCATTCCATACTTTATTCTCAACTCTGCAAAATCACGGATCTTCCATCTTACCATTATATAGCTCCGGCTTCCTTCACCGGCTAATGCAGGTATACTAAAACTGTACAGAAGATCATTTTCGTATGTGTAAATTCTGGCGGCCCAGTCGTCAGTATTGAAAAGGCAATATCTGGCCCATAAAGTGATTGGAACTCTTTTGAAACCATAATTTATTTCCTGAAAGAGCAGAATCCCTCTGCTTCCTGAAGGATCGACAATCTTATAATCGATCCGGATTCCTAAATTCAGATTCTCAAGGACTGAATAACGGGATGATGCTTTTAAACTTCTGGTAATAACTTCATCCTGAATGGGTATCCCCTTTTGTTCAGCATTATCAACCATTGATAGCCGATAATTATATGAAGCATCCAATGTGAGTTTTTCTGTAGGTAAAAATTGGACTTTTACTTCCTGTCTTACCCCCCGGGAAGGAGCGCTGCAACGGTATTTTAACCAGGAGAATGACTGAATTGCACAACCTCCGCTTATAAAAAGATGTTTAGCAGCTTCAAATGAGAAATTTCCGAGAACGCCCTTTTCATTAGTGGTTTTTGTACCGGTTCCTGGTCCGTTTCCATAGAAAGTGGCATACCCCGGATTATAGTTTCTGAATAAGAAATTAATTGTTAGCCGGTCAGACGGTCTGAATGAAATTCCTTGTATGACTGCATACTTTTTATTATCATTTGCTGACAACTCACCAAAGAGCAAAATATTTTTAATCAAACTGTTATAATAAATCGAATAGAGACTATTCTTATCCCCCGTAAAATCAAATATCTTCTCCGGATCATTCCCTGTAAGCAATATGGGAAGTGAAAATCTGTTTTCCGCCCATACAAGACCAACTTTCAGGTTATTCAGGTTGTATGAAATGGTTATTCCATAGGAGGTTACTGAAATAACATCTTTTTTGTTCAAAAGGGAAGGAGTATTGTGTACTCCTGCCAGATATAAATTTTCAATATAATTATTCGAAGAGCTTGAGGATGAGCCAAGAGTGGCGTCTAAGTAGTTTTTTGAAAAAAACATGGATAATTCAAGATTTTTTAAGGAAAATTCAGCCGCCACACCTCTGAAAAACTTGTTCTCTTCAGTTGATGTATAAGGCTTAATCTCGTCACTGGCTGACATATAACCTGGTGATGTCAGTGATATACCCCTCCGCATACCGGTATTTATGCTGGTGCCCTGACCAAACCGGGCTGAAAAGTCGCCTATAATAATTTTTTTTATCAGGCCAATACCGCTAAAGGCGATGTAAGCTGAAAGAAAATCAGGAAGGGGTGGATTCCCACTTAAAAATTTTTCTCCGGGATCTTTCTCCATTGTAAAGCCACCGGAAAATGCTCCGGAAGTAAACTTGTATTTTGTCAGAATTCTACATGCTGAACCCAGATAGGATGTATCATAATTCCCTGATTTCGTTGAGAGATTTGTAATCATTGAGTTTCTCCATCGGGCGGAATCAGAATTATTTACCAGATAGTATCCGAGTGTGATGAATGGTATTATCATCCCGACTGTCGCTTTATCAAATCCGGGGATAGCTGCTAATTCATATACAGAAACTATTCGTCCCGAGGAATGAACATATTCTACCAATGCTTTTACCTGAAAATCAGAAAGAAAGAATAACCTTGAAATCTCTTCCTCATCTGCGGCATTGATTTTTACAGGATTTTCGGCAAGTTCGTGAAGCCTGTCAATAAAGATTGAGACGGCTTCCGGATCTTCCTCATCAGCTGCAAGATCCTCAGCAATGTTGACAATAATATCAGACAGATTTGTTTCCTGACTAAAACAATATATCGGGAAGGAACACAGACACAATATTATCAGATATCTTGCCATACATTGATTAATCTAATGCCAGGTCTTTGTAGTTAATGGATTTTAAATTTTAATGATACAGATGATGTAACTCCAAGTTTTTCGTGAGTCACGAAACCTATATCCATCTGCATAATCTTTACCAGAAAACCTAATCCGAAACTGAATGAATTGTTATCCGTACAGAATCCACCCCGTAACCAGAGTTTTTTTGCTGCTTCATATTCAAAACCAGTTCTTACAATCAATTTTCTGCCAGTACTCATTTCAGCTTCGATCCCTGCAAAAAGTAATTTGTTAAGATTGGTTCCGGCTCCAATCCTTAATGACGTGGGAAGAAAAGTCTTTCTTATTGAATTAGGTACAGGGTTGAAGATATGAATTCCCAGCCTGGTGTATTCGGAGGTAATTATCAGTAAACCTGCTTCGCAGGTAACAGATTGAATATTATTATATTCCGTTGAAGTTTTTTCAGAAAAATAATCCACCTGTATCCCGGCAGATAATTTATTGGAAAGTTTCAGTCCACAAGCGAGGCCAGTCATTTCCCTGCTAAAATCACTATATCCGAATTGTGAATAGATGGCTGCCACAGAGGCTTTTCCTGCAGGGAAAATTAATCCGGCAGACCGGGTTCCCATTTCCTTGATATTGAATCTGTTTTCGTAGTTGAATCCAACAGAAAATGAGTTATTGTAGGCCAGTGTTGCCTGATTATGGAATGAGGACCAGAAACCGTTCTTCATAACACAAACATACCCCGTTCCTGCTTCACCAGCTCCGGCTGAAGGACGATAAGGGTCTCCACCTGAAGAGGTTAAAGAGGAAAAAATAAGTAAAAAAGAAACAGATATTTTCGGCAGCGAGCTCAACTGTTTCAAAAAAATAGTACAATACGAAGATACAAAAATTATTATACCTTAGTTCGTTTTGTACTGGAATTTTACTGCTTTAAGTTCTTCATTGGCCTGAACGATCTTCTTTTTTAGCGATTCCTTATACTTTATAATCTCTTTCATTATTGACTTATCACCGGTGGCAATAATCTGTGCTGCAAGGATAGCTGCATTCTGGGAGGCATTTACACCTACAGTTGCTACCGGTATTCCGGGAGGCATCTGGAGTATAGAAAAGATAGAATCCAAACCTTCGAGGGAAGCTTTAATGGGTACACCGATAACCGGAAGCGGAGTCATTGCTGCAATCACTCCCGGAAGATGAGCCGCCATTCCTGCCGCAGCTATAATCACTTTTATTCCTCGTGCTTCAGCATTTTTTGCAAATTTTTCAACCTCCTCAGGTGTTCTGTGGGCTGAGAGAGCATTCATCTCAAAAGGTATCCTGAAATTATTTAATATCTCTGCTGCTTTCTCCATAACAGGCAGGTCAGATGTGCTACCCATAATGATGCTGACAATCGGTTCCATTTAAAATAATTTAATTTAACTTGCTGATAAGGACAAAAATAAGCTATTATTTTCATATTTTCGCAACGGCTAACAGATCAAATATTTGTTCATGAAAGAGATCCACATTCTAGATAAAAAGTTCAGAGAATATTTAACTGAAAAGGTTATACAGCAGAGGATTGAAGAACTTGCTCTACAGATGAATAAAGAACTGGCAGGGAAGGAAGTGGTCTTTCTTGGAATACTGAATGGAGCATTTCTTTTTGCTGCTGATCTCTTCAGGCGTATCGAATTTCCTGCCAGGATATCATTTGTGAAACTTGCTTCATATCAGGGAACGAGTTCTTCAGGATCAATCAAAGAGCTTATTGGCTGGAATGAAGATATCAAAGATAAAGCAATTGTTGTTATAGAAGATATTGTTGATACCGGAAACACTCTGGAACGTATTATTGGTGAGCTTGTTATAAGAAAGGCTGCTGAAGTGAGAATTGCTTCTCTGCTTTACAAACCTTTGGCGTATACCAAGAATATCCCTCTTGATTATATCGGTTTTGAGATACCAAATGATTTTGTGGTTGGATTTGGTCTGGATTACGATGGCTTCGGACGTAACCTGCCATCAGTATATACGCTAATAAATTAGGTTAAATGACAGATGAATTAAGAATGAAGAACAAACGAATGTTGAATTAAGAAGTAAAAATTTCTGCATTCAACATTCAAATGTTCGTTGTTCTTACTTCAAATAACATAATACTTTAATATTTATACTATGGTTAATTTTTTGATTTTTGGTCCTCCAGGTTCTGGTAAGGGAACACAGTCAGTCAGGCTGGCTGAGAAATTCAATCTTCTTCATCTTTCAACAGGAGACATGCTTCGCGCCGAGATTACTGCAGGCACTGCACTTGGTAAAAAAATGAGCCTCATTATGTCGAAAGGTGAATTAGTACCCGATGAGGTAGTGATAGAAATGATTGCACATAAGATTGATCACAGCAAAGGGTCAGCTGGATTTCTCTTCGATGGATTTCCACGAACTGTCGCTCAGACTATCTCTCTCGAAAAAATGTTAAATGAAAGGGGAATGAAGATCGATCAGATGCTTGTTCTGGATGTTGACCATGATGAGCTCGTTAAGAGGCTAATAGCCAGAGCCGAGCTTTCAGGAAGACCTGATGATAAAGACCCTGCAGTCATTGAAAACAGGATAGATGTTTATAAAGAGAAAACAGAACCAATTATTAATTATTGTAATGAAAAAGGATTATATCAGCCTGTAAAGGGTATGGGAACAATTGATGATATTTTCAAGAGACTTAATGATTATATGAAAAAGCTGGTTTAAGATCTTTTACCCCTTGCCCCCCAAATGGGGGGTTGGGGGGTAGAAACAAGGGAATTTGAGAATTGATTTTATTTTGTAGACAATTGAATATCATTATTTTACAGTTTAAACATCAAAGTAAATGTCCGGATCAAATTTTGTAGATTATGTAAAAATTTATTGCCGCTCGGGTAACGGTGGTGCCGGATCAGCTCATTTCCGTAGGGAGAAGTTCGAACCCAAAGGTGGTCCTGACGGCGGTGACGGAGGAAGAGGAGGACACATAATACTGAGAGGTAATGATCAGATGTGGACTCTTCTGCACTTAAAATATCAACGTCATATTTTTGCGGAGAATGGAGTCGGCGGGAGCAGGCAGCAGTCAACCGGAGCTGAAGGAAAAGATGTGATTGTTCAGGTTCCTCTGGGTACTATTGCAAAAAGCAGCGAATTGGGAGAGCCGATTTTTGAGATTACAAAGAATGGTGAAGAAAAAATCCTCGCGAAAGGAGGAAGGGGAGGACAGGGAAATGTCCACTTCAAATCACCAACCAACCAGACCCCAAGATATGCTCAGACAGGTGAATCAGGAATTGAAGAAGAATTTATACTCGAGCTTAAAATACTTGCTGATGTGGGACTGGTAGGGTTTCCGAATGCAGGAAAATCAACTCTGTTATCAGTAGTTTCTGCTGCCAAGCCTAAGATTGCTGATTATGCATTTACTACCCTTGTACCTAATCTTGGAATAGTAAGTTATAGAGATGAAAAGTCTTTCGTCATGGCAGATATTCCGGGTATTATTGAAGGAGCTCATGAAGGCAAGGGATTGGGGATAAGGTTTTTAAGGCACATTGAACGAAACTCTATGCTTCTTTTTATGGTTCCTGCCGACAGCAAGAACATTAAGGAAGAATATGAAATCCTTATCAATGAATTAAAAATGTACAACCCTGAACTTCTCGATAAGAAGCGTGTTCTTGCTATTTCAAAAACAGATATGCTTGATGAAGAACTTATAGAGGAGATACGAAATGATCTGCCAGATATTCCAAGGGTTTTTATCTCATCTTTAACCGGCCAGGGTATAGTTACGTTAAAGGATATGATATGGAAAGTTCTTAACCACGACTGATATTAATAGATGCCAGAACGAATTGACCAACAGCTTTTATTATTTATTAATTCCTTAAATTCACCATTCTTCGACCAGGTGATGCATGCAATCAGTGGGAAGTTAATATGGGTTCCTCTTTATCTGGCCATTCTTATTTTTCTGGGTATTAAATACAAACGAAAATTTTTTATCATTCTCATTTTTATAATTCTGGCAGTCACTCTTGCCGACCAGAGCTCTGTGTTTGTTAAAAATCTTTTTCTCCGGCTAAGACCATGCCATGAGCCCTCTCTCAAAGGACTTGTTCACCTTGTAAATGGTGAGTGCGGTGGAATGTACGGTTTTGTCTCATCGCATGCCACGAATTCATTTAATGTTGCCCTCCTAAGTCTGCTTTTCATAAAAAAAAGATGGTATTCAATTAGTATTATTGCATGGGCGCTGGTAGTGGGATACAGCAGGATCTATCTGGGTGTTCACTATCCCGGCGATGTACTTTGCGGGTCATTTTTAGGCGCCTTTATCGGGTGGAGTATGTTTCGGCTCTATATATTGACAGACAATAAGATACTGAAAAACAGACCTTATTTTAATTTGCCTCCTTAATGTTTTGCATAAACCTCAATACTAACGACCCATTCTTTAATCTTGCGATTGAAGAATTCCTCCTTAAAAATAGTAAAGAAGAGTATTTGATCCTTGGCGTCAATAATCCCTCCGTTATAATAGGTAAGCATCAGTCGGGTCACCGGGAGGTAAACACAAAGTTTGTATATGAAAATCATATCCCGGTAATACGAAGGATTTCGGGAGGAGGAACGGTGTTTCATGATAATGGAAACCTGAACTTCAGTTTTATAAGACAAAGTGAAAGCGGCAAACAGGTAGACTTCCGGAAATACACACAACCAGTCATAGATTTTTTAGTATCGATTGGAGTTGAAGTAAAGTTCGCAGGTAAAAATGATCTGAAAGTCGATGGATATAAAATTTCCGGAAATGCTGAACACATTCATCGCAACAGGGTCCTTCATCATGGTACACTTCTCTTCAACAGCTCTCTGGATATGCTACGGAATTCCATTCGAAAAGATACTTCATGCTATACATCCAGAGCTGTTATCTCAAACCCTGCTTCAGTTATGAACCTGAATGAGAAATTGAACACTTTTAAGGACATTGATGAATTCAGGTTGGGAATGTTGAACTACTTTAAGACTAATTTATCTGATTTTGTTCCTTATGAACTTACTCAGACAGAAATAGTGCAGGCTGAATCTTTAGCTGATTCAAAATATAAGAGATGGGAGTGGAATTGGGCTTATGGTCCTGAATACACTTTTAATAACAACTATGTAATGAATAAAGTGTATCATTCCTGCAGTATGTACATTAAGGACGGAATTATCCGTGAATGTTTTATTGAAGGGAGTGATCAGATGAACAGGATTGCAGGAAAACTTATTGGATGCAGACACATGGTCGATGATATGTCAGTCGTTTTACGGAAAGAAAATATTTTTTTAACGGAGGATGATATCTATAATTTCTTTTAATGTGTTATTTTGCCTTAATAAACTGAGGACATGAAAAAAGACCAGTTAAAAGAAAGATATCTCACTTCCGTTTCATCATACCGGCATCTTGAAAAAAAGGAAGAAAGGATCATTCTCATTCTTTCAGTTTTAAGATTACTTATTTTTTTTGGAGGTGTAATAATTGTCTGGATAGGGTTTACAAAAAGTGTTTTTGCCGGCGTTGCACTGACATTTATACTAATAGTCCTGTTTCTGTATCTGTTAAAACTTTTTTCTGATTATTCAGAAAAAAAGGAGTTTTTAGCTAATCTGGTTCAGATAAATCAAAATGAAGCAGATGCTCTATCGGGTAATTTGTCTGCATTCGATGCAGGCAGTTATTATGCAGATATAAAGCATGATTTTTCTTTTGATGTGGATATTTTCGGCGCTTCATCTCTTTTTCAATATTTGAACAGGACAGTTACTGAATATGGAAGGGATATTCTTGCCAGCTGGTTATCAGACCCTTTCATGCTTTCAAAGGAGTTAGTAGTGCGCCAGGAAGCTATAAAAGAGCTTGCTTCAAAAGATAAATGGAGACAGAATTTTATGGCATCCGGAATGAAGACTCCTCTGGAGAAGAGAGAAATATCAGGATTGCTTAATTGGATTAATGAAAAGGATCTGATATCCTCTTCTCCATTTAAGAAATTCCTTATTTTCACTCTTCCTGCTGCAACAATTGTTTCAATTTTGCTTTGGGTAACCGGTATAATACCGTACACTGTGGTGCTGTTTATCTTCTTAAGTAACCTTTTTTATGTAGCTACCGGCTTAAAAAAAACTAATGATATTCATAGAGCATTAACCAGGAAATATAATTTTTTGTCCTCCATGAGTGGATTGCTTAAGGCATTTGAGAATGAATCATTTTCTTCCCCCGTTTTGAATGAGATCAAATTGAATATTTCCGGAAAAAGAGCTTCTGCATCTGTCTCAGTCAAAAAACTTGGCCGGCTTATTCAGGCCTTTGACAGCAGAAATAACATGATTGCAGGTCTTGTTATGAATGGATTATTTTTATGGGATTACCAGAATATTTTCAGGTTGGAAAAATGGAAATCTGATTTTAGGAAATCTTTTCCTGTTTGGCTTGAAATGATTGGACAGGTTGATGCTTATATTAGTCTTGGAAATTATGCATTCAATAATCCCGACTTTGCCTACCCGGTTAAATCTGATAATCTAAATGTGTATTCGGCAAAAAACCTTGGACATCAACTGATTGAAGAAAGCAAAAGAATAGGTAATGATTTCTCCCTGGGGAAAAAGGGAACCGTTTGTATCATTACAGGCGCTAATATGGCAGGCAAAAGCACTTTTTTACGCACTATTGCGGTTAACTATATTCTTGGAATGACAGGGGCGCCTGTTTGTGCAACCGAAATGAATTTCATCCCGGGTAAAATATTTACAAGTATGCGTACAACTGATTCACTCTCAGACAATGAATCGTATTTTTATGCAGAACTAAGAAGGCTTAATACATTGAAATCCAGGATTAAAGCAGGAGAACCTATTTTTTTTATACTCGACGAGATTTTTAAGGGGACCAATTCAGAAGATAAAAGTACAGGATCAAAATTATTCCTTCAGAGTATAGTTGAAAATGGAGGAACAGGTTTAATAGCCACTCATGACACTTCACTCGGTAAAATGGAGTCCGATAATCCCGGGGCGATCATCAACAAGTGTTTTGAAATAGAAATTGATGGTGATAGCATAAGATTTGATTATAAGATTCAGGATGGGATCACTCAAAAGATGAATGCAGTATTTCTTATGAGGCAGATGGGAATTTTAGATTAATTGGAATAAGTCTGATTGCGATATGACACCCCCAACGGTATATTGAGTATTAAATTAATTTTATCTGGGTAAAATTTTTATATTGGCAATTATTAAGAAGAGCATTTATGAGAAAGATCAAAGAAGTTGATACTCCGGATAGCCTGGAACTAAAGCGGGAGCTTGGTCTGGCCGCCGCAGTATCAATTGTCGTAGGTAATTGTATCGGTTCAGGCATCTTCACTTCTGCAGCATCATTAGCTGCCGCATCAAATCCAAAAACCGCCATTATAGCCTGGATTATTACTGCTATTGGATCATTGCTCATTGCGTTAAGTTTTGCAAGTCTTGGTACTGCGTTACCCAGAACAGGTGGTCCTATTGTCTATACCAGAGCTGCTTTTGGGGATTTTGCGGGATTCTTAATTGCATGGACCTATTGGATAGGCGCATGGGTTGGAAACGCAGCAATTATTACTGCATTTATGCTTTATTTCACATATTTTGTTCCATCTACAGCCACACCGGTTTTCGCTTTCTTAATTACCTCAGGTATATTGTGGTTATTCACGCTTATTAATATAATAGGTGTAAAAGGAGCTGGCAGGGTTAGTATAGTAACTACAGTATTAAAAGTAGGCGCTTTAGTAGTATTTGTAATTATTGCAGCTATGCACTTTAATCCTGCAATGCTTAGCACGGTTTCAAATGTTAAGGTCTCTGGAATGAATACATTACCGGCAGCAATTGCAATTGCACTTTGGGCTTTTGTAGGAATTGAAAGTGCAACTGTCCCAGCAGGGGAAATTAAAGATCCTCAGATAAACATCAGGAAAAGCACAATATATGGTACTTTATTGGCAGCAGGAGTGTATATTATTGTTTCAATTGTAGGGATGGGGGTGCTTGATCAGTCCACTCTGGCAGTTTCAAATGCACCTCTTGCAGATATTATTAATAAAGCAACCGGAGGAACATGGGGAGGGAATTTTATTGCATTGGGAGCCATAATATCCACCCTGGGCGCTTCCTCCGGCTGGATCCTTACTACTGCCAGGAGTGCATTTGGCGCTTCGCAGGATAAACTATTCCCGGCCGTATTCGGGAAAATCCATCCAAAATATTTAACTCCGGTTAATTCTCTTATAATAAGTGCTTTGGCAGCTAATGTTCTTCTTGTTTTAAACTATATGGGTACTTTGAGTTCAGCTTTTAATTTTATGCTCCTGCTTGCTACGCTTGCATTTTTACCTGCTTATGCTTTTTCGGCGGCAGCAGATATTGTTCTCCTGAAGAACCATTCATCAGATTTTAATCTTTTCAGTTTCCTTAAGAATTCCTTTTTCGCATTGCTGGCTTTTGCATATTCTATATATGCAATTTATGGAACAGGAGCAACTGTTGTGATGTATGGATTTATTCTTATGCTGGCAGGCATCCCCGTTTATCTGTTCATGATACTACAGAATAATAAGAAAGATAAAGTAGTTGATAAAATTAGGAAAGAGGCTGGGTTGGATTATTAAGTAAGTGTCCAATCATGTCATTTATCAACATTTTTAGTGAATTCGTAATGATCATTTAATCAGCTAAATCTTTTAAAAACAGCCTTATTGTGACTTTTTCTGTGCTAAAATTCAGTTCGATTGTTGAAAAATTGACTAAAATCGACGTCTGTAAATCATTATATTTGCGCAAAATTTCTGCATAATGTCAGTCGGATATTCAGAAGAACATATAAAAACACTTGAGTGGAGAGAGCATATCCGCCTGAGGCCCGGTATGTATATCGGGAAACTGGGAGATGGCTCATCTCAGGATGATGGCGTTTATGTAATGCTCAAAGAGGTTATGGATAATGCCCTCGACGAGTATATGATGGGGTATGGGAAAAAAATAGATGTATCCATTATAGGCAAGGAGGTCAGGGTTCGTGATTTTGGCCGGGGAATACCTCTTGGAAAAGTACTTGATGCTGTTTCCAAAATGAATACGGGGGCAAAATACGACTCAAAAGCTTTCAAAAAATCAGTAGGTCTTAACGGCGTAGGAGTAAAAGCCGTGAATGCTTTATCCAGTAAATTTATAGTAAGGTCAATTCGCGACGGACAGATTAAGGTGAGTGAATTTGAACACGGAAGAACAGTCAAAGACTCTCCTCTTGAACCCACCACTGAGGAAAATGGAGTTGAAGTGATATTCCAGCCCGATGAAGAAATGTTCGGCAACTACTATTACATTTCGGAATACGTAGATACGATGCTGAAAAACAATGTCTACCTTAACTCCGGACTGGTAATCAATTTTAATGGTAATAAGTTTTTTTCACGGAATGGACTGGTTGATTTACTAAATGAGAACATGAGTAAGGAGGGACTTTATCCCATTATTCACCTTACCGGAGAGGACATCGAGATAGCATTTACCCATGGCCTGCAATACGGTGAAGATTACTATAGTTTTGTGAATGGTCAGAATACCACACAGGGGGGAACACATCTTATCGCCTTCAGAGAAGCAATTGTGAAGACTATCAGGGATTTTTATAAAAAAGATTATGACCCTTCCGATATTCGATCATCAATAATTGCTGCTATCTGTATAAAAGTTGAAGAACCAATATTTGAATCTCAGACAAAGACAAAACTGGGATCTAAAGATATGGGACCAGAGGGACAATCAGTCAGAAATTTTATCAGCGAGTTCATAAAGAAACAGCTAGATGATTACCTTCATAAGAACCCTGAGACAGCAAGAGAGATTCTTAAAAAAATACAGGATTCCGAGAAAGAGCGAAAGGCTATTTCATCGATCCAGAAACTTTCCAGGGACAGAGCAAAGAAAGTGAGTCTCCATAATAAAAAACTGAGAGATTGCCGGGCACATTATAATACTAATGATGCAAACAAACTGGAATCAACTATCTTCATAACAGAGGGGGATTCGGCAAGCGGTTCGATCACCAAATCGAGAAATGTGGAGACACAAGCTGTCTTCAGTCTGCGTGGAAAGCCTCTTAACTCATTCGGCCTTACAAAAAAAATTGTATATGAGAATGAGGAGTTTAACCTACTTCAGGCGGCGCTTAATATCGAAGACGGAATCGAAAACCTGAGATATAATAATGTTGTGGTTGCTACTGATGCCGATGTCGATGGAATGCATATCAGGCTCCTTCTTCTCACCTTTTTCCTTCAATTCTTTCCCGACCTGGTAAGAAAAGGACATGTTTATATTCTTCAGACACCTCTTTTCAGGGTGAGGAATAAAAAAGAAACAAGATATTGTTATTCTCCTGAAGAAAAAGCCAGGGCGATGAAGGCATTGGGACCAACTCCGGAAATAACAAGATTTAAAGGACTTGGGGAGATTTCTCCTGACGAGTTCGCGAACTTCATTGGAAAAGATATGAGGCTTGAGCCGGTACGGAT
The DNA here is from genome assembly GCA_017882345.1 of Bacteroidales bacterium. Lineage (GTDB taxonomy): Bacteria > Bacteroidota > Bacteroidia > Bacteroidales > VadinHA17 > LD21. The sequence continues at coordinate 22,215 of JADGPT010000029.1, forward strand.
GAAGAAAAACGACTCCATAAATGGTTTCCTGGAATTTTTTATGGGGAAGAATACACCTGACCGGCAGGATTTCATCATTCAAAACCTGAGAATTGAAGAAGATATAGTAGAAGAGGAAAAGTAGAAGAAGTATTTTAATGAAGTGTGAGTTTATCTATGGAAGAAGAGGATCTTGAAATTGGCAAAACAGACGGATTGGAAAAAGTTCCACCCGGACCTGTAGCTCTTCATTCTGTAACAGCTTTATCGGGCATGTATCAGGACTGGTTTCTTGATTATGCTTCCTATGTAATTCTCGAAAGAGCTGTACCACACCTTCACGATGGACTTAAACCTGTTCAGCGTCGTATTCTCCATTCAATGAAGAGAATGGATGACGGACGGTATAATAAGGTGGCAAATATAATTGGGCATACTATGCAGTTTCATCCCCATGGTGATGCTTCAATAGGTGATGCACTGGTTCAGCTTGGACAAAAAGACCTCCTGGTTGATGCACAAGGCAATTGGGGAAACCTGCTTACAGGCGATGGCGCTGCAGCACC
>JADGPT010000162.1 GCA_017882345.1 Bacteroidales bacterium
GGGTAATTGACCAATTGCTTTCCAATATCCTTTTCCGCCGAATGTCATGGTCCCAAAGCATAACTCTGAAAGCAAAACGCCAGTCTTACCTAGTTGTTTAAATTTCATATAAGAAGTTTTAAATTAATAATAATAAGTTTATGGCATGATTACTGAACTATAACCTTTGCCAACATTGCAGGATGGTAAGTGCAATGATAATTAAATGTACCAATTGTCGTAAACTGATGGCTATATGTTGCATTGGTTGCCAGATTTCCACTATCGAATAATGCAATATCACTGGTTACAGTATGTGCAGCAGCATCCTTATTTGTCCATGTAACAGTGGTATTCACAGATATGGTAATTGTTGATGGCGAAAATGCAAAACTCTGAATAACAACCTCACTAGTTCCAGCGTTTGTATTTTTATTGTCTGACTTTGAACAACCTGCAGAAATGTTTAGAATAATAAACATTATTGCAATCAATTTCAGAATTCCCTTTGAGTTTTCAATATTTGTTTTCATTTGTCATTTTTTATTAATACTGTTATGTTAAATAAACGATTCAAATTGTTTATAATAGTTATTATAAAATTATTTAACTTTTAACATCAGTTTAAGTGTTTTTGTTCAATCATATAATTTCCCTGGAATTTCTAAGGTATAGATTCTTGAGTTATATTATTTTGTATTTTAGGAGATTAGACCTGCAAGAAGTTAAAAAAAAGGCCTTGAATTAGTTTTAATAATTCAAGGCCTTTATGGGTTTATCTTCCGGGATTTTTATTCCCAATAATTATTATGGTTTTGTAACAATATTAGCGTTAAGAACAACTGCAGTCTGTGCCAGTGCTCTTCCATTCATGGTTGCGCCGGTTTGAAATGTAAGCAGTAATCATATTGTTGACTGCCGTGGTCAGGTTAATAGGAGTCGGGGCTAATAATAGTTAAGTGGGTCAGTTGTTGCCATTGTAGGAATTGATCCGGTTTTATCATCCATCTTGCATGCAATGTAGGATACAATCAATAGCAAAGCTAAGATTGAGAATACATTTTTAATTTTCATTGGATTTTATTTAAGACTTGTGAAAATATTTTCACATAGCAAAGGTGAGAACTTCTTTCCCTTTAAATGTTATATAACTATTTTATTAAGTTTCATAATTCACACAATAGAAATTGTCTTAATAGTCATATATCGGGTAAGAAAACCTTCAGGCTGAGTATACAGATTGAAATTTATCCAAACCAACAGCTTCTTCAAATGCACTGACAAATTTCGTAAAAAAGGTTGTATAATCCACCTGATCAAAATAATCATAAGTCTCATCAGGAGTAGAAGGAATATCTTCAAATCCGGAAGATTTAATGGATTTTCCCATTTTTGATCTGGTAAAATCAACGCGCTCACCGTCAATCCGGTTATAAAAATGCCAGTTTTTTTTCTTATGTGTCTTTAAGATTTCACCGCCAAAAACGTCGTGAATCATTAATGAGATTAAACTATCCTGACCATCTGTCTGGTTACCGGATATTAACCTCCGGTTGGAATCTGGCGTCAGGCTACGATTAAGCGCCTTGAACACTATTATCTTATTGAACATTTTCTTTTGAATTTGGGATTAAAAGTTTATTTTCTGCAATTAAATCTTTCCTTAAAACCGTAATAGTTATATACTAAAAATAATAGTATAAAATTAAACCAAAGGAATTAAAGAAGTGTTGTATAATTTTTGCAAAAGGTTGCATGATTTACAGATTTTGCATATAGCTAAACCTGTTATGATAATGGTTGCTCATTATCAAACTAAACCATGTAAATCTGGTTACCTGATATTATTAAAATCATTCAGGTTGAACCCATCCGGATTATCATTGGTGATCTTCCGGAAATTATAATAATACAGGTTACCATCAACATCAAATAACATTTCAAAACACCTGCCTGCTCCGGCATCCTGAGGAGGACCCACATGAAAATGGAATACTTTATTTGTTGGACTTGCTTCAAGCTCCTTCTGTATCTCTTCAGTAGTAAGCAAGCTGACTTTATTCCGGCATACCGCTTTAATTTTCTCAGGAGAATCAGCATTTGAAGCCATTTTCTTTATATTAAGTAACAAAACCTTGTCTTTCAATCCATTTTTGTTGTAGTATCTCAATCCATTTAATGATATAAGTAAACGATCTTTCTCAAGATTTTTCACATGGATTTGCATAAATTTAACAACTACAGGAATGACATATTCATAATCAGCTTCGGTATCACCTGAATATGAAAGAGGTATACTGCAAAATTCAGGCATTCTGGTTAAATTGCCTGAGGCATCACCCAGTACCAGACTCATATAATTGTAACTTACACCACCAGGGTCCTTATCGTAAGCTCCATCCATAAGGACTAAAAAAGAATACTTTGTGCTGGTCTTTCGTTTTTCAAACTCTGCCTGGTCAATAAACTCATACTCAGTTGATTTCCAGTATTTCTGAACCGCATCTTTAACAGGTGCATTATAAAAACTCATACCTCCTTCCATCACAATACATGTTTTAGAGTTTTTAAACATCCCTACTTGCTGCTTTGTTGCCAGTGGTGGATTAGCCATACTATAAAGACTAAATAACCCTAAAGAAAAAACGAAAATGCACTTTCTGAATATTTTACTCATGGTAAATCCGGATATTAGATAAATAAATATTTTTCAATGTGATATTTTGTAAGTATTAACATCCAAAGTTAATATTTATTGTCTGGAAGTATGAATGACTAAGAGTCAATGACGATAAGACAAAGAGACAACCAGACATGAGTATACGCTTTCAGTCTTTAGCAATCACTTCCCTAAGCGTTGTTTTGTCAGCTCCGAATATGATTTCATATAATTCTACGGTATTTGAGGGTGCCTTTACAGCCTGTAGCCCTTTTAGTGCATTCAGATCTGTTAATGCAGCAGTACCTTTTGTGATTAAAGCTGCCAGGGCATCGACAGACTCACCAACTTTTGAAATGGAAGAATAACCGAAAGTGTTTATTGATCCATTAGTGAATTGCAAATTAAATCTTCTGGAACCCAGACCATCACGAATAACAATATACTGAGGATTAGCAAGATCAGGCAGGTAGATAACTGTTGCTTTTAGAATCCTGTTTGATTCAGAATCTCTTTCAATATGTAAAAATGGTTTCACCGTATAATATTTCAATCCTGTTTTTTCAGTCAGCGCTTTGTTTGAATAGATTTGTACAGGAGCACATCCGTTAAATACAATGATGAACAAGCTAACAAATACAGTCAAAATAGTGGTTTTCATAATAATAATTTTAAGGTTTGAAGAATCCTGAATAAAATTAAAAAATAATTTTAACTCATGCAAGAGCAAACTCATACAATGTTGATATAATAAATTTGGCGATTTATGGCATAAGCTTTATTTGCTACATAGAATTAAATAAATTGTTACTTTGCAATATAAAAGTTAAGACATGAAAAATAAAATATACCCGCTGCAGCAACGTAAGGTTGTAGTAGTTGGTGCAGGATCAGTTGGTGCAACCTATTGCTATGCCCTTGCCCAAAGCGGTCTGGCTGATGAAATTGTATTAACAGACAAGAATGAGGATCTAATGCAAGGACAAGTATTGGATCTTGTACACGGACAGACCTTTTTTCCAACAGTAGTTATCCGTTCAGGAACAATTAATGATTGCGCTGATGCTCAGTTGGTAGTTATTACAGCAGGCGCCGCTCAGAAACCCGGTGAGACCAGACTTCATCTCATCAAAAAAAATGCTGAAATAACTGGCAGTATTGCAGAAGACATATCTAAATCGGGATGCAAAGGAATAATGCTCATTGTCAGTAACCCGGTTGATGTTCTTACATATATTGCTCTTAAAAGATCGGGGTGGGAAAAAGGCAGAGTAATAGGATCGGGGACTGTTCTTGATAGCTCCAGATTCAGACATCTTCTGAGTAAATACTGTGGCGTTGACGTTCATAATGTTCATGCCTATATACTTGGGGAACATGGGGATAGCGAGTTTGCAGCATGGTCAATGACAAATATTGCAGGTATCAGTATCGATGAATACTGTCCTGTACGCGGCAAGTGCTCTGACTGGAAACATCAACGTCAGATTATTGAGCAGCAGGTTCGGGACTCAGCATATCATATAATAAACTATAAAGGTTCAACTCAGTTTGCAGTAGGCCTGGCGCTTGTAAGGATTACAGGAGCAATACTTCGCAGTCAGAATAGCATATTGTCTGTCTCAACCCTGGTAGAATCGGATTTTGGAATTAAAGATGTATGTCTGAGTGTGCCATGCGTTGTATCTGATACAGGAGTCACCAGAATCATTGAGAGTCCACTCTCTTCGGAAGAGCTTGCCTCTCTTTCACATTCTGCAAAGGTTCTGAGGAAAGCAATAGATTCTCTCTGAAAATCATATTAAAAAAATGAAATCTCAATTTTATGACTGAATAATAATGTTTGTCAGCGCCGTTTGCTCTTGCTTTGGTTTTTTCAGTAAAGACAACTGCTTATTCCTTGACTTCATCCATTTTTACAGAAATGCTATCAAGAAATTCTTCAAATTTATCTCCTAAATCATCTGCAATATCCTCCCCTTTTTTTGAGATCCTTTTTCTGGTATTCCATCCTTTATCCGGAGCAAATAAAACTCCTAATGCCGCACCGACTGCCATGCCGGCCAATACTCCTAATAATACTTTTCCTGAGCTCATAACGATTTATTTAATGATATCTGTAATGTGATTATACAAAGAAATATTCATTATTTAACAATCCTTGCGCATAAAATGTTCTATTCTTATTTGCTATGAATGACCCCTTTCTTAATCTTCCCGATTTTAAAATCTGATGTGTTATGGAAAGTAATAGTGGGGAAATTTTCTCTTGCAAGTTTAAGCATCCATTCGCTCTCGGCAAAAAAGACAGGGTTATGCTCCTTATCGTAGGCTATAGCTCCTGACTTTCTCTTTAAAAAGTCATCAAGTTCTTTCTTATTATCGGTTGTAATCCAGCAGGCTTTGATAAATGGCAGATGAGAAAAGTTGCATTTGGCTCCATACTCATGTTCCAGCCTGAATTTAATAACCTCATATTGAAGTTCTCCCACTGTACCAATAATCTTCCTGTTACCTGGTTGCTGCACGAATAGTTGGGCTACTCCTTCATCGGTCATCTGTCTCACACCTTTGTCTAGTTGCTTGGTTTTCATAGGATCGAGGTTATTGACTTCCCGGAGTATTTCCGGAGAAAAACTGGGAACTCCCTTAAAATGTAATAATTCACCCTCGGTAAGCGTGTCGCCTATTTTAAAATTACCACTGTCATACAGACCTACAACATCTCCGGGGTAAGCCTCTTCCACAATGCTTTTATTATTTGCCATAAAACTTGTTGGCGATGAAAACCTGATTTTTTTTTCTGACCTTGTGTGAAAATAAAATTTATTCCTTTCAAATTTCCCGGAACTTATCCGCATAAAAGCGATTCTGTCATGGTGCTTGGGGTCGAGGTTCGCATGGATTTTAAATATAAAACCGGTTAATTGTTCTTCATCAGGCTCTACTGAACGTTCTGAGGCCTGAATTGTACCCGGACAGGGAGCAATTTCAAGAAAGGTTTCCAGTAATTCCAGCACACCGAAATTATTTAAAGCGCTCCCGAAAAACAATGGGGCTAAATAACCTTCGCGGTATAGTGTCATATTAAAGGATTCGAACATATCTTCTACAATGTCAATTTCTTCCCAAAGCTTATTAATACTTTCATTCCCTACAAATTCTATCAGCTTCGGGTCTTTTATATCCTTCGTAGTGATCAGACTTTCTGAAATACTTGTTTTATCAGGTGCAAAGATCTGAACTTCTTTTTTATGCAGGTTATAAACGCCTTTAAACTGTTTGCCATTACCAATAGGCCATGTATACGGACATACGGCAATTTTAAGCTCCTGCTCCAGCTCATCCAGCAAATCATAAGGATAATTACCTTCCCTGTCCATCTTGTTTACAAAGATCATTACCGGGGTGTTTCGCATCCTGCAGACATCCATCAGTTTACGTGTTTGTTCTTCAACTCCTTTTACACTATCAACAACAAGTATTACGCTATCGACAGCCGAAAGGGTCCGGTATGTATCCTCAGCAAAATCTTTGTGTCCGGGAGTATCCAGTATATTAACCCTGATATTATTATAATCGAATGCCATTACAGAAGTTGAAACAGATATTCCCCTTTGTTTTTCAATTTCCATGAAATCGGAAGTAGTTGTTTTTCTGATTTTATTGCTTCTTACTGCCCCTGCAGTTTGTATAGCCCCTCCAAAAAGAAGCAATTTTTCAGTTAGTGTCGTTTTGCCGGCATCAGGGTGGCTGATAATTGCAAATGTTCTTCTTCTTCTGATTTCGCTCTTTATATCCATAAATAATATGTTG
>JADGPT010000163.1 GCA_017882345.1 Bacteroidales bacterium
ACCGGACAGGCTCTGAAATAATCACTAATTGTTTGTATTTTTCTTTCATCCAGATTCATATAGCAAATATACTAATTCAAAGTTCAAGGTTCAAGGTTCAAGGTTCGAAGTTCAAGGTTCAAAGTTCAAAGTTCGAAGTTCAAAGTTTAAAGTTTAAGGTAGAAACAAGATAAAAGACAATCCATCTTCGCTACCATCTTCAAGTTGTTATGCTGGTCCAAAGAAGCTTCGGTGGACAAAGAAAGTAAAAAGTCAATAGGATAAAGCCCCCCATTTGGGGGGTTGGGGGGTAAAAAGACAAAGGTTAAAAGTTTAAGGTTTGATAAATTTTGAACCCTTGAAGTCACTTTGTTTTAAATATGTAATTAATCCTGAAATCTTCTTGCTAAATTTGGGTAGTCCGGAAAATAAGATCATCAAGGATATCTTGGTTAATATACTTGTAATCAAATGCTCTGTATGATTGAGAACGGGTTTCTCCACAAGAACCTTTTGCTATACTTAAAAATTGAATAAATTCTTTGTTCCCTCCGCGTTCAAATCCTTCTGCGATGTTATCCATCACAGATCCTGAAGAAGCTCGGATCTGATCCTTAAATTTAAAGTCAGAGCAAAACGGACTAACTGAAGTAATCTCAAAGACCCTATTGCATAACTCGCGGGCCTCCTGCCAAATCTCCAAATCTTCAAACCTATCAATCTTCATAAAACTCTTGCTTTGAACTTTTTACCTCCTGCGAAATCTTTTAATAACCTGGAACATTGAACTTTAAACATTAAACTTTTCAGCCTTCATACAAATCTCGTAATAATCTGGAACATTGAACATTGAACTTTAAACTTTGAACTTCTTTTTTCTTTATTTTTTCAGATAATTGATGAGTAGAATGGTTGTGGTAATAGTAGATAATGAAGAGGTAAGTATGAATGAAAAAGCCGGGAGGTTCATGTTGAAGATCTTCTGTTTCAATGGTTCAACAATCACCACGTCATTGGGAAGAAGAAAATATGCTTCGGAAGACAGAATTTTTTTGTCCTGGAGATCTAACCTGAATGTTTTAGTCCCTTTATCCATTGGTCGAACAACAAGAACTTTGCTGCGGTTGCCATACTCCCCGACACCTCCTGCTCGTCCAATTGCTTCAAGAACCGTGAGATAATTGTTGTAGTTAATGTATGACCCGGGGGCTTTTACCTCTCCAATTACTGTAAACTTAAAGCTTAGCAGTTTACATTCGACAGTTGAGTTTTTAAACACCTTATCGGCTGATGCCTGGAGTAATTTCCTTGTCTCATCGAGAGTAAGACCTCCCACTTTTATTGGTCCAACAGCAGGCAATACTATGTTTCCCTCAGGATTAACATCATAGCCATAGAGATATCCGCCTGATTCGCCCTGGGTGATATAGATTCCTCCGGCGTTTCTTGCAGAGATAAGAAAATCATTTATTGTACCATCGGGCATCATAGCTTTAACTGTAATATAAAGGATATCGCGGGGTTGGATTTTGTAATCGGGGATCTCCATGGTGAAGGTTTCTTCGCCGTTGGCTTCAGGGAGGTTGTTAAGGTAGGCGAGTTTCTTTTGGGATGTACAACCTGAGGCCAATAAGAGAGCTGCGGTTAGTATGAGTAAAATTTGTTTCATTATTTTATTTTAAGATAAAAGACAAAAGTCACAAGACAAAAGTGGAAGAAAACTGAAAGACAAACGTAAAACGCGAAACGCGAAACACTCTTTTGTCTTTTTACGCTCGTTGGCGTAACGCCTCTAGGCGTAACGAGTAAGAAACCGCTTAAAGAACGGATCAGCAACAAAGTAATTTCCTTTCACTTTTTCAATAATGCCATTTTCAACTAATCCCAAAAGCGATTTTTGCGTAGTCGATGTTGCAGATAATCGAAATCGTTTCGTGTAATCCGCCGAAAATACATTCTCCCCGCTTACTAAAAGAGATTTTAATAGTTTTTTCTGATAAGCCGATTGCCTGTCGTAAAAATATTGTCCTTTGACTATGGTACCGTAACTGAAGGGGTTCATTTTACTTTTAACTTTGCCCGAAGGGCACACTTCCGCCCCGTCAGTCACATTTCAAAACGTGTCCAACAGCCCATCTAGTCTTTGTTTGCAGCGTTTTCAGTTAAAATTGAAACACTCTGCTTTTATCTTCATTATCATATTCCGGATGAGACGGAATGATGTAATAATAATTTACTTTCCTCAATATTCCATAATGGCAGCAGATCTGCCGGTTTGACTTTTAATAGATGATTATCTGCCTCATCCGGATGAAGTACAACGTAACTTACTTTTCTCCCGACCAGTTCCTCAGCCTGCATAACTTTCCTGGCGAGGTACTCGCGGTCAATATTCTCACCTACAAGAATGAGATCTATAACAGGACTATCTTTACCACGGGCAAAATCGCCTGTGAGATAAACGCAGATAAGGTTCCCGATACGATGAATCACTTTATCGATTACCCGGTCGATACCGGACTCTTTCATTATAATGCTATGAATATCGCCAAATAACGGATGATCCTGATTTGCCTGGTACACCTTTTTATTACCGTCGCGAAGGGAATGCAGAAGACCTGCTTCTTCGAAACGGTTCAATTCAATACGGATTGCATTTGAGGATTCACCAAATTCTGACTCCAGGCCCCGGAGATGAGCTTTAGTACTGCTGTTAAGGAAAAACTTCCTGAGGAGCTTTATCCTTGTTTCAGAGGTGATCAGGGCATTAATCATCAGGATCAGTTCGAATTAATGAGTAACAAATTTACTCGGTTTTTCGGAATATGCAAGTCGAGTGTGATTTTTGTGATGGGAAGGGGGGTTCAAAGTTCAAAGTTTAAAGTTCAAGGCAGAAACAAGATAAAAGACAAAAGTCACAAGACAAAAGTGAAATCAAGGAAAAAGACAATCCACCTTCGCTACCACCTTTACTAGCATTTCATCAGTCAAAGAAAGCTTCGGTGGACGAAGAAAGGAAAAAGTCAAGAGGATAAAGCCCCCCATTTGGGGGGTTGGGGGGTAAAAAGACAAAAATAATTAAGATATGAAAGGAATAATTCTTGCCGGAGGCTCTGGGACACGACTCTATCCGATTACAAGTTCAATATCAAAACAGATGTTGCCGGTGTATGATAAACCAATGATTTATTACCCATTATCGGTATTAATGCTTGCAGGTATCAGAGAGATTCTGATTATATCTACGCCCAGGGATCTTCCCGGATTTATTTCCCTGCTTGGTGACGGTAAATCGCTGGGATTGAATTTCATTTACAAGGAACAACCCTCTCCTGACGGACTCGCTCAGGCATTTATTATTGGGGAGGAGTTTATAGGTAAAGATCCGGTATGCATGATCCTGGGTGATAATATCTTCTACGGACATGGTTTTGGCGATTCGCTTCTCAAAACAGCAGAGATGAATAAAGGCGCATGTATCTTTGGATATTATGTTACTGATCCTGAACGTTACGGAGTTGTTGAATTTGACAAGAATAAAAAGGTTCTAAGCATAGAGGAGAAGCCAGTAAATCCAAAATCAAACTACGCTGTTACTGGTCTTTATTTTTATGATAATACCGTAGTAAATAAAGCCAAATCTCTAAAACCGTCTCCGCGTGGTGAACTTGAGATAACTGATCTTAACAGGGTATATCTTGAAGAAGGGTCACTTGATATAAAACTAATGGGAAGAGGAATGGCATGGCTTGATACAGGTACTTACGAAAGTTTGCTTCAGGCTGCCAATTTTATTGCTACACTTGAACAAAGGCAAGGATTAAAAGCTTCATGCATAGAAGAGATAGCATATAAAAGAGGATTCATTAATAAAAATCAACTTTTAGAATTGGCACAACCAATAAAGAATAGCCAGTACGGGAAATACCTTTTAAGGATTGCCAATGAAGAGATTTATACATTCGAAGGGTTAAAGTAAACATTTTTAAAAATGAAAATCATTGAAACCGGGTTCAAAGGACTTACACTGATCAAACCCACAATACATACTGATACAAGAGGCTACTTTTTTGAAAGTTTTAATCTTATTAACTTTCAAAATGCAGGTATCAGTTTCACTCCTGTGCAGGATAATGAATCAAAATCCATTAAGGGTGTAATCAGAGGAATGCATTATCAATTGAATCCTTTTCCCCAGGCAAAACTTATCAGGGTAGTCATGGGAAAGATATTCGATGTAGCTCTTGATATCCGCAAGGAATCGCTGACCTTTGGAAAATGGTTTGGTATAGAACTTGACTCTGATACTAAAGATCAGCTCTTAATACCACATGGTTTTGCACATGGATTTTCAGTTCTGAGCGATATTGCCGTTATCCAGTATAAATGTGATGGTGTTTATAACGCTCAATATGAAAGGGGCATAAACCTGAATGATCCTGCTCTTGATATTTATTGGAAATTAGGATCAACAGTCCCTGTTATCAGTGAAAAAGACCTTGCTCAGCCTCTTATGAAAGATGCTGAAATTAATTTTTAGAAAAGAGGATAGTTATTATGGCAATAATTCTGATAACAGGAGCAAATGGACAACTCGGAAACGAGCTAAAGGTTGTTTCAAAAAACTTTTATGGATATGATTTTATTTTTACCGATATAGATTCACTCGATATTACCAGCCATGATCAAACTACCGGATTCATAAAGAAATCGAGACCAGACTGGATAATAAACTGCGCATCCTATAATCTTGTTGACAAGGCTGAATCAGAGCCCGATCAGGCTTTGCTTATAAACGGAATAGCAGTCAAAAATATAACAGAAGTAATCAGTGGATCCGAATGCAGATTTATACATATATCATCTGATTATGTCTATGATGGAAAATCAAATGTGCCGTATAATGAGCAGATCTCTCCAAATCCTCTCTCAGCCTATGGCAAATCAAAACTGGCAGGGGAAAAATATGCCCTGCTACACCAGGGATCAATGATCATAAGGACATCCTGGTTATATTCCTCTTTCGGAAATAATTTTGTCAAAACAATTCTCAGGAATGCTGCTGAAAAAGAATCTTTAAAAGTAGTATTTGATCAGACCGGAACACCCACTTATGCTGCGGATCTCGCGGAAGCTATTATGAGTATAGTTTCCGGAGTGATCAGAAACCAGATGGCAATGAACTCGGGTATATATAATTATTCGAATGAAGGCGTTTGCACATGGTACGATTTTGCGTGTGAGATTATTAAGGAAGCCGGTCTTCCCTGCAAGGTGTCTCCTGTTCTTTCAAAAGAATACGATCAAACTGCTCAGAGGCCTTCCTATTCTGTAATGGATAAGAGTAAAATAAAAGAAAATTATGGTCTTACAATCCCTCATTGGAGGACCAGCCTTTTGAAATGTATTAAATTATTGAAATAATACAAGTATTATGTTATCACAAGGTGAAATCAGGACAAAAGCCGAAAGTTGGCTCAGTAAAGAGTTTAACGAAGAGACCCGGAAAGAGGTTCGTGAAATGCTTGATAAAGATGAAAAGAAGCTTATAGATGCATTTTACCAGGATCTGGAATTTGGAACAGGCGGCCTTCGGGGAATCATGGGAGCCGGCACTAACAGGATGAATATCTATACTCTCGGCATGGCAACTCAGGGTTTGTCAAATTACATAATTAAACAATGTGGAAGATCAGGAGTAAGAGTTGCTATAGCTCATGATTGTCGCAATAACAGCCGCTATTTTGCAGAAACTACAGCGAACATTTTCTCAGCTAACGGATTTGAAGTTTATCTCTTTGAATCTTTGCGTCCTACGCCTGAACTCTCTTTCGCAATCAGGCATTATAAGTGCCAGAGTGGTGTTGTAATTACTGCTTCACATAATCCGCCCGAATATAACGGGTATAAAGCCTACTGGAGTGACGGTGGTCAGGTTGTGGCGCCTCACGATGACGGGATTACTGATGAAGTACGAAAAATAACTTCGGTAAATGATATAAAATTTAATGGGAAAAAGGATAAAATAAAAATCATTGGGAAAGAGACTGACGACCTGTTCCTGAGTGAGGTACATAAAATGAGCCTTAATCCTGAGATGATAAAAAAGTTCTGCAATATTCCAATCGTGTATACACCCATTCATGGAACCGGAATAACATTGGTACCTCCGGCATTGAAAATGTTCGGATTCAGAAACATTATCAGTGTACCGGAACAGGATATAAGCGATGGAAACTTTCCAACTGTCAAATCACCCAATCCGGAGGAGCCTGATGCTCTAAAGCTGGCGTTAAAAAAGGCAGTTGAAACCAATGCCGAACTCGTTATGGCTACTGATCCTGACGCCGACAGACTTGGTCTTGCAGTAAAAAACAGAAAAGGTGAATTCATCCTGCTTAATGGCAATCAGACGGGGGTAATTCTGATCTGGTATATCCTTTCGCAGTTTAAAGAAAGAAAGAAA
>JADGPT010000164.1 GCA_017882345.1 Bacteroidales bacterium
TCTTTTCATATAAGGAAGAATTAATAGCGTTGTTGAAGGATAATTCTGTGGATTATAATGAAGATTTTCTTTTAAAGTAAATATATTCAACCCACTCCGGGGTTGACAGATCAACGTATACTTCGACCACGGACGCTACCGTGGCTATTGGAATTTAATGCCTCCGGCATTAAACCAGAAGTCTGGCATTCTCTCTATAAGTCATTTGATTATTCAATATGATTCAAAATGAGAAGTCTGGCATTCTCTCTAGGAATTCGTTTATTAAATATGATTAAAAATGATTTGTATAAAGAGCACCTTCTTGAAGAAGAGCCTGCGCCGCTTTACCGGGGAATATCACGTAAGCGGCTTGGAGAGGTGAATGCTTTTGATAGTTACACCAGAGAACAGAAAATGTAATTTCAGGGTTTGATCACCTTTGTTAATACGCCGGGCACCTGTATCAGATCGTAGTCGTTACTGAAGATCAAATATTTATCATACCATTGGGGATTGAATTTATCCTTATAATCCCGCTGTCCTTTGTAATGAGAAAAGGAACGGATTTTTTCATAAGCAAACTTCATTGATTTCTCCGTAAAGTTGTGAGGATCATTGAGTCCTGACATTGGAGCAAAACCCAGATTAACATATTTTATCCCATTATCCTTGAAATAATTAAAAAGCTCTATCAGGATATGATCCATTATCCCGTTAGGGGCGTCGGCGGTTTTCCTCAGTAAGTCATAAGTACCTTCATTCCTGACATAATCCGGGATGATATTTAAAAAAGCAATGATTTTTTCTTCACTGTTTTCAATGGAGATTACAGTTTGTTCCTTAATCTCTTTTTCAACGAACAGACCCTGTGAAAAAACAATTTCCTCCCGTTCTGTAAGCTTTAGCCATTCATCGCTTACAGCTTTTAGCTTCTGGATTAAACCATCGCGGAGAGGAGGAGTATTAACATGTGTTGTATAACCCTGCTCTTTAATTTTATTAAGAGCGTTTCTTATAGATTTTTTTTCACCTCCCTCAAGCGAAAATGATTCAATATCTACTACTCCCTCCTGACCAAGGAAAAGACTTTTCCTCGACAATTCAAGATAGACTGGCAGGCTTTCTTTTGGCACCCGGTAATAAATATCCTTAAGGCCGTTCTCATAGCAATATTTACTGAAGGAAACTATGCATTTTTTCATTTCTTCACTGTTTTCCGCCACGGGATTCTCGAGTACAACTGCAAAATTTCTGCTGACCCGATAGGAGATAAATGCATTAATGTCAGGTGGCGCAAAAATAAATTTGTCGGAATATGTTTTGAAAAAGTCGAGAGGTGAATTTCCAAATTGTTGAATCAGGGATTTTGCCCGCGATATTTCTTCATCTGTAGATGTAGTTCTGAATACATATGGCCTTACAAGAGAATAAACAAGAAAGGATATTGAAGCAAAACCGCTTATCTTGATCAGGTAGATAAAAACACGTGCAAAGGAACCATCTGGTATAAGATCTCTGCTTCCAATAAGAAAAAAATTCTGAAGAGTATATCTGAAGGATTGAAAAATATTAAAATCAATATGAAAATACCTTTTATCGAGGAAGTAGAATCCTACCACTCCATAAAGCATCACAGCTGCCATGCTTAACAAAGCGGTCTGCAACCCCACTGTTCCGAGCCTTGGATTTGTTTTTACATAGTATTGCTTTCTCGTACCTATTAATGAGCCAATAATGAGAAGCGCTATAATAGCTTCTTCATAATCAATGCCTTTAGTAATGTTACCAAAAACTGAAATAATACTCAGTCCTACAGCAAACCACCAGGCTGTTCGTAATCCCCTTAGCATAAAAGCTGAAGTAACCAGCAGAAATAATCCTGCAATAAATACAAAGCTGTTTGAAAAGCTGACAAAATCAACAAGTAAATAATCTTTCAGAAGTTGAAGCCTTTCAGGAAGTGCGGGAGTTAATACTGAAATAATGTTCACAATGCCAAGGATAAATATCAAAACTGCCGGAAAAATCCTCATTATCAGTTTATCAACCTTCAACAGAAAGCTCAGAATTCCTGCAAAGAGTGGCATCCAGAATTCAAAAAACCTAAAAAGCACAGTAATTGACAAAGCCTCAATGTTACTGAATCCGGAATGTATAAGCACATAAGTCATCGAGACTTCAATTGCGCCCAATCCCCGCAGAAAAGGTGATATTATCAGGAAAATTACAACAACGATATAAGCAAGGATAGCAGCGGAAATGGATGCCGGAAAATTAAGAGCTGTCATAGAAATATAAACATGTGCAATCCCGACAAATTCGATTACAACAGAGACAATAACAGTATAAATAAATTGTTTCCGGTTTATTTTGTTGTTTTTAACGTCTTCAATAAATAGCTCTGCATTAGGGTAAACCTTTAAAATCCAGTAGTAAAGTTTCCCTTTATTAAGAAGCGAATAATAAACGAAAAACAACAACAACAAAATAAGTATAACTCCTGCAAGTGCGTACCATCTTCCACTTCCTATGCTCCCCCCTGATACAACAAACAGGAACGCTGGTATAGCTACAATAACAACAGAGAGGATTCCAACAAAAGCGTAAATAGAAGAGGCAAAATAAACCTGTGTCCTGGTGATCCCCTTTTTTTCTATTTCATTACTGAAAAATGCCAGCGAAGAGACTGCCCCTGCAGGCAGAAAAACACTAATGAAATTACGTTTTAGAAAAAGAATAATAGCATCCCAAAGTTTCAGTCGTATGTCAATTGAGGCAAATGATGTAACATACATCACACCTTGAATAAAAATGTAGAAAATAACAAGCCCCAGTCCTGCAAATATCCAGTATCTGTTTGCATCTGAAATGACCAATCTGACGGTATTCAGTTCATGTTTCTGATGAAAAATGAACCATGCTGCCAGAACCATAAACAGGGCAGTAAAAAGAAATTGAGTAATGATCTTCGCATTTTCATTAAGAAAAATGAAGACTTTTTCTTTAAAAAAGTTCCTGACAGATGCTGATGGGTTATCTTTAATCATTACCACAACTAATCAAATTAACAATTTTAGAATGCTTTACTGTCTTTCATAGTCTGCATGATCAACGGGAGATTAAATTTATAATGATGATCTCCCGGTATTTTTCTGATTATTACGGGAGTTTTACTCAATAATTCAGGAATAGGTGTTTTCTCCCCATCACCGAAAATTATCAGAGTTGGAACATTAGCCATCGTAATGATCTCATCGATTGTGTTGTACGTATTCTGTTTGTTGCCCATTCCCAGCATATTTGAGATATGTATTTCAAAATCTGTAGTAGTAGCGGGAGATAAAAGTACCACCGATTCAACATTGGATTTTATCTTATCCGGCAACCTGTTTACAATAAATGGGACAATTTCAGCGCCTAAAGAATAACCTATCAGAACAAACTTTTCTCTGCCCCACTCTTTACTATAAAAATTAAGAGTTTTCGCGATATCCGAGGCAGTCTCCTCTGGTGTGCGGCGATTCCAGAAATATTTTTTTGAATCCAGACCTATTGTCGGGATTCCCTGTTTGGCAAGATTATCAGCAATTGACTGTTCAAATCCATACCATCCTCCATCACCTGAAATCAACAAAGCGACCGGGGCCCGTTTGTCAGGAGTTTTGGAATTTGTAATAACTACCGGGAGGTCCTTAACCTGTGAAATATCTACCATGGGGGGTTTCTCTTTTCCATAATCTGCGATTAACTTGTTAAATGCATCCTTCCATTGCGGCATAAAATCGTTCCATTTGGCAAATCCATGTCCCACCTTTGGTAAAGTTATTAATTCTGCGCCTTTTGTTTTAGAAATAAAATCCACAACTTCAGGATAATTGCATATTCTATCCAACTTACCGTTAAGAACGATCCACGGATTTCCAAGTTTTTCATCGGGTTGAAGAATATATCGTTTCCCGGGCACATCAACTTTTACAGTGAGACCATTAATCTCGCAAAGCATTTTAGGGAGCTCAATGTCGGGACAAAAACCAATTGATATCCCTCCGATGAATGTCCCGGGTCGCGATTGGGCCAATATTCCATAAACAAGCGTTGCGCCGCTTGAATATCCCATAATAACAGGTGACTTATAATCAGGAAAATTGTATTTCTTTTCTACCTCAGTAGCCAGTTGTATAAAATCGGCGGCAACATTATAGCAGCTATCTCTACGAAGCCTTAGATCCTTAAAATATCGTAGTATATCGACACCAATTACGAGGCTATTCATTTCAGAAAAGGTCTCGGAAAAACCAACAACCCCGAATTTCCAGCCTCCATCTCCTGAAATCATTATTATCACATTCTGAGGTGTGGTAGTTCTGTTATAAACATAAACTTTTCCAAAGGAAGGAAAGTTTACAGAATCACTTGAAAATTCGGCTCCGGACTCGGAAATAAAGATGATGGAGAAAAAGATTGCCAGAAAAATTGTTTTTTTCATCTTCAAAAATATTTTTTTATTCATTATCAATAATTAGAAGTGTTAGTAAGATTACAAATCTAATCATTCCTTTCTCCTTTCACCTTGTTTTCCCATTTGTCTTAATTCTCCGGTTTGCGGTTTGCGGCATGCGGCATGAGGCATCCGGTTAATTACTTCCCATTTCCTCTTGCCTGGTTTTCACTTTCTCCTTTCTCCCTTCTCCTTGTTTTCACTTTTATCTTTTTACTTTTGTCTTTTGTCTTGATTCTATTCTCTATCCGAGCTTCTTATACTTTATCCTGGCTGGAGTAGTATCCGAAACTCTCTTTTTATAATTCTCTTCATAATCCGAGTAATTACCTTCAAACCATACAACCTTTGAGTTACCTTCGAAAGCCAGAATATGAGTTGTTATCCTGTCGAGAAACCACCTGTCGTGAGATATTATTACGGCACATCCAGCAAAATTCTCAAGACCTTCTTCCAGTGCCCTCAGAGTATTGACATCTATATCGTTTGTTGGCTCGTCAAGAAGTAAAACATTTGCCCCTGATTTAAGCGTGAGGGCAAGATGCAGCCTGTTTCTCTCACCCCCTGACAGGACACCACATTTCTTTTCCTGATCGGCTCCGGTGAAATTAAACCTGGCTACATAAGCCCTTGCATTCACCAGGCGGTTTCCTACCATAACATCGTTCTGACCACCGGAAATTACTTCATACACGGTTTTGGCCGGATCAATTCCCGCATGTGCCTGATCAACATATCCGAGAGTAACAGTATCTCCTGTTGTAAAGGTCCCCTTCGTAGCTTTTTCCTGACCCATAATCATTCTGAAAAGAGTAGTCTTTCCGGCTCCATTGGGTCCTATTACACCAACTATTCCGTTTGGAGGCAGGCTGAATTCAAGATCTTCAAAAAGCAATTTATCATCGAATGATTTTGTTACTGATCTGGCCTCTATTACCTTATCCCCGAGCCTTGGCCCGTTTGGGATAAATATTTCAAGCTTATCCTCCTTCTGTTTTACATCCTGATTGAGAAGGTTTTCATAAGCGCCTAACCTTGCTTTTGATTTGGCATGGCGTGCTTTGGGTGACATCCTTACCCATTCAAGCTCGCGTTCGAGTATTTTTCTTCTTTTAACATTACCTTTCTCTTCCAATTCAAGTCTTTTTGTTTTTTGTTCAAGCCATGAAGAGTAGTTACCTTTCCATGGTATTCCCTCACCCCTGTCGAGTTCCAGTATCCATCCTGCAACATTATCAAGGAAATACCTGTCGTGAGTAATACAGATTACAGTTCCATTATATTTCTTAAGAGTCGTCTCAAGCCATTGTACCGATTCGGCATCGAGGTGGTTTGTAGGTTCATCAAGCAACAATATATCGGGTTGCTGTAATAGCAAACGGCATAATGCTACTCTTCTGCGCTCTCCTCCTGAAAGAAGGTTTACTCTTGCGCTGCCATCGGGACACCTGAGAGCATCCATTGCCCGCTCAAGCTTGTGTTCAATATTCCAGCCATCGGCATAATCGATCTTTTCCTGAAGTACAGCCTGCCTGTCCATAAGTTGTTGCATCTTATCAGGATTCTCATACACAACAGGTTCGCCGAAACTGTTATTAATCTCTTCGAATTCCTTAATTATTGCCATTGTTTCTTTCAATCCCTCCTCAACAATTTCTCTTACGCTGCGGTTTTCATCAAGCAGCGGATCCTGTGAAAGATGTCCGACAGAATACCCTGGAAGAAAAGTTACTTCTCCCTGGTATTCCTTTTCCATGCCTGCAATTATTTTCAGAAGTGTTGATTTTCCTGATCCGTTCAGGCCGATTATCCCGATCTTTGCCCCCAGGAAAAATGAAAGAGAAATGTCTTTAAGTACCTGTCTGTGAGGAGGAAATGATTTCCCCACCCTAAACATGGAAAAAATGATTTTATTGTCGTCGGCCATAACAGTAGTTTTTATTCGCACAACAAAAATAAG
>JADGPT010000165.1 GCA_017882345.1 Bacteroidales bacterium
GTCTTATACCCTCGTGAGGCTCCATCCTGAGCAACACCCAGACCGGTAGCGCCACCACCTATAACAATAATATCCCAAACTATCTCCGATTGTTTTTTTAATTCTTCAACATATCTCCGGCGGTTCATAAAGGATCTGATTTTGATAATAATTATACGGAGAAAATTCCGGAATAACAAAATCCATTACCCGCTACGGATAATTTTACCCTCAGTCCCCTGAAGGGAACCATGAGAAAATAAAAACAAAGGAGTAAGTCAATTTAAAAACTTGAGACAAGCCGGAGTGGTTATCTTATAATCCTTTCCTGATACTACGGGAACGCTTGTTTTATCATCAATTTTGAAAAGCGAAATATTTCCGGATTTTTCGTTTCCGACCAGAATATATTTACCGGAAGGATCGATCACAAAATTCCGTGGCCAGTTGCCTCCGCATGATGTTCGTCCTGCCTGCGCAAGTTTCCCATCAGATCCTACCTTGAATACAACGATAGTGTTTTCGCCCCTGTTTGAGCCATAAAGATATTGAACAAATTATAAGAATGTTTTTCTTCATAAAAAAGTTTTTTAAACCTCAAAGCTATCGCATTCGCGGTATGCCTGAATTACACGGGCTTCGCCTTCTTTGGTCCTGTTGCTCATACCATGTTCCATACAGAGTACGCCCTCGTATTTACGGCTATAGATATATTTGAATATATTCTTAAAGTTGATCTCACCGGTTGTTGGTTCGTTACGTCCGGGATTATCTCCAAGATGGAAAGCGGCAATCTCGCTCCATGCAGCCTCAATATTCGGTATCAGATTCCCCTCAGTTATCTGCTGATGATAAATATCGTCAACAATCTTGCAGACCGGTCTGTTTACTGCTCTGCAAATTGAGTAGGCCTGCGGTATACCTGTCAGAAATAGTCCGGGATGATCATGAAGCGTATTCAATGGTTCGAGGACAATTGTCAATCCTGCAGGTTCCATAACATCGCAACAATACCTGAGGTTATCAATAATATTTGCTGTCTGAAAATCTCTATGGAGTCTTTCATCGTATCTGCCCGGAACGACAAGCGCCCATTTCACGCCTGTCCTCTTAGCCACCTCAACACCCTCTTTCATCTTGTTAACCAGCATCTCACGCGTTTCCGGCTTGTTGAGTACAAACGAGGTCACAGCAAAATCAGCATACAGTACAAACGGGCCAAGTTCCATACCCAGACGATGCATTTCATTGGCAATTTTAACCTGATCTTCCACAGGTCTTCCCATTAATCCGTTATCGAACATTGCCCTGAAGCCCATATCATAACAGAATTTAATGTTATCGATAATGTCATTACCGGCATGTAGCTGAAACATCCCAATGCTTGGACCATATTTCAGTTTGAACGGAGTAGTTGCATCGGTCACTTTTTGTTTCTTTGGAAAAGAAACGTTACCAAAGACTGCAGGAGCAGCTAATATAGCGGCTCCTGTTGCAGTGGCTTTTTTTATGAAGTTTCTCCTTGAATGATCCATATAATCAATATTGAGAAATAACTATTATTTTGTTGGAGTTTCCGGAACATAAGCCAATCCGGCTGTTGGTATCGTCTTGTCGATATCAACCGGACCAAAGGTAAAGACCTTCGGACCAAGTTTGAGGTCGGAGTTCATCAATTCTTCATAAGTTACTTCTTTCCCGGTATAAGCTGATAGACGTCCCATGATTGCATCCATGGTTGAGATGGCTGTATTCTCTGCCTCATTTATTGGTTTGCTGGTACGGATAGCTGTAACGAGATCAATATGTTCCTGAACATAAGGGTCAACACTTACACTGGTACTTGGCTTGCCATCTTTATCCTTTGGATATTCATATTTCCAAATCTCAGCTCCGGCAAGGTCAAGGATTGAGCTATGGCAGTCAGTTGAACCTTTTGATCCCTGGATTCTTTCAGATACGTTATTTACGCAACCGTTAATCTGACGACACATGCTATGAAAATGAATTCCATTTTCAAAAGTAAAATCAACACTGAAATTATCATATTGGTTCCCGGTAATACGACGAAGTCTTGATCCGAATCCTACTGCCTTTGTGGGATGCGTGCCTGTAAACCAGTTCATCACATCAAGATTATGAACATGCTGCTCCACAATATGGTCGCCTGAAAGCCAGGTCCAGTTAACCCAGTTACGTATCATATATTCCATTTCGCTCCAGGTGGCATTCGGGTCGCGATGCCACAGTTTCCCTCCGTTCCAGTAAACATTCCCGCCTGTGATTTCACCAATTGAGCCCTGTGCTACCTGCTGCCATGTAGAAACATAGTCACGCTGATGACGACGCTGAGTACCTGTAACAATACATAATTCCATACCTTTTGCTTTCTGTGCCGTAGCCATTACTGACCTGGCGCCAACGGGGTCAACACAAACAGGTTTTTCTGCAAAAACATGTTTTTTAGCCTGTATTGCAGCTGCAAGATGATCGGGGCGGAAAAAAGGAGGTGTGGCAAGAATAACCAGATCGACACCGGCATCGATAACTTTCTGATATGCATCGAAGCCAACAAAACATTTATCAAGAGGAACTTCCTGTTTTTTTTGCTTCAAAATCTCGGCTCTGCAGGAATCAACACGATCCTGGAATGTGTCGCCCAAAGCTACAATCTGAAGATTGGGACCGGCACTTAGAAAGTTAATTGCAGCGCCTGTTCCACGACCACCACAACCAATGACTCCGGCCCTGATAACCGGTCCGTCTGGCGCCTGGTCAAGCATAGTTGCAATTGGAACTACCTTCTTTGTTTCCCTGGTACAACTGGCTATTATTGAAGGAACAATTACTCCTGCTACTCCAACTGTTGCTGCTTTGCCAAGAAAATTACGTCTTGAAATACCTGAATTTTTCATATTAGATAAGGTTTATGACTACTGATAAAAATAAAATAGTACAAGTTAATTTTGAAATGTAATCAAATGTAAATATAGCCTTTTAAAAAAGCAAATATTTAATCCTTTTTAATCTTTTTTAACTTAAGCCGGAGAACTTCTTCTGATGTGCACTCTCGTTACCCGGTATAAATCAAAAAAATGATGGTAAATGATTGCTTTTTTTACTACTTTTCGAAGTTAAAATTGAATAAATATTTGTTGATTCCAAAAATTGATCATTATCATCTGACTCTGCGGTACTCAGCGTAAACATCAGCGGCTCTCTACGGTTAATTTTTTTTACAGCAGAGAATTTAAACTATTTGAAACAGAGAGATACTCTAATATATTTCATATGTTCGAAAGGAAGTTTTTCAGAAAACATCTATACCTGGTTTTTTTTCTTCCACTGCTGTATAGTTGCATTACCAGACCAGATGGTGATATATCTGTCTCCGAACTTGCACCAAAACTGGAACCTGATTATTCGGAAGTTACAATACCTCCCAATATTGCCCCTTTGAATTTTATAATAAAAGAAACCGGATCAGCATATTTTGTTAAAATTTCTTCCGCTGCCGGACCGGAAATTGAAGTTTCGTCAAAGAACGGGAAAATCGAGATCCCGGAGAGAAGCTGGAGGAAGATGTTGCAAAACAATAATGGCAATGAGTTTAAAGTCGATATTTACTCAATGGATAAGCAGGATAAATGGTCAAAGTTTAAAACTTTTACCAACCGCATTGCCCCGGAACCAATAGATCCATACCTCTATTACAGGCTTCTTTATCCAGGTTATGAAAGCTGGGCTGAGCTGAGTATTAATCTTCGCAATCTTGAAAATTTCAAATCAGAATCAATTATCGAAAACAGTGTTGTTGATGAGAACTGTATAAACTGCCACTCATTCAACAACGGGAAAACCGACGATTTTCTTTTTCATATGAGGGGCAGCCTCGGTGGAACTTATTTCTATTCCAAAGACCGTTTTAAGAAGATTAATCTGAAGACAAATGAAATGAAGAACGGAGCCGTTTATCCACGCTGGCATCCTTCCGGTAAGTTTGTTGCCTTTTCTTCCAATAAGATTATTCAGCGTTTTCATGCCGCCTATAACAAAAAGGTTGAAGTGAGTGATCTGGAATCATCACTTGTTCTTTATGATATGGAGAAAAACGAGATAATGAATATTGAACTGGCCAATAAAGAAAAATTCATGGATACCTTCCCTGAATGGTCTCCTGATGGAAAGTATCTCTATTTCTGCAGGGCACCCCAGATCGGCGAACAGTATGATTACAAACAGATTAAATATAACTTATTCCGGGTTCCGTTTGATATTGACAACCGGTCTTTCGGAGAGGTTGAACTGGTTTTTGACGCTGCTCAGATAAATAAGAGTATAGCTTTTCCAAGGATATCTCCAAACGGCAAATTCCTGGTTCTGACAGTGTGCGATTACGGCACTTTCCCGATCTGGCACAAAGAAGCCGACCTTTATTCAATTGATCTGGAAAATTTCAAAGCAACACAGCTCGGCCTTAACAGTGATTTTACAGACAGTTATCATTCATGGTCTTCGAATGGCAAATGGCTGGTATTCAGCAGTAAAAGGGGTGATGGATTAACTGCCAGACCGTACATATCTTACATTGAAGAAAACGGAGTTTCAGAGAAACCTTTTATTCTCCCCCAGAAAGATCCTGAGTTTTACCAGCGGTTTTTAAAGAGCTTTAATATCCCTGAATTCTCAACTTTTAAAATTGATCTGAATCCGGGAGAGATACGGAAGC
Source organism: Bacteroidales bacterium (assembly GCA_017882345.1). GTDB lineage: Bacteria > Bacteroidota > Bacteroidia > Bacteroidales > VadinHA17 > LD21. The sequence goes on from JADGPT010000165.1 coordinate 4,709, forward strand.
TAGCCAAAACAGTAGCAACTCCAGCCAAATGGGTTAAGAACTAATCGGGAGTTGGAAGGCAGAAGTCGGAAGTCAGAAGTTGAGATTAAATAATGGAAACAGCAGACAAAATAAATAGAAACCGACTCCTTAAGTGGTTACCATATCTGGTGTTCTTTGCAGGTTCATACATATACTTTGGATTTTTTGCCGACTATATTTTATTTTACCAGGAAAAATCATCTCTCTTTATTTTTTCTCATGATTTCCTGATTGAGAATATTCACCAACCCGGAGGTCTTCTGATCTGGCTGGCCAAATTCCTTTCAACATTTTTTTATTATCCGGTTGCAGGTGCTGTTATCGTTTCGGCTGTGATTATCCTGATTATCCTGTCAATTTCAAAAATCATTGGTTTATTAACCGGGAAAGATGCAAAGATTTTTCCTTTCATTATTGGATTAACTCTTTTCTGGCTTCAGACTGAATACCGTTTCTTTCTTTATAATAACCTGGGGATTTTACTTCAACTGGCTCTTTTCTGGCTTGCAATAAAATATTTAAAACAGGTAAATGGATGGATCCCTGTTGTAATAACTCCTCTGTGGTATTTTGCAACTGGTGGATTTGCATGGGTTTTCTCATTGATGCTGACATTCTGTTTTATTTTTGATAAGGAGAAAAAAGGCTGGATTAAAATTATTGCTTTATGGTGCCTGAATTTTCTGATTATTTATATCTCAAAAGAAATTCTGTTTTTTCAACCCCTGAAAATCCTTCTTTTATTTCCATTTACAGAAGTAAACACCGGATTACAACAGGTATTTTTCCTTTCGGTTACAGGTATCCTTTCAATCCTGCCGCTCATATCAAAAATAAAGTTGAGGGTACCATCCAGAATTAGTGTCTCTGAATTTACAGGCAGCATTATCATTACAATATTTATGATTCTTATCCTTTTTATTATTGGATTACAACGCTTTGATAAAAAGGTAGAACAATACTTTAATGTTGAAAATCTCTTTTATCAGCATAAGTATAATGAAGTAATTGCTTTCAATTCGGCAAATCCCTCTACTAACTCATTAACAATCTTTTTGAATAATATTGCACTATGTGAAAAGGACAAACTGAATGATCTGCTTTTTCATTTCCCGCAAAGTCCTGATGGTCAGACTTTATTCCTTAAATGGGAGATGTCCGGTGAGATCCTAAGGAGGGGAGGTTACTTTTATTACACAATTGGTATGGTTAACGAGGCTCATCGCTGGGCTTTCGAGAATATGGTAATGAGGGGTTTGACACCTGAAGGGCTGAAAATGCTTATAAAAACCGAATTGATAAATAGAAATTACGAAGTAGCTTCCAAATATATCGCCATTTTAAAGCATACCATTTTCTATAGGAAAGAAGCCAACGCTTTTGAAAAACTTTTGTTTAATGATGCTGCTGTAAATACAGATTCTGAACTTGGACCCAAGAAACAGAACAAGCTGAATACCGATTTTTTCTCAATCACCGACGACCCATATATAAATATTGAAAGAGTTCTTGCAAATGATTCTTTGAATAAAAAGGCTTTTGAATATAAGGTAGCCTTCCTGTTACTCAGGAAAGATTACCAGGGAATTGCAAATGAACTTCCAAAATTTCAGACACTTGGTTTTACCAAATTACCTGTACATATTGAGGAGGCGACAGTTGCGCTTTCGCTACTTAATAAAGGAGATCTACCG
>JADGPT010000030.1 GCA_017882345.1 Bacteroidales bacterium
CTGCGAATAAAAAAACTTACCCAGTTTCTTGTTTTGGTTATTCTGATGTCTTTTATCTTCTTTTCCGGGAAGAGTGATCTGACATTAGAAAACCACACATAAATAACCGGCAGTCCTATCCATGTTACAAAAAAGGAACATACCAGGGTTATTATCATCGTATTGGTAAGTACATTGAAATAGGCTCCTGCAACACCTCCCAGTAACATAAAAGGAATGAAAATTACAATTGTGCTTATTGAAGATCCCACCATTGATGGCATCAGATATTTTACTGCCTGATGAACGATCTGGTTTGAAGGTCTGTCAGGAAACTCTTCATACGTCCTGTGTATCTGTTCGACAACAACAACCGCATCATCAATTATTAACCCTATCGCAGCTGCAATAGCCCCGAAGGTCATAATATTAAGAGTATATCCGATGCTATAGAGAACAATTATTGTAAGAAATAGTGTGACTGGGATAGTGACAAGAATTGTTGCGCTTGCCCTGAAGGACCTGAGAAACATAATTGCAACCAGAATTGCAAGTAAAAGACCCAACCAGAGGCTGTCGTTAACACTTTTAATTGCTTTGTTTACGAAATCTGCCTGGTCATAATACAAAGATATATGAACATCCGGTGGAAGAATCTTTTCAAGTTCTTTCTTCCTCGATGATACATTTTCCGAAAGTTTTATCAGGTTCGCTCCCGGCTGTTTAAGTATTGCCACCAGAAGTCCCTGCCGGCCATTAGCATTTATCCGTGTGTACTCAGTTCTTTCTCTGACATTGATGTCAGCCACATCTTTGAGTTTTAAAAGCCTTTTCCCGTCATTACGGAGAATTACATTTTCAACATCTGTTATTTTATAAAGTCCTGCGTCTGTTATATTAAGATAAAGTCGCCGGTAATCTGAAAGAAAACCATTTGAAGTAATAAAGTGATTCTGGTTCAGAATATCCCGGATAATCTCAGGAGTTATCGAAAATGTATTCATTTTAAGCTGATTAAGCTCAATCCAATACTCTTTTGTTTTTCCTCCGATAATACCAACTGACGAAACACCATCGATCTGGGATAAGAATGGTTTTATTATATAGGTAGCTATGAGATTAAGTTCGATAGGTGTTTTCTTATCACTTTCAACTGTAAAACCAATCACCGGCAGAATCGACGGATTCATTTTTTCGATCTGAATCTGAACATCCGGTGGAAGAGAATTCTTTATCTGTGAGATGCGGGATTCGAGCATCTGTTGGTTTATGTTTACATCAGCGCCCCAGTTAAGAAAAGCAGATATTTCACAGGTTCCTCTGCTGGTTGTACTTCTTAATATTTTAAGATCAGGGACCTGTTTTATTGCGTCTTCCAATGGTCTGGTGACTGTAACCATCATTTTATCGACAGGTTGTTCACCGTTATCCGCGATTACTTTTAATTTTGGGAAAGTGATTTCCGGGAAAAGTGAAACCTGAATCTGTCCATACAGGAAAATTCCCCCGACAATTATTACTGCCAGAATAACCGATATTGGATTCTTATATGAGAGGAAGAAATTCTTCATCCTGTTATTACTTAATTATTGTTACCCTGGCAGTATCCGGTAATCCATAACTTCCTGTCAGTATTATCCTGTCAGACTGAAGGAATCCAGGACTGGTAATTTCCACCTCCTCATTATTCTCAAATCCTTTAGTTACAATAATTTTGATTGCCGTGCTGTCATTTAACAGTTTCATGACCCAGAATTCAGTCTGAGTTTCATCGCCCAGGACTGCCTGTTTTGGCAGAACCAAAGCTCTTTCATTGGTAGATTTGACCAGGTTTATACTTGCAATCAGGTTCCCGGGAAGCCTCTCATTCGATAATGGTTTAACAATATACCTGATTGTCTGTGATTGCACATCCATTTCAGGTAGTTTTCCGGTAATTGTACCAATTAACTGCCTGTTATCCGGAAGTATGATATTGCAGTTTCTGTTCTTTGGAATATATTTATCAAGTTCAAAAGGAACATCAAAGATAAATACAAGACTATTTTGTTCAGAAACAAATGCCATTTCATCTCCCTCCTGGACAAAATCGCCCTTTTGATATTTGATGGAGTTAATTACTCCTTCTTTATGAGAAGTTATGTTTATCAGTCCATTGAAATTCAAACTAGTGTCAATCAGGACAGATTTGTCAAGCGCCATGGCTTCGCGAGTCCTTATTATGAAAAGCAACTGCCCGGATACAATAAACTCACCCGGAGTAATCAGAATTTTCTCAATAGTTCCTGCTGTTGTGGCCCTGATTATATTTTTATTCATGAAGGTTGCAACTGCAGGTAATGCAACTGTTGAAGTAACTGATTTGTATGTCACCGGGACTACAGTAACTGGTGTTTTTACAACATTTACTTCTTCAGATTTCTGAACTGCATGATTGCAGGATGAAAGTAAAAACACGCTTCCTGAAATCATAAATAAGCAGAAATTTGATCTAATATGTGTAAACATCAGTATGTTTTTTTATTGTGTCAGTAGAAAATTCATTTCATTTATAACCTGAAGCTTCTGGATATAGATCAGGTTGATATTTCTGCTTGTTGTTTTGAAATTCTTGATTGCATTAATATATTCCGTCATCTGGATTAGTCCGGCTTCAAGTTGACTTTTAAATGTATTAACCAGCTGCTGGGATGTTTTAAGCTGGTTTTCTACCTGTAGAGATATCTCGTTTAATGTTTTGAGTTCGAGGTTAAGTTGTTGAATCTGTTGAAAATACTGTTTGTAGTAAGTATTCTCGTAAACTTGTCTGCTGTTTTCAGTAAATGCAAGTTTTTGTTTCTCAATACCTCTTTGTTTTCCATCATATAGGGGAATATTGAGACTTAACCCTGCACTGTATCCAAAATGTCTGTAGAAATTCCATGGATTACTTGTAAGAAATCCTGCATCTGCAAACCAGTTTACTTTAGGTCTATATCGTATGTCTATTGCCATTTTTTCGTTTTCTATCCTGATACTGTCAATTTTATATTGATTATAGGAAGAAGATTTTGCAATATCAGGAGCGCCTTTGATTTCGATCTTAGGGTCTGGCAGTTCGTACCATGCAGAATCATTTAATCCGCAAAGTTTACTAAGAAGCATAAGATCTTTTCTGTACTGATATTTAAGCTGACTGACAAGTATTTCCTGAGACTCGATCTCAACTAATAATGAGAGATAATCAGTCTGTTTGGCTGTACCGCTTTTTACAAATAGTTTTACTATTTCATTTTCTTTTTCTAAAAGTTCAAGGAAGTTCTTATTGAATAAGAAGTCGGTAAGCCCTGAAAAGGAGGTAAGATATTGGTCCGTAATAATCTTATTCAGTTCGGTAGTTGTAATTCTGGAAGAGTTATTTACAGATTGCTTTTGAAGATCGATCGTCTTATATTTATTGGTAAGCTCTTTTTTGTTGAAGATAGTTTGTGTTACACCTACTACAGCTGTATAGTTACCACCATCCGTTATTACATCATCATATCCGAAGTTATGATAATAGGGTGAGTATAGGAGCTGTGATTTTGCTCCGATAAGAGGTTTTCTTGCTGCTCCGATAAGAAGACTGTCAGTAACAGATGATTTGATCTTATTTCTGTAATCATTTAATAATGGGCTGTTCTGAATACCCTGATTTAAATAGAATTCAAGGTTCCGTGTCTGGTTATATGCAATTAACGTCAGTCCGGATAGGATAAAAGCAAGAAAAATCCTTCTAAGCATAATGGCAATTATCAAAGATTCATGAAATGCAATTTAATTAAAATCAGGATCAAAATTAAGAATTAATTCTGAGTTAAATTTGTGCACTTATTTCTACTTAGACAATTTAAATGCCTTCTTTATTCAGCTCAATTGATTTTTTATTTGAGTAGTCAGTTTTTATTTGATGTCCTTCAAGCGGCATGATCTTCTGGTGAATTGCATCAAGAATCCAATCAGGTTGAGGAAAGAAATATTCTTCCATTTCATAAGCCGGTGTAATCCAGTTCCGAGATCCGACAACAACCGGAGGTGCATCGAGATAGTCAAATGCCAGCTCCGTTATTGTTTGTGCCATCTCCTTCAGGAATGAGCCGCGTGATGATGCATCACTGGTCAGAATAATCCTGCCTGTTTTTTTAATTGATTGAATAACTGGTTCGTAATTGAATGGGACCAATGAACGGGCGTCAATAACCTCTGCACTTAGTCCATATTTCTCCTTTAACAGATCTGCAACTTTTATTACAGGATAAAGTGTTGCTCCAATCGAAAGAATGGTTATATCATCTCCCGATCTTTTAATATCTGGTTCCCCGAACGGGATTTCATAGTAATCTTGAGGAACTCCATCGGTATGAAACATCTCGCCAGTATCATAGATTCTCTGACTTTCGAAGAATATAACAGGATCTGTTCCCTGTAAAGCTGAATTCATTAATCCTTTCGCATCATAAGGAGTTGCCGGGAAGACCACTTTTAATCCTGGAATATGCGCAGTAAGCGATGACCAGTCCTGAGAATGTTGAGCGCCGTATTTTGATCCTACTGAGACCCTTATTACGACCGGCATTTTAATAATGTTTCCACTCATTGCCTGCCATTTAGGCAACTGGTTAAATACTTCATCACCCGAACGGCCAAGAAAATCGCAATACATAATCTCGGCAATAACACGTCCTCCGCACATACCGTAACCAATCGCGGTACCAACAATTGCACCTTCAGATATTGGTGAATTAAAAAGACGGTGATAGGGTAGCGCTTCTGTCAACCCGCGGTAAACTGCGAAGGCTCCACCCCAGTCGCGGTTTTCTTCACCCCAGGCAGCAAGAGTGGGATCTTTGTAAAAACGGTCGATAACTGCTTCAAAAATGGCATCACGGAACTGGTATAGTTTTGCCTTTGATACTGGCTTACCTTCCTTGTCTTTGTAAAATCTCTCTTTGTTTTTAAGGGACTTAACATGGGGATTCTCTTCCAATGGCAGAAGTACTTCCGGGGTTCCGTTTTCCATTCTATCAACAGACTCATTTGAAAACATCATTCTCCCAATACAATCCGGGTCTTTTTTCAAATTGATCCTGGGTGATATATCGTCATTAATACTCAGCTTAAGTATTTGATTCAAAAGGTCTTTGGTCTCTATGGATATATTATTGAGCTGGTTTTGCTCTGCTATCCCAGCCAGAACGAGTGATTTGCCAAATGCTATTATTGAGTCTTCCTTTTGCCATGCTTCGATTTCCTCTTTTGACCTGTAAGAGGAAGCATCAGATGGAGAATGTCCGCTTATCCTGTATGTCAACGTATCAAGAAGAACCGGACCTCTTTTTTCTTTTAATATCTGTTTTTTACGTTTGAAAGCATCGATAACGGCAAGCGGGTTATAACCATCGATACGTTCTGCATGCATTGATTCTGGATTTATTCCGGCTCCGACTCTGGCAAGAATGTCAAAACCCATTGTCTCTCCACAAGTCTGACCACCCATGCCGTACAGGTTATTCATAAAGTTGAATATCAATGGTAACCCACCTCTATATTCTCCGTCCCATAGTGTCTTATATTGGTCCATGGTGGCAAAACAGATGCCCTCCCATACTGGTCCGCATCCCATTGATGCATCACCTATATTACATACTACTATACCAGATTTTCTGTTTATCTTCTTATAGAGAGCCGCACCGACTGAAATGTCACCTGACCCTCCAACAATCGCGTTATTCGGATAGATACCGAATGGCGTGAAGAATGCATGCATTGATCCGCCAAGACCTTTGTTGAAACCGTTTTCACGAGCAAATATTTCGGCTAATGCTCCATAGAGTAAAAATTTGATTGCCAGATCTTTTATGTTACCCTGAAAACCATTTTCAACAACTTTCAATGCAGAACCTTCGAAGTGCTTTTTCATTACCGAATAAAGAGTGTCTTCGTCGAGGCGGTGAATTGCAGATAATCCTTTTGCCAGAATCTCTCCGTGACTGCGATGCGATCCGAAAATATAATCATCGACTCCGAGGGTATAGGCCATCCCGACTGCTGAAGCCTCTTGTCCGATCGATAAGTGAGCAGGTCCCGGATGATTATATTTTATACCATTATATTCATTTGTTGTCTTAATGAGGTTGAGCATGGTCTCAAATTCCCGTATGACAACCATATCGTGGTAGATCCTTATAAAATCTTCTTTACTATATATCTTTTTCTCCTCCTCAATAGTCTTATTGTACTGGTTTACAGGAATTTTCCCGAATTCAATAAATTGCGATTTCCGAACTACTTTCGGATTGATGTTTTGACTCTTTGGCATGTTATTTTGTCTTAATGTCTTAATTTCTCGGGTCTTGCAAACCTGCGGTCTTCTGCTTTTGTCTTTTTACTTTCTTCGTCCACCGAAGCTATTTTTAACCAGAATATCTAAGTGAAGGCGATAGCGAAGGTGGATTGTCTTTTATCTTAATACCTGAATGCTTCTATCTGTTCCTTGATTTCCTTCAGGAAAAGAGTAGCCGGTCCACCATCTATTGCTCTGTGATCGTATGTAAGAGATAGTCCGATATAAGGAACAAAACCGAAAATATTATTTCCGATATTGGCAGGGCGATTTATTATTGTACAAACTCCTAGTATTGCCACCTGTGGAAGGTTGATTACCGGAGTGAACATTTCAACACCATAGTTGCCTAAATTTGAAACTGTAAAAGTTGCTGAAGTACTTTGTATCAACTCGGGGTTAATGTTACCTTTCTTACATGCATCTGCAATTGATTTTAATTCTTTTGACAATTTTGCCAGATCCATATCCCCGGCATTTATCAGTGCAGGGACCATAAGTCCTCTGGTGGTGTCAACCGCAAGTCCCAAATGAACTTTATTGAATGTTTTGATACGGTCCTCAAGAAAATGGCTGTTGGCTTCCGGAAATTTACCGAGTGCTTTTATAAGGCACCAACATACCATATCGTTCAGGGTAATATCCTGTTGACTTTTATCTGTGGTAAGTTTGTTTTTGATTTTTTGTCTTGCCTCCAGTAGAGACCGTACATCAGCACTCATATGATGAGTCAACTGTGCGGAGTTATGCAGGGAAGTATACATGGCTTTGGCAATAAGCTTACGCATATTGCTCAATGGTTGTTCTGTATATTCAGGTACTGTTGTTTGCATGCTTTTTGTAATGGCAGCATCACCGGATAATCCTTTTTCAATATCCCTGGCAATAATCCTTCCGTTTGGCCCGGAGCCAGACAGATTATTGTAATTAAGCCCTTTTTCATGAGCTATCCTTTTTGCCCTGGGCGATATCCTGATTTTATTGTCAGCGGCAGGTAAAAAAGTGCTTGAATACTTACCCTCAGCAGCTTTTATTGCCGGTACAGCTTTTACAGCTTCAGGAGCCATCGGGGCTTTATATGCGGTATCGGTATTTCTGTTATCTGGGTTGAAAGATTCTGTAGTTTCCCCGCTTTTCCCAATTACTGCAACGTTAACCAGAACAGGCACTTCGGAGCCATCACCGAAATAAACATCAAGTAGTATACCTTCAACAGGTGATTCGAGATCAAAAGAAGCTTTGTCTGTTTCATACGAGAACAGAATATCGCCAACAGATACCTTCTCTCCTTTATTCCTGAACCATTTGGTTATTATACATGTCTCGACCGACTGTCCCTGCTTTGGCATAATTACTGCTGTTGCCATTCTTTATAAATTTATTATTAGTTGTCTAATTGTCTAATTGTCTTGCAGTCTTGCAGTTAACTTGTTAGTATAAGTGACTAAAACATAATTATTAATTATCCGATATTATTATTTATCAGTGGTTACAAAAATAATTAATTTAACTTGTATTTACAAGTAAACTATAATATATTTACAAAGAAAAGTCAGTAGAGGACTAACGTTTGGAGTGAACACTCCAGACACTCAAAAGTTATTATTAAGAATCTGTTAAATTACGGTAATGGTCACTCCGAAAAGCATACCTCAATACAAAAGGCTCTATGAGATTCTAAGGAAACACATATCAGATGGTGTTTACATGGAAGGAGATCTTTTGCCATCTGAGAATGAGTTATGCAAGTTATATGGAATGACCCGTCCGACAGTGCGTCAGTCATTAAGTACCCTGGCTAACGAGGGATATATCAAAAAGCGCCAGGGTAAGGGAAGTATTGTAAATCATTTTCCCAGGGAGATTGGCATTCTTTCGGTTTCGGGAACTACCTCGGCTGTGGGGGATCGTAAACTGAAAACAATGATCATTGCAAAACCCGTGCTTATGCAATGGCCGGCTGATTTTATGTTTACGCTTACAGAGCTTGAAAAAGAATCGGGTTGTATTTATATGGAAAGGGTCAGGTTTCTCGATGATGTTCCAATCTTTTACGATATAAGTTATATAGCCAATATAAATCTTCCGAGGATCACTGCACGACAGTTTGAAAACAGGTCTCTTTTCCAGATACTTAGAGATTCTTACCGTATTGAGATCAAAGGGGGAGATCAAAGGATTAAAGCCATTCCGGCAACTGCAAAGATCAGCAGGTATCTCCATCTGAAAAGGGAGCAGCCGGTACTTCATCTTGAAAGAAAAATGGAGACCAATAATCCCGATCTTTTTCTCTACTCCTCTATTTTTTGCAATACTGAAAAATATTCAATATTTGGTAGATTTTAGTAGTCTCAGAATTCTTTAGTGTGAGAAGAAAATTGTTATTTTATACCTCTTGAATTCCTGAAAAATGAATCTGTTTAACAACTAATAAAGAACCGTTATGAAAGATCAAAAAAAACAATGGTCAAGACGCCAGTTCATTAATTCCGGTGTTGCCGGTATTGCCGGTGTTATGCTGCTTCCTAAAATTGTCTCTTCAGGTAAATCGCCTGCTATCGCAGACCTTAGGCTTGGATTTATTGGTATGGGGCAACAATCAATGTTTCTGCTTAATGGGTTTCTTCAGATTCCCGGGGTACAAGTCATTGCCGGATGCGATGTCTACGGCATTAAACGCAAAAGGTTTGAGAAACGTGTTAAGGCATTCTACACAAAAGCCGGAAAAGATTCAAAAGTTGAAACATACGAAAAATTCGAGGATGTGTTAAGCAGAACTGATATAGATGCTGTCGTCATTGCTGTTCCTGACCATTCACATGCCAGGATAGCCATTGCTGCATGCAAAGCCGGTAAGGATGTTTATCTCGAAAAACCAATGACTTTTACAATTAAAGAGGGTCAGGAATTAAAAAAAGCAGTGCGTCAAAACAATAGGATCCTGGCTATAGGAAGTCAGCAGAGGTCAGACCCTGGTTTCCAGCATGCTGTAAATCTTGTGCAAACAGGCGCTATCGGAAAAATAACAAAAGTGAATGCCTATGTTGGCGCACCTCCCAAACCGTATGACCTGCCTGAAGAACCTATACCTGCTGATCTGAACTGGGATCTCTGGTTAGGATCGCTTCCTGCACCAATTCACTTTAATAATCAACTCGATCCTCCGATATCAATTGATCCGGAACAAAATGAAAAATTATGGGGAGCATGGAGATGGTATAAAGAAATGGGAGGGGGGTTCACCACAGACTGGGGCGCTCACATGTTCGATATTGCACAGTGGGGACTCGGAATGGACAGGAATGGCCCTGTTGAGGCATCTCCGATTGGTGACGGAACCGAATATATGTCATTTAAATATGCTAATGGAGTTGTAATGACTTCCGAACCCTTCGACGCAAAGAAAACAAAAGGTGTAAAATTCTGGGGAGAAAATGGTTGGATCGAAGTGTCAAGAGGATATTTTAAAGCTTCGGATGCAAAATTTAATCCGGATAAGAAAGAAGTTTCAGATGGGCCATACGAAACAAAAATTCCACATCAGCTGAATTTTGTTGAATCGGTCCGGTCGAGAAAAGACCCCGTTGTTCCTGTCGAAATAGGTCACAGCAGTTGTACCGTATGTAATTTGGGAAATATTGCATGCTCATTGAAACGAACAGTCAAATGGAATCCGGCAACTGAATCTTTTATTGAGGATACGGATGGTGCTGCAACAAAATTGCTTCATTATGAATATCGTAAGGGATGGAAACTGGTGTAATAAGAGGTAGGCGCAGGGAGTACTTACCTGAAGGAAGTTTTATGCATTTTGTTTTTATATATCTAATATTCAAATAGATGCTATTCTCCAGATTTTTGGTTTCGTTAGCCATTGTCGCACTATCTATCTCAGGCTGCAAAAATCATAACAATGAACTTGTCATACTTTCAGCTCCTGCCGGAAGTCTTTATACTTCAATTAATAAAGATGGCATAACAGTAATCCCTAACGGACGATTTCTGACACCTTCCGGAAAAAGTTTTGTAGTGGCTCCACATCCCTTCGGACTTGCCCTGAGTGGAGATGGTGAGATTGCTGTTACTGCCAATTCAGGAATAAAACCATTGTCTATCTCCATTATCCGAAATCTGACATCCTCCCATGAGATCAGACAGGTTCCTCCGGGATTCTCCAATGATGCAGGGGTGCTTGAATCTGTTTTTATGGGACTGGCAATTTCCCCCGATAACAAAAAGGTATATGTTGCTGCCGGACAAGATAACAGTATTCTTGTATTTGATCTGAATACTGGTAATAAGATCGACTCTGTTGATTGTTCTGTTTCGGCAGACGGTACAAAATTTCCTGATGGTTATATAGGAGACATTGTTCTTTCGGGAGATGGTGATCATCTTTTTGCTGTGGACCAGACAAACTTCCGGCTTGTGATCGTTGATACCCGAAAGATGCAGGTAATTAATTCTGTACCAGTCGGCCGTTATCCATTTGGAGTTACCCTCAGTCATGATGAGAAAAAGGTCTATGTGGCAAATGTGGGTATGTTCCAGTACAGCAAAATAGGGAACATCGAAGAGAAATCTGACTATAAAAAGGCCCTTGACTTTCCTGCTTTTGGATATAATACAGTAGAGATGAGAAACGGAATTACTACTGATTCACTTGTGGTTCCGGGCCTTGGAGATCCGAACAGTGATAAGGCTTTCTCAGTATGGGCTATCTCAATTGAAGATATGGCCAATCCCAAAGTTATAGCAAGAATTAAAACAGGGAACCTTGTAAGCCAGATGGTTGAGGGGATTCCTGCAGTTGGCGGATCAAGTCCTAACTCCCTGGTTGCCACATCAGATTGGCTTTTTGCCAGCAATGGCAATAATGATAATATAACCGTTATTGATATTAAAACCGATTCAATTATTAAGGAAATATATTTAAAACCCGATGAGACACTGAAACATTTCAGAGGTGTTATCCCTTTTGGTTTGGCTGTATCTCCGGACGAAAAACGACTTTTTGTAGCTGAGGCAGGAATAAATGCAATAGGGGTGATCGATCTGCCTTCGTTTAATGTTGCAGGACATATTCCAACCGGCTGGTTTCCTTCCAAATTAAAAATTACACCTGATGGTAAGAACATCGTGGTAACAAATGCTAAAGGTTATGGAAGCGGACCAAATGGTGGAAAGGATTTTAAGGAGGGTGGGGAAGGAACATATATTGGAAATCTGATGAAAGGGACTGTCTCTATAATTAAGATTCCTTCTGATAAAGACCTTAAAAAGATGACCACCCAGGTATTAAACAATAACTTTTTTAAGCAAGAGGCCAGAAAACTATTAAAGTCACGTACCGGTAATCCCATTCCACTATATGGAGGTCAGAAAGAGTCTCCTATTAAGCATCTGGTTTTCATCTCGAAAGAAAACCGTACTTATGATGAAATATTCGGACAACTTAAAAACGCTGAAGGAGATGCTTCAATAGCACGGTATGGTCATAATGTTTCTTTTTCAAACAAAGCTGGTACAAAGAGAGTTGAAGATGCCACTATTATGGCTAATCATCATAAACTGGCAGCACAATTTGCCATTGGCGACAATTTTTATGTAGACTCTGATGTTTCAGCCGATGGACACCGATGGTTGGTAAACACATATCCAAATGAATGGGTTGAGACATGTACTCCTGCCAGCTATGGCGGAAACAGGGAATATAAACCGGCTTCAAAAGCTCCTGGAAGTCTGGGCATGAATGGATCGGCGGGCGCTATATATCCTGAAGATTATAATGAATCGGGTTCAATGTGGGATCATCTTGAGCGGAACAAAATTGACTTTTTTAATTTCGGCTTCAGTGTAATGTTTGAACCTGCTTTTTATGATGAATCTTTCAAACAAACAGGGATAAAACAGTTTGCAAATTATCCTGTTCCTGCACCGATCTTCAGCAGAACTTCACGTCAATATGCCACGTATAATACCTCAATTCCTGATCAGTACAGGGTGAGCCAGTTTGTTAAGGAGTTTGATGATAAGTGGATGGGAGAGGGTAAAGAAATGCCTCAGATGCTTACTGTTATTATACCAAACGATCATGGAGCAAATGAGCGTCCTGATGCAGGTTATCCTTTCAGGGAAAGTTATATGGTAGATAATGACCTGGCTGTTGGCAGGATAGTAGAATATTTATCTCACACTCCTTATTGGAAAAATATGGCAATTGTGATTACCGAGGATGATGCCCAGAATGGTGTCGATCATATTGATGCTCACAGAAGTATACTAATTGTCGTATCACCCTATGCCAAAAAGAATTATGTAAGCAAAGTGCATTATAGTTTTGGAAGTCTGTTCAAAACATTCTGGAATATACTCGGACTTCCATACTTAAATCAGTATGATGCTGGTGCTACCGACCTGTCTGATATGTTTACCGGAGTTCCGGACTTTGCTCCTTATACAGCGCTGGCTCCCGATTTAAGGATATTTGACCCACAAAAGGCGTTGTCTCCACTGGATGAAAAATTTGATTGGAATTCGCTCAAAGAATCTCCTTTACTGGATGATCCAAAAGAAATGGTGAAGGATCAGAAAGAGAAAGTCGAATTCAGAGTGGACGATCAGAAAAAGAAATAGGAAGGCTCGGTAACTTCAAAAAAAATGAGGCTGAACGTTTTTGTTACAGCCTCACTGGTATTAGTTTGAGTAAGATCAATCTACTTTTTTAACTTTTATGGCAACCGGTCCTTTTTCTCTCTCCTCAATTTCAAATTCAACTGCCTGACCTGCCTCAAGTTCGGTATGGGAAACCTCTAAACCTGAACGGTGGATAAAGATATCCTTGTCATCTTCTGACTGAAGGAATCCATAACCTTTTACTCTGTCATACCATTTAACAGTACCTTTCATAGTATTAGATTTTTTGTTACTTACCTGTAGCTTTCTCTTCTGTTTCCACCACCGCTTCCACCACCACTACCACCTCTGCGGTCGTTATCACCACCTCTGAAATTACTCCTTCTGTCTGTTCTTTCGATAGATTCATTAACAATTATGTTCCTACCGCTTACTTCAGCTCCGTTTAATTCCTCGATAGCTTTTTTTGCTTCAACATCATTCGGCATCTCAACGAAACCAAATCCTTTGCTTTTCCCAGAGTATTTGTCAATAATGATTTTTGCGGATGTTACTTCGCCATACTCTTCAAAAATTTCTTTTAATTCTGCTTCACTCATTTTAAAATGAAGACTTCCTACGTAAATGTTCATAATTCAATTATTAAAGTATTTATAAAACAGGGACAAAGGTCATATTTATTTTTGATAACAAAAAATAAATATCCATAATATATTGTATTTAAATAACTTTTTGGCATTAAACACTCTTCCAAAATGTGAAAATCAACACATCCGTCAATTCATGACAGCCTTATTTAATGAAACAGATGGTATTCTTATTTTGTTCGTTTGAAGTTGTATTTTTTTCTACTATTCTCCCGTTCCTTACTTCCTGTTCCTGATATATATATGCTTTATATGGTTCTGTCCTGATTCTCTTTCATCGATTTCGAAATCAAATGACCTGATAAGCGGGGTAAGTTTCGGGAAACCAAAATTTCTGGGATCGAAATCAGGTTGCTTTTTAAGAATCAGGTTACCTACATCTCCAAGATAAGCCCAACCGTTTTCGTCGGCTATATCAGTTATTGATGACGTTATCAGTCTTTTAACAATGCTGGCAGGTGTCTGAATATCAGGAACATCTGTTTTCTTCTTTTTCACAATAGGCTTTCCCCTTTTTCTGATCTCAGGCGCCGTGTCCAATGCAGCTGTTGCTGATGTGATTATGTCCAGATAGATGAATTTATCGCAGGACACAATAAAAGGATAAGGTGTTTTCCTTTCGCCAATTCCGATAACTTTCATACCTGCTTCCCTTAACCTGGTTGCAAGTCGTGTAAAATCGCTGTCGCTGGATACTATGCAAAAACCATCAACTTTCCCCGAATAAAGAATATCCATTCCATCAATTATCAGGGCTGAGTCAGTGGAATTTTTACCTTTTGTATAACTATACTGCTGAATGGGTGTTATTGCGTTTTCAAGAAGGACTGATTTCCAACCTGAAATTGTTGGTTTTGTCCAATCTCCATAGATCCTTTTAAAAGTAGGGGTACCATATTTGGCTATTTCCTCCAGCATTCCTTTAACATTGCTGTAAGGAATATTGTCTGCATCAATCAGAACAGCCAAACGTAAATCGTTTAATGTTTGCATAATCAGGTCTTTTTTAACTTAATTGCAATTTAACGCTTTTTTCCGGTCATTTCCAGTATATCGAGTCTGAGAATGGTTGTATGTTCAAAGATCTTATCATCGTAAAGATATTCACCTTTACCACCATAATGCTCCATTATACAATTCATCCCTGTTATTTTTTCCTTCTTTTCTGAGATAACAGCAATATTTCCATACCCTATAATGCTACTGAAATTCATTCCCCAGTCACAACTCCTTTTCCCCATGAATATTTTATGTTCTGTATCCATTTCAAAACAGACGTACTTGTTCCTGCGGATCATATCGAGTTTCTTTCCATCGTTTGCACAATGGAAATAGAATGTTTGTTCCGGGTTATTTGTATATCCGAAATTCATAGTAACTATATATGGTATACTTTCATTAGCAAGAGCTATCCTGCAGACATCCGCTTTTTGGATAATTTCTTCAATTTCATGAGTATCTGATATTTCTCTTTCGACTCGTCTCATTTATTTTGCTTTAATATTTTAATACGCTCATATACAGGACACTGATGGCTATGAGCTCCTGGCAAGTATCCTGTGCTCATCAGAAATTCATTAACAATTTCTCCACCTGTGAACTTAAAGGTTTTCTTAAATAGTTTTGTCCATTCTTCAAGAGATTTGATTTTTTCTGAGTGAAAATCAAGCCATTTCCTGAATGAACCTGTTTCTTCCCTGATTTTAAGAATGACTTTTGCATTTTCAATAGCAGCATTTATTTTCAGCCTGTTCCTGATAATCCCCTGGTCATTCATAAGTCTTTGAAATTCTTTTTCATCATACACTGCGACTTTCGCAATTTGAAAGTTATCAAAAGCCCTGCGGAAATTATGTTGTTTTTTCAGGATGAGAATCCAGTTGAGACCGGCCTGATTAATTTCGAACATCAGCCTTTCAAAAAGTTCATCATCATTTTCTATTGGGAAACCATAATGATTGTCATGGTATTCCTTATGTAGTGAAAGTTGATCTCCGGTAATTGTTGTTAGATAATCACAATATGTCATATTGAAATTTATTACTTCTTTCTCCCTGATTTGTTTATGGAATCTCAAAAAATATTCAATAAAAATAAAGAATTTTATTAACTTTGCTACCAACCTTTAAAAGGGTTTATAAAACTAATAAAAATCAATTGATATGGGAAAAGGTGATAAAAAAACAAGAAGAGGAAAAATAATACTTGGCTCTTATGGCGTGAGACGTCCGCGGAAAAAAAATGACAAACCGGATGTTAAACCCATTAAGGAGATCTTGTTGAAGGAACCGAAAGATAAAAAACCTTTAAAAGAGAAAAAAGAGCCAAAAGAAGCAACAGCAGTCAAGGAAGTTATTGAAGTAAAAGAGGTTAAACATATTGTTAAACCGAAAGAGACAAAAGTTGTAAAGGAAAAAACTGAAACAAAGTCTCCTAAAGCTACAAAAGAGAAAAAAGAAGTAAAAGAAGAGAAAAAGGAAATAAAAGAAAAGAAAACAGAGAAGGAACCAAAACCGAAAAAAGAGAAAAAGAGCTAAAATATCTGATGGGATTATACCTGGTAATTTGGACTTATCTTCTTACAATAAGCCAGTTATAGTCCTCAGGGTCAATTACTGCATTTATTATTACCGGCTCATTTACCGAAAGTGCCTCTATAATCGCTGTCCTCATTCCTTCGAGGGAATCAGCTCTTAATACTTTAATACCCATAAAGATATCAGCGCCAAACAGGTCATCCTGATAGAGCAATGTCCCATAAGCCGGAAGTTCTTTCCATGATTGTTTTACTTTTATCAGGTTAAGTTCCCCGTCAGAAAATACAACGACAATAACAGGCAGATTATATCTCTTCATTGTTACCATTTCTCCGGCCATCATCAGGAAGCCACCATCACCCGAAATGCATACAACAGTCGCTTCATGGTTATTCAGCTGGGCTGCCATGGCCGCTGGAATACCAAAACCCATCGCTGACCAGCCGTTCGTCATAATAAGTTTCCCTTTATCATGAGTATTCCAGAATTGTCCAATAAGATGAAGATGGGAACCCACATCAGAAGTAAGTATTGTGTCTTCAGGTAATTCATCCTGGAGGACTCTGAGTGCAGCAGCCGGTCCGAAATGACTTGTAAATCCGTTATATACGGAAGCCATCTCATCATGTATCCCTTTGATCAGATTATCATCAATTATCAATGAGCCGGCATCCAGATTTTTCAGGATCCCAAACCACTCCTCAGCCGGACCGGTAAATTGAGTAACATTGGCTTTGGAACTAAAATCTGTTTCCCTTGTATCGAAATGGAGCAGAGGCACATCTGGCATCCATGCTTCATAATTTAATTCAACAGGGTCGTAGCCAATACCGATCACCACATCAGCCTTTTCATATAGATCTTCAAGATAATCGCTTAACGAATGAAATAAAACCCCGGCATAACAGGGATGGTCTTGAGGGATCAATCCTTTTGCCATTGGGGTTATTACCACTGGCATTTTATACATTTCAAGAAATGACAGCAACTCAACCCTGAGATCAAGCCGTGCTGCAGTGAGTCCCACAGCCATCAGAGGCCGGCGTGATTTCTCAAGCAACGAAATTATCTTTTGGATGTTATTATGGTAATAAATGTTCTCAGTCAGAGATCCGGTCGACGATGTCACATTTATCTCAATATCAGAGATATCTGCCGGAAGTCCGATGTGGACAGGGCCGGGGTAAGACTCTTTACAGAGCCTTATCGCTGATTCCATTACCGCTACAACATTCTCAGGATTAAGCCTGTATGTTGCTTTTGTTAATGGCTCAAATAGTTTCTGATGATTGATATTCATCTGTGTTGTACGGTTGAGCATTGTATCACTCATTTCACTCGTAAATACAATAACCGGAGATCTGTCCAGTAAGGCTCCGCCAACACCGGTAGAGATGTTAGTCGCTCCCGGACCGAAAGTGGCATGGCAAATACCTGGAATACCTGTTAATCTTCCTGTAACATCCGCCATGATACCAGCTGATGCTTCATTTGAGGTAAGAATGAATTCGATGCCTGCGCCTTTGAATGCTTCAAGATAAGGAATTGATGGTCCACCGGGAATTCCGAATACGTAACGGACTCCCTGCCTAAATAACTGATTCGCAATATATTCTGCAATAGTCATTATTAACATGTTGAATAACAGACAAAACTATTAAATATTATGAAGTCTTCATATTATAATTGAATTCAAATTCAGTTACATTTACAATTAAGGAGTTCGGGTATGTTTTCCTGCCCGTATTGATAAATAATTTTTTTTCTGATATTTGATGCCAAATTATTTTTGATTGGACAGTAAAGGAAATACAATTTTTTGGGCAATTATAGCCTGTCTGCTTTGGTCTACTGCTTATGCAGGTATTAAGCTCGGTTTACAATTTGATACACCGTTTCATTTTGCAGGTATACGGTTTATCATTTCCGGACTTATGATTCTTCCTTTTACTGTCAAACCGGTAGTATATATTAAAATGATCAGGGACAACTGGAAGATAGTTGCATGGGTAACAATTCTGCAGATTGTGATTAATTATTCGCTGTTTTATCAGGGCCTGAACCTTGTACCAGGCGCTCTTGGAGCGGTGGTATATGGTGCACAACCACTTATTATTGCTATTGTTGCAGCAATATTGCATAAAGATGATAAGCTGACCAGGAAAAAAATTATCACAATCATTTTTGGTATCTCAGGTGTTATCCTTATAAGTGCCGGAAGACAGGCTTTCAAGCTGGGAACGGAACTTGAACTTTTAGGCATAACCATGATTCTTATTGGGAATATCGCGACGGCAACAAGTAATGTAATTATATCACTCAGGAGCAGGAATATTAACCCATTTGTCCTCAGCTCGTCTTCTCTGTTTATTGGAGGATTAATACTTTACCTGATTTCAATTCCATTGGAAGATGTCCCAAAAGGACCGTTGCCATTGAAATACTGGATGATTTTATTATGGTTAAGCTTCATGGCAGCTTCTGCGTTTTCAATATGGTTTAAACTACTTCAGCGACCTGGTGTCAAAGTATCAGAACTGAATCTTTGGAAGTTCATTACTCCAATTACCGGAGCAGTATTAAGCTGGCTTCTTATCCCTGGTGAACATCCTGAATGGCTTACTATTTCAGGTATGATTATAATAACAGTCTCATTAATTATGTTTTACAGAAGTATCAGGGTGATTCCTGCAGAATTGAATAAATAAAGGCAGGTATGCAAAAAAGACTCATTGCTATTAGCTGTTATGCGGTTTTCTGGCTGGCATTTTTCTTCACAGCCCGGCTTCTATTCATTTTTATGCAATATCATTCCTCATTTCAAAACAGTTTTGGCGATCTTCTGGGCACATTCTGGCATGGAGCAAAGCTTGATATTTCAACAACGGGTTATTTCCTGCTTATTCCGCTATTGGTGATAATCCCGGGAGTATATTTTAATGGAATATGGTACAGAATATTTATCAGGTGGTATTCATATATTCTTATTGTTTTCTCATCAGTCATTATAGTTACTGATGCTAATCTTTATTCCTACTGGGGATTCCGGATGGATTACACTCCAATGTTTTATCTGAAAACGCCGGGAGAGGCAATGGCCTCTGTAACTACATTTAAGATTATATTGTTTCTAATTACCCTGGGTCTTTTGGTTTCATTTGTTATTTATTTTTATAACAAACTAATTGACAGAGTATTCAGTAATTTTATGAGAATCAGGTACTGGCTACCCGGAGTTCTGTTCTTCACGATTTTATGGGGAGCTCTTATTATACCTATCAGAGGAGGCTTCGGTGTAGCTCCGATAAATGCAGGGAGTGTTTATTTCAGTAAAAAAATGTTTCTGAATCATGTAGCTATTAATGCAGTCTGGAATTTTGGTACTTCTGCTTTTACTCAAAAGCCTGTTAAAAATCCTTATGAATTCGGCGATCTGTCAGATGCTAAGAGTGTAGTTGATACTCTCACTGTTAAAAAGGGAATTCCGGAAAAAGTTTTAAATACCACCCGCCCGGATATAATTATAATTGTGCTCGAAAGTTTCAGTGGTTATCTGATAGGACCACTTGGCGGTGACTCATTGGTTACTCCAAATATTAACAGATATGCCCGTGAAGGAATACTCTTTTCAAACTTCTATGCATCAGGAACGAGAACTGACAAAGCATTGCCGGCTATACTGAGTGGTTATCCTGCCCAACCAGCTCAATCAATAATTAAAGAACCCAAAAAAAGCCAGTCTTTACCAAGTCTTGTTAAAATACTTACTGAAAATGGTTATCACAGTTCATTCTGGTATGGTGGAGAGATTAATTTTGCAAATTTAAATTCATTTGTAATTGGATCAGGCTTCCATGATATAATTACTAAGAATAATTTTGATCCTGCAAATTATAATTCCAAATGGGGTGTTCATGATCATGTACTTTTTCAGACTCTGAAGGATTCAATGAAGAGGGTTAAGGAACCTTTTCTCAAAGTAATCCTTACTCTCTCAAGTCATGAACCTTTTGATGTTCCTATGGAACCTGTCTTCATAGGTTCTGATGATTTGACCAAATACAAAAACTCAGTTTATTATACAGACAAAACCCTTGGATCATTCCTCGATTGGGCAAAAGAGACTGACTGGTGGAAAAATACTCTGATAATTATGGTAGCTGATCATGCTGCCAGAATTTTCAGCGATATGCCAAATTATAAGCAGAACGTCTTCAAAATACCGATGTTATGGGTTGGAGGAGCCGTTTCGAAAAGAGATTTAAGGATTGAGAAACTTGGCAGCCAGGTTGATATCCCAACTACATTATTGGATCAACTTGGAATCATCGGAAGTTTCCCTTTTGGAAAAGACATATTATCGGATCAGTCAAAATCATTTGCATTTTATACTTATAATGAAGGATTCGGATTTATTACGGACAGCTCGGCAGTGGGCTTTGATCTGAAAAGTAAAATGAATGTGCTTAGTGAGGGTAAAGATCCTGAATCTGCTGAGAAAAAGGGGAAAGCCTATCTGCAGGTTTTATTCAATGATTATTTAAAAAGATAATTTTAACTGATGAATAATAATAAAAAGATCCCCCAGGCAGTCATAATGCTTGGTTTGGTCAGTCTCTTTACAGATGCCGCATCTGAGATGATATACCCTCTGATACCGGTCTACATCGCGGCACTTGGCTCCGGTGCTATCTTACTTGGAATAATTGAAGGAATTGCAGAAACAACTTCTTCAATGCTCAAATTGATTAGTGGAATTTTGTCAGATAAAACAGGAAAGAGGAAACTGTATGTTATTATCGGATATTCAATATCTACTCTTTTTCGACCATTGACCGGGATTGTGTCATCAGCCTGGCAGATTATAATAGTCAGAATGTTTGACCGTGTCGGCAAAGGAATCAGAACAGCTCCAAGAGATGCATTGATAGCCTCTTCCGTTGATGAAAGCATAAGGGGAAGAGCGTATGGTTTTGAACGTGCAATGGATAATATCGGTGCGGTTGTGGGACCGATACTTGCTATAATTACACTTCTTATATTGTTTATAGGTTTCGGATTAAAAGATTCTCTATTGGCATTAAGATGGACATTCCTTCTCGCAATAATACCGGGTATATTAGCTGTACTGACATTAGTGCTGTTCGTTAAAGAATCTGTTTCGAGTAATGGCAATAAAAATTCATTTACATTCTCTCTTAAAAAATTTGATAAAAACTTCAGAAATTATCTTTTGATAATGATACTTTTCACTCTCGGTAACTCTTCAGATGCTTTTCTCTTGTTTCGCGTTGAAGAAGCTATTCATAAAAGCGGTGCAGTTGTAAAACTCGTGAGTAGTATTCCTTCTCTTAACCAAATGGTATCAAACTTCGGAGATGAAGCAGCCCGGTCAAATATCATTAATATCCTATTCCTGCCACTTGTATGGGCATTCTTTCATATAATTAAGGCAGTCTTTTCAACTCCTTTAGGGGCGCTATCTGATAAGATCGGAAGGAAGATTGTAATAAACATTGGTTGGGGAATTTATACTTTTGTTTATATCGCTTTTGCACTACTTGTTTTTCTGCCTCCCAATTTACAGATTCTTGCAACCTTTGTTCTCTTTGCTATTTATGCATTGTTCTATGCTTTTACCGAGGGTACGGAAAAGGCATTCGTTGCTGACCTTGTGAGCGATGAGAAGAGAGGAACCGCATTTGGATTATTCAATTTTTCAGTTGGACTAGGGGCACTTCCGGCAAGTATTATTTTCGGAATCCTTTATAGCTATTTTGATAAAGTAATTCCAGGATATGGAGGCACCGTCGCATTTGGATTTGGCGGCACTATAGCATTGATTTCAATGATCCTGCTTTCAGTAAAAATAAAAGAGCCTTCGAGAGGCTCTCACTAAATTTACAAATTTTTATGTGAAACAAGGTGTTTAATAAATTCTACTACCTGCTGTACTTCTTTTTATCTTTTTTCCCGAATTTACTATCTCTTTTATAATCTCTGCTCTTACTTTCTGATCTGCCCTGGCTTCTTTTTTCGGGTCTTCTGTCTGACCATTTGGCAGGTCTTTTTCCTGAAAAATCGCCTTGTCTCGGTTTATCAGTTTTTTCCTGGGCAATCTCTACAGCTACTCTTCTGTTGTCGAAAGTTGCATTATT